>JBAYXX010000092.1:0-16748 GCA_041673345.1 Kiritimatiellia bacterium
CGTTCTTCAGCGTCCGTCGGATTCCAGTCCCATTTGCACCTCTCAAAGTCAATCAACAGTTGTATTAAATAATGCCGTCGAGATTCGCCTGCGCCCATATCATCACATTTTGCAAACGCGCACTTCCCGTGCGCTCGCTCTCAGCACTTACCCCGGCGAAGGCGGCTTGCGCACGTCGGCATTCGGCAACAGAAAGGGCACCCATGCTTTGTAAAGCCCCAGCGCGGTAGAGTTCGTTTTTCAGCATATCACCGAATAGGTCGCTGCGTCCTTCCTGCTCCACCAGCCGCCTCAGAATCTCGATACTTTGGTCATACAGCGTCACCGCCCCGCGATTGTCGCTCAGAGTGCTGACCGTATTGGCCTTGTTCACGTATGCCTTTGCCAAGTCTCCCGCCAGTTCGCGGCGGCCTTCCTGGTTGACCAACCGCTCCCAGATCGCAATCGCCTGATCGTAGAGTACCACCGCCCCGCGATTGTCTCCCAGAGCGCTGACCGCATTGGCCTTGCCCATATAAACCCTTGCCAAGCCATCAGCCAGTTCGCTGCGGCCTTCCTGATTAACCAATCGCTCCCGGATCGCAATCACCTGATCATAGAGTGCCACAGCCCCGCGATTGTCGTCCAGAACTCTGACCGTGATGGCCTTATTCATGTAAACCATTGCCAATTCATTGGCCAGTTCGCGGCGGCCTTCCTGGTTGACCAGCCGCTCCCGGATAGCAATCGCCTGATCGTAGAGCGCCACTGCCCCGCGATTGTCGCCCAGAGCGCTGACCGTGATGGCCTTGTTAAAGTAAACCGTCGCCAAGCGATCAGCCAGTTCGCGGCGGCCTTCCTGGTTGACCAACCGCTCCCAGATCGCAATCGTCTGATCGTAGAGCGCCATTGCCCCGCGATAGTCGCCTAGAGCGTTGATCGCGACGGCCTTGTTCAGGTAAACCGTCGCCAAGTCATCGGCCAGTTCACGCTGGCCTTTTTGATTGACCAACCGCTCCCAGATCGCAATCGCCTGGTTATAGAGCGCCATTGCCCCGCGATCGTCGCCCAGGGCGCTGACCGCATTGGCCTTGTTCATGTAAACATTTGCCAAGTCATCAGCCAGTTCGCAGCGCCCTTCCATGTTGACCAACCGCTCCTGAATCGCAATCGCCTGATCATAGAGTGTCATTGCCCCGCGATCATCGCCCCGAGCACTGACCACGACGGCCTTGTTCGTGTATGCCATCGCCAAGTCAGCGGCAAGTTCGCGGCGGCCTTCCTGGTTGACCAACCGCTCCCGGATCGCAATCGCCTGATCGTAGAGTGCTACCGCCCCGCGATTGTCGCCCAGAGCGCTGACCGCACCAGCCTTGTTATAGTAAACTGTCGACAAAAGATTGGCGAGTTCGCGGCGACCTTCCTGGTTAACCAACCGATCCCAGACCGTAATCGCCTGATCGTACAGCACTACAGCCCCGCGATTATCGCCCAGAACACTGGCCGCTATAGCTTTGTTCATGTAAGCACGTGCCAAATCATCGACCAGCTCGCAGCGGCCTTCCTGATTGACCAGACGATCCAGAATCGCAATCGCCTGCTCATAGAGCATCACAGCCCCGCACTTGTCATCCAGAGCGCTGACCGCGCCGGCCTTATTAAAGTAAACCTTCGCCAAGCGATCAGCCAGTTCGCGGCGGCCTTCCTGGTTGACCAACCGCTCCCAGATCGCAATCGCCAGATCGTAGAGCGTCAACGCCCCGCGATGGCCGTCCTGAGCGTTGACAGCGATGGCCTTGCCCATGTAAACCATTGCCAAGCCATCGGCCAGTTCGCAGCGGCCTTCCTGATTGACCAACTGCTCCCGGATCGTAATCGCCTGATCGTAAAGCACCGTTGCCCCGCGATTGTCTCCCAGAGCACTGACCGCTTCGGCCTTGATCACGTAAACCGTCGCCAACAAATTGGCCAGTTCGCGGCGGCCTTCCAGATTAACCAACCGCTCCAGGAGCGTAATCGCTTGATCGCAAAGCGTCACTGCCCCGTGATTATCGTCCAGAGCACTGACCGCAGTTGCCTTATTCATGAGAACCGTAGCAAGATCATTGGCCAGTTCACGACGGCCCTCCTGCTCCACCAGTCGTTTGAAAATCGCTATGCCTTTGTCGTACAGCCTAATCGCCCCAGCCAAATCGTTCATGGAAAATAACGCATTGGCCTTGCCCATTATGGCCTTGGACAAATCATCAGCCATATCCAACCGACCTTCCTGCTCCAGCCTCTTGCAGATCACAATGCACTCGTCATAAAGCACAACTGCTGCCCTAGGATTGCCCATGACTTTAATAGCAACCGCCTTGTTCAGTAAGGCTTGAGCCAACTCATAGGCCAGTTCTTGTCGACCCTCCTGCTCTACCAGCCGTTTGAAGATATCGATACTCTCAGTGTACATCCTAACCGCCGCAGCCAGATTGCCCATGGAATAAACTGCTTTGGCTTTGTACATAAGTGCCGCAGCCAGACCACTGACCAATTCGCTCAGACCTTCTTGCTCGATTAAATACTTGTAGATATCAACACTCTGATTGTGAAGTGTGATTGCCCCGCTCAAATCACCAATATCAGCGACCACAATCGCTTTGTTCATGAGTGCCTTGGGCAGAAAAGAAGCGATGTCCCATCGTCCTTCTTGTTTTACCAGCCTCATGATAATCTCAATACCCTCGCTGTACAGCCTTACTGCCTCGGTCAAATCGCCCATAACTTTAAGCATAAAGCCCTTGTTCATAAGGGCCGAAATCAAACCCTTTGCCAATTCGCGGCGGCCTTCCTGGTTGACCAGCCGCTCCCAAATCGCAATAGCCTGGTCGTACTCCTCTAACCCACCATTTCCGTCAGCCGCTGCCTGATGGATCAGAGCCTTATCGTAGCAAAGCTCAGCCAAATCGCTCTCCAACTCCTTTCGTCCATCCAGCACCAACTGCTGATACAGCCGCTTGGCCTCGTCATAGACGGCCATTTCCGCCACCAACTCACCCCGCCGGGTGACTCCCCGACGGGACAGCATCGCTCCGACTTCTGCGGGATCACGCCCCGCTGCACGCAGCCCCTTTTCGAGCCACTCTTGCGGATTCATCCAACCCGCGCCAGCGTAGTGGCGACGCTCTTCGATTTCAGCTCCAAATGGAGTCGCCTGCGCGCTCGTATTCAGCTTACGGTCGTAGGCGGCACCTGCCTCCCTGCGATAGGCCGCCTTCAGGATTTCCACCACCCGGGCCAGATCAACGGGACGTTCCGCAGATTGGTGGAGAAAACATTGCCGCAACAATTCAGCAAGGTCAATCGGTATAGCCGGAATTCCCTCAGTGGGTTCGCCTGATTGCAGATACTGTTCGAATACTTCGGCTGCCACTTGCCCAGAGATCCACGTCACCTCTCCTGTGAACATCTCCAGCACCGACACCCCCCAGCTCCAAATGTCCGTCTGCCGCGTCACCGGCCGTCGCTCGGCCTGCTCCGGCGAGCAGTACGCCGGTGTGTGTCCACCACTGCTGACCAGAATGCTGCGACCCAATGCCGGCATAAAGCGTTCACCACCTGCAGCCCGCGCCCTTGCCAAACCAAAGTCGGTCACTCTGGGCCGCACCCCCTGCATTGCCACAGCCCCATCAAAGGACATCAGCACATTGCCCGGTTTTACGTCTTGGTGTACCACCCCCAGTTCATGCATGCAGTGCAGACCCCATGCAAACTGGATTGAGATATCAAGTATGCGTTCCAGCGCCTCCTGCGGGCCACCTTCATAAAGTTTCTTCGAGTCAATCCAATCCTTGAGGCTGCCACCCTCGACATACTCGGCAAAGATCAGCACCTCATCGCCTACAGTGCGAAAGAACCGGCATGGAACGATATTCGGATGCTCCGGCAGATCAATCCAGGTCTGCAGCTCCGCCAGAAAATTGCGCCGATCTGATTCTTTAAGACCTGTCGCGCGTTTGACCGCGAACTGGCGACCGTTCGTCCGGCTATGCACCAGATAAACAATACCCATGCCGCCCTCACCCAGCACCCTGTCCACCACGTAATCATCCAGAATCGTCTGTCCCGCATTCCACTCCGTCATATCTCACCCCAATTCATTTATGCCATGATACACCTTGCCCATACTTCCTTCTACACTGTTTTTTGTCGAATGCTGCGTGGATAAAATTAAGTCGCCCAATTTATTACAGATGCGGGGGCTAATACATTTGGGCTTTGCTCTCTTTTATTCTTGCCTGTTTTTTTCAAAAAGTTGTTTGTTGGGCCGTATCTAGCGTAGGTCCGGTTTCCAACCGGACATGTCCGATTGGAAATCGGACCTACAGTTTATCGCTACATATTCTACACCCTACATTATACAACCCGAGGCGCAGCCGCTTGTCCGGCATAGTTCTGCTTGCGGGACGAAGACGGGAGCTCCATGCCCAGCGCGAACTAACCCTTTGCCAGCCGCCGTCACTGCCCCAAAATACGAAACAGCTCCCGGATCTCATCGGCCACCTCAGATTCACTTGCCGCATACAGCCGGACCTCATCCTCCATCAGCCGTCTATACGCCCGTTTGGCGGTCAGCAGGCAGTTGCCCGCCTGCTTTTCGGTCATCCCGTGTTTGGTACCCAGAGCAGCCAGCGTTTGCTCCTGCGCACCGTGCAGGACAGGGGCGATTATCCGCTGCAAAAAAATGTCATAGTGGGAGCTCTTGCCCGTGTTTTGATACTCTGCTTCAAGCCGCCTGATCACACGCATCACCACCCCTACAGCCCATTGCCTGTCGAATATCCGATCGGGCGAAAGTCCTTCGCCCTGCGGCTCAAAGGCATGCTCATCACTATCCATCAGGGCATCAAGGGAAATCAGCCCCTTTGCGGGCTTCCGCCGTTGCGCATTATCCGCCCGCCTTGAGTTCGACACAAACCGTTTGAGGCAGGTCAGCATGAACGACCGGAATCGGCCTTTATCCGAATCCGCCTTTGCAAAGCCGTTGTTCTCAATCCACCCGGAAAAGAAAGCCTGTGTCAGATCCTTGGAGTCACTCTCATTGTGTCCGAACCTCCGCAGAAAACAGTAGACCGGATACCAATAGCGTTTAGCCAAGATTTCAAGACCCACCCTCTGTAACTCAGGGTCTTTACCTCTTATATTTTTCAGCAACCCCCAATCGGTTGTCGGAAACGCGGCTTGGTTGGTCGACATAATCCACTCCTTTTTTCTCATTTATTTGCGCTATCATTATAATCTTGTTATTAGACTTTAGACAAGAATAATTAAAAACCGCGAATCATACTATTGCTGATTGTTTTCAAACGTGGGACGTTCACCGAAGATCATGAAGCGCGTGTTCAGGACTGACTATCAAGCTACCAATATTTTTTACCTCAAAAACATCTCCCTCGCTTTAATGCGCATACTACTCCTGGCCTTGATTGTCCTCAGGTGGTTTGAGCTTCTTAATCCTTCAATTGCACCATGACGAGTGGTTATTAGGAATTTCCGAATAACCATTTTTCCGTCAAGTTCACCGTCCGCAAAAATGTTCTTTATGTGTTCATTAATAGTTGGTTTGGACTTGCCAAACAGCTCCGCTATGTATGCCTGCGTCAGCCACACCGTGTCATCCTCAAGACGGACATCTATTCCAACTCTCAACTCTCAACTGCCTTATTTGGCGCAAGTTGCGCAAAGTGCATTACAAGCCTGATTTATTGTCATAGTTATTATCATAGTAATGTCACAGTAAAATGTCACAGCTTGTCATAGCTTTAAAAGTCTATAGTAGCGAGTCGGGTCTGTTGTGCCTGAACCGACTTCTTCCACTACCCCGGCCTCCAGTAAATTTTTTAGATCCCGCTGCAATGTTCTACGATTTGCCCGCGGAAAGAGAGCCTCATAATCAGTTATCGTTAATCGTTCATTCTCCAGCAGGTGCTCCATAGCAGTGTACTGTCGTGCGTTTAACCCATAATCTTTTGCAAGCAAATCCAGTTTTATAGCCTGAGTGCCACTGGTTTTGACCTCATCCAATTGAGTCGCCAACCCTGTCACAAAATAATCCAGCCAGGATGTGAGATCCATGTTGTTTTCACGGACCGATTGAATCGCTTTGTAAAATGCAGATCGATCCCGCTCGTAATATTCGCTGATTGTAAATAGGCGTTTGAAATCATATCCTCTCTGATAGAGGCAGAGCGTTGAAAGTAAGCGCGAGGTACGTCCATTGCCATCAACAAATGGATGGATGTGTACAAGCTGGAACTGAGCAATACCTGCAACAAGCACAGGGTGAATCTCGGTATCCATCTGCAGCCACTCCACCAACTCGCGCATCATTCCAGGCACCTGCTCCGGCGCAGGCGGCTTGTAGATGATCTCGCCTGTTCCGCTGCTTGCAACGTAGTTTTGCACAAGTCGGTATTGTCCCGGCATAGCGGAACCGCCCCGCACCCCCTTTACCAGTCGCTGGTGAATCTCTCTTATCAGCGCTTCGCTTACCGGCCAACCGCTGGTCAGATACTCGCTAACCAGCTCAAAGGCATCGCGATAGTTCAACAGTTCAATAACATCATCGGGTTGCGCATCATCTACAGCACTGCCTTCCCATAGCATCCGTGACTGATCCAATGTTAGCTGTGTGCCCTCTATGTGGGTTGTGTAATGAGCCTCTCGCAACAAAGCCTGCTTGCTCATACGCGAAATCCACTCCTCAGATAAGGTGGCGGCATCCAGAAAGCCTCGCGCCCGCTCTATCCGAGTGAGGGCATTGGTCATCAAATTGGATATTGAAAATAAAGGATTCAATGCACAATTGACAGTGGACAAATCACAGTTTTTACGGAGCAATTGATTAGCACTCATTTGCCACCTCTTTCTTTTGAGGTTCTGATTATCGTTATAAGTAAGCGATTCAAGTCGCCTATTTTAGGACGAATGGAATTGTATTGCTGCAGATTTAAGTAGTGTGCCTGATATAGTAGTTCGATCCAATATTCTGTTTCGTTAGCTTCCTTTAGCGAAATGGACATTTTGTGGATAAAATCAGCTTTACTCTCTGCATGTTCAGCTTCTCGAACTAAAGCACCAATTGCGGTTCCTGATCGCAATACTTGTTTGCTCAACACATATTCATGTTTTTCATTCCGCAAGAATTCCGCCAGTCTAACAATTTGCAAAGCGAACGCAAACGATTTTTCTTTTACTACATTCTTCTTCATCACTCATTGCCCATTGTTAATTATCCATTGTCAATTGCCCATTGTCAATGCCTCAAGCTCATCCATATCCGTGATTATGGAGTTCTCCAATGCGCGCATCTTTTTCAGAATATCCTTGGGTGGGTCGTACTTGACTTCTTCATACTGCACATCGGCATCAAATCCTAAACACTTAACATATTCAGAGTTAAGCTTTTCAGACAGGTTGCTAATCAAATATATTTTGTCGAATTTTTCGTGGGAGAGAATTGTTTTTATTGGACCTCCATTTGCAGGCGGTTCAAGCTTTTGCCTGACATATTTGCTGATTTCATTGCGTGTTCCTTCATCACAATCGTTCAACAGAAACCTTATATCAGTATGCCCTATCCAAGAAACCAAGACTCTCATAAATACCTCATGAACAGAACTATAATGCTTTTTACGCACAAATACAATCTCAAGTGGCTCAGCTGCGCGAATCGGGCTCTGAGATCTGAGTCTTGCCTGTGTTTTGATACTCTGCTTCAAGCTGCCTGATCACACGCATCACCACCCCTACAGCCCACTGCCTGTCGAATATCTTATCGGGCGAAAGTCCTTCGCCCTGGGGCTCAAAGGCATGCTCATCACTATCCATCAGGGCGTCAAGCGAGACCAGCCCCTTTGCCGGCTTCCTTCGTTGCGCATTGTCCGCCCGCCTTGAGTTCGACACAAACCGTTGGAAAAGCGGCTTGGTTGGTCGACATAATCCACTCCTTTTTTCTCCCGGTTTTTACGCTATCATTATAATCTTGTTGTCAGACTTTAGACAAGAATAATTAAAAACCGCGAATCATACTATTGCTGATTGTTTTCAAACGTGGGTCGTTCACCGAAGATCATGAAGCGCGTGCTCAGGACTAACTATCACGCTACCAATATTTTTTACCGCAAATATTTTTTACCTTAAAAACATCTCCCTCGCAGAACGGTAAAGCGTGCGGGGAGTGGATCAATAACTATCCACCAGCAGGCTCTCAATTATTGACCAACTAGGAAAGCCAAGGCTTGCCCTTTACGGACAACCGTTCACGACACACAAATCGAAGTTGCAACAAACCATCGATCATGATATTGTAATACCAAAACACATCGATGGAGATTATTTATGTATTCAGTCACAGTTTCACCTAAATTCCAGGTAGTTATTCCCCGCCCAGTTCGAGACTCCCTTAAACTGAAGGCAGGACAGAAAATACAAGTCATTGAATATGATGGCAGGATTGAAATGATCCCGGAAAAGGATATCACAGAACTTTACGGTTTTCTCGAAGGAATTAATACGGATTTTGAACGAGAAGAGGACCGTGTATGAACATCGTAGATTCTTCCGGTTGGTTGGAGTACTTCTCAAAGGGACCTAACGCAAAAAAGTATCTTCAACCCTTAAAAGATACGGTAAATTTAATTGTTCCAGTCATTACTATTTATGAAGTCTTTAAAGTTGTACTGAGGGAACGAGGAGAGAACGATGCACTTCTGGTAGCTGCGGCCATGCAGAGAGGAACCGTGTCAAATCTAACAACCAAGATAGCCTTGGCAGCCTCAAAGCTGAGCCTGCAATACAAGCTACCAATGGCCGACAGCATTATTTTGGCAACAGCCCAACTTAACAATGCTACTTTATGGACTCAGGATATTGATTTTAAAGATATTCCTAGCGTAAAATACTTCTCGAAGGATTAATTTGCAATCCTGATTATTGAGAAGTGACCCTAAAAGTGATAATGGAGTAGTGCAAGCATCTTGCTTGCAGAAAACATTTTCATTCAAGCTGGAAGCTTGAGGTACTTCACTCCACAACTTACGAAAATGGTTGTCTAAACTTCTTGTTTTTTGCAACCTTTTGATCGGTTTGTACGCTGATTCATATTTTCGGTTCTGCGGGAAGTGACTTGAGATTTCTGATGAAACGAGTTCTGTTGAACTCTTTCTTATTTTTCATGACATCGAACACCTCAACACTCACGGCTTGCGCGATGTAGATGCGGGCATCCTCCTCAGAAATGCCATCGGACTTAAGCCGTTCCAGCGTTTCTCTTGATTCTGGCGGGTCGTCATCACGTATTTGATTCTCGACGATCTGCATGAATGCTGATTTCAAAACTGGGTTCCCTTTTTCCATTGTATCCTTTCCAGCGGACGCCCACGCTAGCGGGCTGCGGCACGCTGTGCCGTTCAGCGTGATGTTCCCGGTCAATTCGCTTCAACTCCCGAAGAGCGGAGTTCTTTCACTCAATCTGATAGATAGCCATCTTCCTCATTCCAATTTCATAGTAGCAAAAAATATTCAATTTACGCAATTGCTCATTTTCATTTCCGTCTCCAGGCTGTCATGAGGCTCTTGAGTTCCACGTTTTGCGGATGCCGGTCGAATTCGGCTACAACAATGTTCTCAATTATCTTGGATATTGGAAATAAGAAGATTTACTTGGTTCTCATTTTAATGTAAAATAAATTTTTATTTCTTTATGTCAAATTGTGACTATGCAGAAAATGCAAAGCGTTTAAACGATAGTGCGCCATGCTCGTCTGACAGCAGGACAAGAAATTAAACGAGGATGTTATGCCTAAAATCTATGACAACATCAAAAACCAGCTTTCAGAGGGACTGGCCGCTACATTAAAGGTTTCCAAGCGCGGCGATTTCTGCGTTGGCTATTTTAATCTGCGGGGTTGGCATGAAATAGCCGATAGAATTGATGAGTTAGATGGAATGTTGGTTACTGAAAAATATGATCAGTTCCACCGGTATTGCCGGCTTCTTGTTGGCATGCAGAAACTTCCCTCGGAAATATTGAGGGACTCGTTTTTGCACGATGATACCTACATAATCGATCAAGCTGAGATGCTGAAACTGAAGAAAAAACTCGCGTATGAATTTAAAGAGCAATTGACTATCGGAACGCCGACGGAACGGGATGAAATATACCTACGCAAATTAAGTCGGCAGCTCAAAGGAAAAAAGGTCGTAGTCAAGCTGTATTTAAAACATCAGCTTCACGCGAAGCTCTACCTTGCCATTAGCGATGATGTCCGAGTACCGGTCGTTGGATTTCTTGGAAGCAGCAATCTTACGCTGGCAGGATTATCCAAACAGGGCGAACTTAATGTTGATGTTATGGACCAAGATGCCGCCGCTAAACTAGCGCAATGGTTTAATGATCGCTGGGATGATAACAAATGTATCGATATTACAGATGAACTGATTCAGATCATTGATGAAAGCTGGGCTGCTGACAGACTTGTCTCCCCATTTCATGTCTATTTGAAAATAGCTTATCACCTCTCACGCGAAGCCCGTGCAGGTATCAATGAATATAAACTTCCCCTAGTATTCCGAAAAGAGCTATTCGATTTCCAGCAAAAAGCGGTTCTAGTCGCAGCACATCATCTGCATAAACGTGGAGGTGTGATGATCGGTGATGTAGTTGGCTTGGGAAAAACTATTACTGCCGTCGCACTGGCCAAGATGTTCGAAGAAGATTTTTTTCTAGAGACGCTGATTCTATGCCCGAAAAACATTGTTGACATGTGGGAGGGGTATGTCCACAAATATCAGCTCCATGCCAAGGTGCTCTCGCAGAGTATGGTGCAAAAACAGCTGCCCAATTTACGGCGTTACCGACTTGTTATTATTGATGAAAGCCATAATCTGCGTAACGATAAGGGAAGCCGCTACCGCTCCATTAAATCTTATCTTGAAGAAAACGAGAGCAAGGTTATCCTGCTTTCAGCAACCCCTTATAATAAATCCTATGTCGACTTGTCCAATCAGTTACGGCTGTTTCTGGCCGATGACCAAGACCTCGGCATCAGCCCTGAACGGTATATTGAAAGTATCGGCGGCCAAGTTTATTTTACTTCAAAACACACAGAAACATTTATCCGCAGCATTAAAGCATTTGAAAAGAGCGAGATTTCGGATGACTGGCGTGAACTTATGCGACTCTATCTGGTCAGACGGACGCGCAGTTTTATAAAAAGTAATTATGCGGGAACTGACAGTGCTAACAATCGTAAATACCTGACTTTTCCTGATGGAACCAGATCCTATTTCCCTGACCGTTTACCCAAAAAAGTGGCCTACCCATTCAACCCGAAGGACAAAAAAGACCAGTACGCCAGGCTTTACTCAGCCGCCATTGTAGATGCCATTAACAGCCTCGATCTACCCCGCTACGGGCTTGGAAACTATATCAACCCCAAAGCGATCATAAAACCAACAGATGCCGAATCCTTGATTATCGCCAACCTTTCCCGTGCCGGCAAACGGCTGATGGGTTTCTGCCGTACCAATTTATTCAAGCGCTTGGAGAGCAGCGGTTACTCCTTTTTGCTCTCTCTTTCCCGTCATATTCTACGCAATTTCGTCTTCATCTATGCAACCGAGAATAACCTGCCAATCCCCATCGGGAAAAGTATTGTGGAGAATTTAGATGATTTTATTGAAGACAGTGACACGGACGCCGAGGTCGACGATAACAGCATCTCTTTTATTCGGAATGAAGAGGAGTATCTCAAGCGCGCTAAACAGATATACAAGCTGTTTGCCGATAAATATGAGCTGCGATTTGAATGGATCCGCAGCGGGTTGTTTTATTCTGAAATGAAAAAGTCGCTTATCAACGACAGCCGCACAATTATCAGGATTCTAGCTACTGCGAAAAAATGGTATCCCGATCAAGACCGCCAGTTGCACGCACTATTCAATCTGATCAATAACACCCATAAAAACGAAAAGGTCCTCGTGTTTTCCCAGTTTGCCGATACTGCCTGGTACCTGTGCGAACAACTCAAACAACTAGGCGTTCAAAGCATTGAGTGCGTTACAGGTTCCTGTGACAATCCCACCGGCTATGCGCACCGTTTCAGCCCGATCAGTAATGAAGAACCCAAAATTAAAGGCACGAAGGAGGAACTGCGCGTACTCGTGACCACCGATGTGCTCAGTGAGGGGCAGAACCTGCAGGATGGTCATATCATCGTAAATTATGATCTGCCTTGGGCGATTATCCGGCTGATTCAGCGCGCCGGGCGCGTTGACCGCATTGGACAGAAATTCAATGAGATATTGTGTTACTCCTTTCTTCCCGAGGACGGCGTTGAAGAAATTATCAAACTTAGGGCGCGACTGAGCACCAGAATCAGAGAGAACGCGGAAGTCGTCGGTTCTGATGAAACCTTTTTTGACGGCGACCCCGTCAACATCCGTGATCTTTACAATGAAAAATCCGGCATCTTTGACCATGAGGATGATACCGAGGTTGACCTTGCTTCTTATGCCTATCAGATATGGAAAAACGCCATCGACGCCGATGCAACGCTTGCCAAAATCATCCCCGATATGCCCAGCGTCATTTACGCGACTAAAGCCAACACCTTTGAAAAAGAGCGGGAGGGTGTAATTGTTTACACCCGAACTTCGGATGACAACGATGTCCTCGCATGGCTTGATGTGCAGGGTAAAATGATTACCCAGTCCCAGCTTGCCATACTCAAAGCAGCGGAGTGTAACAAAGAGGCAAAGCCGCTCTATAAATTGCCCGACCATCACCACCTTGTAAAAACCGCAGTGGGGATTATCAGCAACGAAGAGGTGGCCACCGGAAGTTCTCTCGGCAAAAAATCCGGCGTCAAGTACCGGGTCTATATGCGCCTTGATCGTTATTTTAAAGAGAATGACGGCACGCTTTTTGTGACCGAAGAGATGAAAAAAGCCGTGGACGATATTTTCAAATACCCGCTGAAAGAGTTCGCCCGTGACACCCTGAACCGCCAGCTCAAAGCAGGCATAGCGGATGATGGGCTGGCACACCTTGTGGTCTCACTGCGGGATGATGACAAATTGTGTATCACCAATGACGAAGATCAGGCAACCCGAATGTCCCAGATTATTTGTTCCCTGGGCATCAGGAATGGAGCATAAATATGGCGATTACCAAAACTGAGTTTTCTGGATTTATCAAAGAATTTAATTTCCGTGAACTGTTTAATGAGCTGGGTTGGAATAATGATCGGACAAAACAAACAATTATTGTTGATGACGCAACCTTTGTTATCAACGGTATTGCTGAGAAAAGCGGCTTCCGAATTTTTGTCTGCGAACCCGCGCCAGGGAACAAACTGCCCAGTTCGGCAATGCGCAAAAAAATTGAAAGCACGGTGACCAAGCTCTTTCAGGAGCATCTCATTATTTTTATTGATCAGCATCAGCGCGAGCAGATCTGGCAATTGGCAGTGCGTCAAGCCGGCGCCCCCACAAAAATAAGCGAAACCCGCTTTTCACTATCCCAGGAGCCGGAGCTGCTGTATCAGCGGACAAGCGGTTTGTTTTTCACGCTGGACGAAGAAGAAAAGGTCACCATCATCGATGTCACTAAACGCGTTGCCGATAATTTCCAGCAGAACAATGAACGCGTTACCAAAAAATTCTATGAAGGTTTTAAAAAAGAGCACACCGCTTTTTTGAAATTCATAAAGGGCATCGATCAAAAACTGAACATGGATTGGTATGCCTCGCTGATGTTGAACCGCCTGATGTTCTGCTATTTCATCCAGAAAAAAGGTTTTCTGGATAACAATAAGAACTATCTGCAGGACAAGCTCAAAGCATGCAAAGCGAATAAAGGCAAAAACCAGTTTTTTTCGTTCTATCGCGATTTTCTGCTGGCCCTTTTCCATAAAGGGCTGGGCGCGCCGGAACACACTGACAACTATGAAGTTAAAATCGGCAAAATCCCCTACCTTAACGGCGGGCTGTTCGACGAACACGAAATTGAAAAGACCTTTAAGAAAATCCAGATTGAGGATCAGGCGTTTGAAGATCTCTTCACTTTTTTTGATCAGTACGAGTGGCATCTTGATACCAGCGAAAGCGCCAGCGGCAAAGAGATCAACCCGGATGTTATCGGGTATATCTTTGAGAAATACATCAACGACCGCGCTCAGATGGGCGCCTATTACACCAAGGAGGACATTACCGACTACATCGGCAAAAACTGCATTATCCCGTGGCTGTTTGACGAAGTTAAACGGAGGTACCCGCAAGCCTTTGCCAGTGACGGCTGGCTCTGGCAGATGGTCAAAAACAGTGGCGATGATTACATCTATGACGCGGTTAAATACGGCGTGCCGGAGACCGGCGATCTGTTTGACGACCTGCCGGCTGAGGTACAGAGCGGCTTTGCGCCGGAGTTGGAAAACAGTGTGGTGGGCGGCAACGGCCCATGGCTCTGGGAACTCCGTCAAAGCTGGAACAAGCCCGCGCCCGCTGATATTGCCTTGCCGACTGAGCTTTACCGCGAAGTGATCGAACGGCGCAAACGCTACGCGGAGATTAGCGCAAAAATTACAAATAATGAAGTCAACACCATCAATGAATTCATCACCTGCAACCTCAATATCCGCAAGTTCGCGCAGGATGTGCTCGAAACAACCGAAGATGCCAAGTTTATCCGCCACTTTTATGAAGCCCTCTCGAACATAACCATACTGGATCCCACCTGTGGCTCCGGCGCGTTTCTCTTTGCAGCCATGAACATCCTTGAACCGCTCTATGACGCCTGTATCCGGCGGATGGGTAATTTCATTGATGAATCAGGCAAAGGCAGCCATGCGAGTTTTGAAGAGACTTTGGCGCAGGTGAACGCGCCGGAACATCCGAATCAACAATACTTTATTTACAAGTCCATTATTTTGAACAACCTCTACGGCGTGGACATCATGAATGAAGCCGTGGAAATCGCCAAATTGCGGCTGTTCTTAAAACTGGTGGCAACTGTTGACGCCGACTACCGCAAATCTAATCTGGGGCTGGAGCCGCTGCCGGATGTTGACTTTAATATCCGCGCCGGCAATACGCTGGTGGGATATGCGACACAAAAACAGTTTGAAGATGCTTTTGTCGGTGTAATCGACTTTGATAATGACGCGGAAAAGATCAAGGAAAGATGTGACATCGTGGCCCGCGCCTTTGCCCACTACAAAGAGATTCAACTGCAAGGCAATGCTGATTTTGAAGATTTTAAAACAGCGAAAGACGACTTGAACGAGCGGCTGGGAAAATTAAGAGATGAATTAGATAAAATCCTGCATAAACAGCATTACAGTAACGTGAAGTATGAGCAGTGGCTTGCCACGCATCAGCCCTTCCACTGGTTCGCAGAGTTTTATGGGATTGTCCATGACCAAGGTGGGTTTGATGTGGTGATTGGGAATCCGCCGTATGTTGAGTATTCTAAGACACAGAAAGTGTATCAATTGATAGGCTATAAAACTTCTACATGTGGCAACATTTATGTAAACACAATTGAACGTTCTGAGTCAATAATTTCGCCTGCCGGACTAATTGGCATGATTGTGCAGTTACCAATCGTTTGCACAGACAGAATGATACCAATACAGACTTTTCTGAATCAACATTTTAGTATGCGGTTATTCGCTACATTCGATGACAGACCAGGCAAACTATTTGATGGGCTTGACCACATAAGAGCTACGATTTTCATCATTAAAAAACAATCCCCAAAAAACACGTCATTTACATCAGCCTACAATCGGTGGACTTCGGAATGCCGCTCTTACCTTTTTAATTCTTTGGTGTTCACAAGACATGAGAACACTTCTATTTTAGGTGCTATTCCAAAAAGTGGATCAATTATTCATTCAACCTTGATTCGTAAATTACTTAAGCATAAACTGCTCTCTCATTATTTGCATGGCAGAAAAAAAATATTCTTTCATAATGCTCCTCAATATTGGATCCGAGCAACAAAAAAAACGCCATATTTTTGGAATGAAAAAGATGGCGAAAAAATATCTGTGCAAATTAAAGAGCTGTGTTTTAATGACGAAAATATCCAAACGATAGGATGCGCACTGCTTAACAGCACATTGTTTTACATTTGGTTTATTAGCTTATCGGATTGTAGGCATTTGAATATGCGCGAAATAAAAACGATGCCTATTCCAGTAGAAACTTTGTTAAGTGCTGTACATAAGCTAAAAAAAGCAACCGAATGCTTATTGCTGGATTATGAATCTAATAAATACCGCAAAGAAACGACATATAAAACTACGGGGAAAGTAATTTACGATGAATATTATCCTAAACTTTCCAAGCCCATAATTGACCAGATTGACTCCCTTCTCGCCCAGCACTACGGCTTTACGCATGAGGAGCTGGATTTCATCATCAACTACGACATCAAATACCGGATGGGCAAGGAGCTGAACAGCGGGGAGGGGAACGATGATTGACAACACTTTGGCCATTTTCGAAAATTATAAGATCCGGCGTCATTACGATGAGCAGATGGAGAGCTGGTATTTTTCGGTGGTTGACATTATTCAGGTTTTGATTCAGCAGCCGGATTATCAGGCTGCCCGCAACTACTGGAAAGTTTTAAAAAACCGCTTAAAAAAAGAGGGCAGTCAAACGGTTACAAATTGTAACCGGTTGAAACTTGTCGCTGAGGACGGCAAGATGCGATTTAC
>JBAYXX010000093.1:0-16687 GCA_041673345.1 Kiritimatiellia bacterium
TCTCGGCTAATAGCGCGTCGCGTTTTTCGAAGAGTGAAACTTTCTTGTTATTCATGCTTGTATTATAGAGCATGAATCATGCCCTATACAACAACAAACTAAAAAAAATCAAAATTAGAATTGCTGCTTGATGGCACCATCGAGTTGTGATATTATATGTGACTCAAATTGGAGATATTGATGTATAAAATGAGTTCATTTCTAGTTTTAATTATTTTAACTTGTAGTTTGTTCAGCTTTGCCGCCGTTGCCGCTGAAGAAGGCGGAAAGGTCAAAGTCTCCGTTTTACTCAAGGATGCTAATGAAATAATGGATGAGGCGCAAAAAACTTATGTTGATGGCGACTCGACTAAGGCGATTGAACTCTATCGCAAGGCCTTGGTGGAACTCCTTAAGATTGAGCGGCAATATCCGGAGCGGGTGACCTCCGCGGATTTCGCGCCATTGCGTTTTCGCAGAGCACTGTGTGAGACCGAGGTTGACCGCATTATGCTCGACACAGTTAACTCTTCGTCACGTTCGGTAGCGGTGACAGACACGCGTGAACTTGAACGCAAACGACGTGACCGGGCAGCTGAGGCTGCCACCAACAAACTTGCTAAAGTTTCGAAAAAACTCACCCCAAAAGGGAGTGACGGCAGGGCAATGGAAACCGAGCTGCCTGAGCCGGAGATTATCGATGCTCCCTCCAAGGGTTCCTTGGAAAAAACTTCGGCGGGAAAGCTCTCCGCTAAAGAAGTCAATCTGGCGGAGGAGCTGGAGTGGGCCAAGGATATGCTTTCAGTGGAAAAATACGACGAGGCCGAGAAATCTTTGATTTTGATCCTGCGCAGCGAGCCAGAGAGCTTTAAAGCACGTTATCTGATGGCGTTGACTCTCATGCGTCAGAATAAATTGACGGATGTCAGGATGATTTTAGAGGATCTGCTGGCAGATTTTGGACAGGATGAGGGAGTATTGCTCCTGGCGGCTGGCTTTTATACTGTGACGCAGCAATATGCGAAGGCTGTGGCGCTGCTCGACAAAGCACTCAAAGCAGCGCCGGAACGTCCGGATGGTTATATCAATATGGCCTGGCTTCTGTTGGAGATGAATCCAAAGCAACTGAATGATCCCGAGTTGTACTACCGGCGCTCAGTTGAGCTGGGCGGCAGTCGTGATAATGAGCTGGAAAAGCGGCTGGGAATCCGGCGGAATTAAAAGTTAAGCATATAGGAAATATTGGATGGAGCTCTCTCAGTTAATACAGCAATTTGATGTCAATGGCCGCCTTGTTACGGTCATGCCAACAGGCAACGGCAATGTCAATGACACCTACTTGGCGATTTTCAGAAATACCTTTGAAGAGCATCAGGTGATACTGCAACGGGTGAACAGCAATGTTTTTCCTGATCCCTGCCTTATCATGCGGAATTTGCGTTTGGTCACAGCGCATGTGCATGAAAAACTGGAGCAGGATTGTTGTCATGCTGATCGTATCTGGCAGATGCCGAAAATCATTCAGACCCGTGATGGCAAAGATTATTTAGCAGATGAAACCGGCGCGCTGTGGCGGGTGATCACCAAAATTCCTTCCGCGACCGCATTTGATGAGGCGCAGAGTCTGGAGCACGCACACGAGTGCGGAACTGTTCTGGGATATTTTCACTGGTTGCTCTCCGATCTTGCGCCAGAGACCATAGGTGACCCTTTGCCCGGGTTTCATATCACGCCACGCTATCTATCTGCCTATGATGAGGTGGTCGAGTGTGTGCCAGAGGCCAAAGCCCGTCTCTCCTCTTCCATGGAGGCGCGCCGTATGGCGGCGTTTATCAAGAAAAGGCGCGAGTTTGCGACTGTGCTGCAAAAAGCGCTGGTGTGCGGCGAGTTGAAAACACGTATGATGCACGGTGACCCCAAGGTCAATAATATCATGATTGATGACTTTACCGGCAAAGGCACGGCTATGATTGATCTGGACACCATCAGCCCCGGCCTGGTGCATTATGACTTTGGCGATGCCGTGCGTTCGATTTGTAATCCCGCTGGCGAGGAGGAGAGTGACCTGCGCAAAGTGGTGCTTGATCTGGAGTTGTGCGAGGCCTTCTGCAGCGGTTATCTTGAACAGGCGGAGAAGTTTTTGAGCGAGGCCTCAAAATTCTATCTCTTTGATTCAGTGCGGCTGATCACCTTTGAGCTTGGGTTGCGCTTTTTTCAAGATTATCTCGCGGGCAATATCTATTTTAAGACAACCTATCCAGGACAGAATCTGCATCGCGCCCGTGTTCAGTTTAAACTCTGTGAGTCCATCGAAGTACGCGAAAGTCTGCTGCGTAAACTACTAAAATAGCTTTCCCGTCGCGCGCAAGCCTTGCCGTTCGTGTAGTAGCCGCTCTACTTGTCGGGCATAGTTCCGCTTGCGGGACGACGCCTGATGAGCGGCATCGGTTGACGATGATGTGCGACGATAGCGGCTGACGATTAAAACCCACGCTCTTAAAAATCGTCGACCAGCATCGTCGCCGCTATCGTCAACCGGCGGCATTGCCGCCCTGGATAAGGATTGGGATTAAGATTAAGATAAGGATGTTTCTCCCTCCTAATCACAATCTTGATCGTAATCTTAATCAAACAGTGATGATTGCTACGATCAGGTGATCAACTCATAGGCAAGCCCGCCGCGCGGCTGCGCCGCGAAAAAACGATGGGGTAACTCGACGGTCAAACGCATCGGAGTCGGGGTCGGAATCGGTATCAAAGTGCGCGGAAATGATCTCCGGTATCCGGCTTATCCCTTGCTGCTTGCGCGGCACTTCCGGCTATAAGCTGCTTTTTGACCTGATGACCTGGTGACTCGGTGGCATTGTTTACTGAGGCGGCCTACGATTTCTATGCTGTCGAGTTTCAAGTTGCCCCCATTGTTTTTTCCGAATGCTGTCTCCTGTCCAGGCTCATTGGGTGGGTCATCAGGGTTGCTTCGTGCATGGTGTAGGCTTGAGCTTTGGCTCCGAATCTTGTTGTGCCATAGCGTCCAGAGTGCATCCTGCCATACATCTTTAAGAGCATACCCAGTAACATATCAGGGTAGGTTTCGGAGAGCCATACCAAAGCATCGGAAATTGGCAGGGCATCCGTAACCCTGTCGTCGAAATTATCGAGGCGAAGGTGGTCGTGCGCCGCAGTTGTGTTACTCGTATGCAGAGCGCGCGGACGGAGTGGCACATACCCTTGCAGAGTCAAGAGATAAGCGGACAAGGCCGAGTCGCTGAATAACCCCTGTTGCTGCCAGTTACAAAGACCCAGCCGCTGCGGGAGGCTCAGCTTCACAAGGCCTTGTTTGGCCGTCAATTCCAGCGCATACGAAGCCCCACGCGCCAGCGCGTTTTCCCGTCGTAATTCATCGTAGAGGGGCGCGATTTCACGGATACTTTCGCGAAAATCAACCACCACATCCCGCCGCAGGCGTCGCACCCTAGCCCAGCCCATAGTCACCACTGGCATTACGGCACCATCAATCTGGAAGCGCTCCCCGGCTGCTTTCAGTGTGCGTTCCATGCGGTCAAGGGCGGCATCCATCGCCTTTTCGGTGTCGATCATGTCGCGCAGGGGCACCAGATAGCGGGTCCACAGCCGGTTGATGATCTCATAGCGCTGTTTCGGGGGCACTCGCTCCTGGTTCGACTTCACGCGCACGGCAGTGGCGATGACCTCATCGCGATTGCGACGGGAGTCATGCCGCATGCGTTCCACATGTTCGGAGGAATCGTTGATGGCTCGCACCAGAAGGTCCCCGTCCATCTTTGCAATCGCCTCTCCCATCTCGGCCGCCATGCTGTCCATGGCCGTGAAGTAGCTTCGAATTACCTCCACGCTGGTCAGCCGGTATTCGCGTAGCAGACTACTCATCAACTCTGCAAAAGGGCGCGTCATCTCATATTGCGCGGTCGCGTGCGGGGCATGGTCAATGAAGCCCAGCTCGCGCAACCGCTCTGCAATATAGCTGGCCGAAGGGCTGCCCTCTTCACTAAACCGCCGGGCAGTCTGGAGAAGTTCCGTTTCGGTGATCCCATCCCGGTGCTGGTAAAGTTCGACCAGCAGCTCGTGATGATCAGCCGCAAACCGGAAGAATGTCTGTGGATTGATGATCGCCATAACAGGCTGCTACGTGCAGTATTAAATTAATCCTGTAATTCGCGAATGAAGATGTTGCGGAACTGCACAAGCGAGGGTGGGCTGGTCCAAACGCCATCTTTTTTGCTGCCGTGATGTTGCAGCGCGATTGGCCCGCTCTCAGGTAGCCCCGGGATAGTCACGCCAGGCAGAACCACTTTACCATTGAGTATCACCTTGACCGTGTTTCCTTTGACGGTGATCTCGAAGCGGTTCCATTTGCCGACAGGATTGTCGGCTTTGACAACCGGCACTGCGTCGGCACGCACCTCTGGCGGCATCTTTTGGTCGCGTCGCACACCATACATCTCGCCCGAGCCAACAGGCCAGCACCAGATGTTCACTTGATACTTGCCCATGCCCCGCAGGTAGATGCCTGAGTCTGAGTCAGGCATGGGGAGGGCGATTAGTTTGCCATCCGCCCCAACGGCTTCGCTGCCGTCAGGCAGGATTTGGCGGACGTTGGGGTTAACGAATGGTGTATCTTTGATGCGCCAATCAACGATCAATTCAAAGTTCTTGTAGGATTTTTCGCTCCATAGGTTCTTGTCACCTGCTGCCTCGCTCATGGCATCGTAATCAATCACCTCGTTCACAACTTTCCAATGGCCGTTGTCGCCCTGTGGAATCTTCCAGTTGCGCAGGTCCAGACCGGTGAACAACGGTATGAACCCCTCGGTTTCCAGTGCGATCTCATCTGGGCTGGGATTGGTGGAGGGTAGCTCTTTGATCTTTATATTACGAAATTGGCATTCAGAGCCCTCGGATTCCAGCATCAAATAGCCTTTGCGCGGTGAAGCGGCTTTGGCAATAGTCACCTCTTTGCCATTGACATGTAGAGAGATATCGCCGTTGTTAGCGATAACGCGGTAATGGTTCCACTCTGGAGAGGGCCGGGTGCGCTCTTCGGATGGGAAACTGCGCGATTTGTTTGGCGAGATCTTACCTGCCAAGGTCAGTTTTGCGCCGTTGACCGGAAAAACATCACCGTGCGTGGTGTACCACTCGTTCTTGCCCTTGGCACTGTATCCAGGATCCAGCACTTGGATCTCAATGCCGCGTGAAAAAGCCGAACCGCAGAATGGAAAACCATCGGCCCATATGAACAGACCAGAGTTGCCGCCGGGTTTCATGTGCCGCCACTCGAATTCGATCTCAAAGTTTTCATACATTTTGATTGTACGTATTGTGCCAATCGGCTTTCCTGTAGTGACCAGTAGACCATCGCGCACGAAAAATGTCTCGGGCGCGATATTACACGGGTGCCAACCTGTCAGGTCGGCACCGTTGAACATCGACACAAACCCATCAGCTTTAACCTGTATGGTAATAGAAACCAACGCAGATATGAGCAAAGCCATTAAACGATTCATTCTATTCTCCTTTTATTTTTTAGGTGATTTATAATTGTTCAAATTTCTGACTACCTGAGTAATTCTGTATGAGTGTCAAATATTACCGAATGGCTGTTGGACTGTCAATCACTTTGGGGTAGCTTGGAGATTAAAAAAAGATTTTGTAAGATCGGCGTTGACACAATGCAGTCGATATAGTAAATTAAACACACTTTTTTTGAACAGGAAAGAATTTTAATCCGGCGTAGCTCAGCGGTAGAGTAGGTGGCTGTTAACCACTTGGTCACTGGTTCGAATCCAGTCGCCGGAGCCATTTTAAATTTACGTATTGTTTTTGACAATGCGTATTTTTTTGTCTTAAATTAAAATTCTTACCGGCCTCATAAGCGACTATGAACGATATCCAGTATGTAGTATAATAAAATTCACTGTAATTTAGGTATTCAGGAGGCGGAATGAAAAAGACCAAAATTGGAATCAGCACGTGTTTAACTGGGGAGAAGGTGCGTTACGATGGGCAGGCTCAGCGTGACTCCTTTCTAATGGACAAATTGGGAAAATTTGTGGAGTACACTCCGGTTTGTCCTGAGTCGGAGTGCGGTCTATCCACCCCGCGTGAAGCGATGCGGCTGGTGGGAGATATCGCTAACCCGCAATTAATAACAATTAAAACCGGCCAGGATATTACACAGCAGATGAAGCGGTGGATTGAGCCAAGACTAAAAACTCTGGCCCAGGAGGAGCTGTGCGGTTTTGTCTTCAAGAGCAAGTCGCCGAGTTCCGGACTCTACCGGGTGAAGGTCTATCAAGGGCAGGGTGTGGCGCCAATCAAACAGGGGCGCGGCATTTTTGCGGCGGCCTATATCAAACGTTTTCCTGACACGCCCGTGGAAGAGGAGGGGCGCTTGAACGACCCTGCCCTGCGTGAGTGCTTTATCGACAAGGTTTGCGCCTTTACTTGCTTGCAGGAGCTTTGTTCGCAACCGTGTCTGAAGATGAAAGCTTTGACGGATTTTCACGCCGCGTTTAAGTATAACATCATGGCGCACAACCCTGCGGCGGTCGCTAAGCTTGGTCGGCTGCTCGCGGCTCCAGCCACCAATGTCAGAGAAATTGCCGCGGCTTACCGCACAGATTTAATGCAGGCGCTCAGCACCCCTGCGACCCGCAAAAAACATACCAATGCCCTTCAGCACATTAGTGGGTATTTCAAAAAGGATCTGACCGCGGTCGAGAAACAGGAGCTGCACCGCATCATCGCGGGCTACTATGATGAGCTTTATCCATTGCTCGCCCCTCTGGTTCTGCTGCGTCATTATGCAGTTATTTACGATAATGCGTATCTGCTGGGACAGTACTATCTCAACCCTGACCAGCTGCAGTTGAACTGCCGATTTTAGTATCATGATCGACCTTGCGCGCTTTTTCAACAAAGGTTTAAAAAGACAGGCTCTCTTTTAAATCGTCGGAGGGCGTTCGCTCTGCGCACGATTATTGCCATGCCGATTATCGTGGGACCAGCTGTGATGGACGTGCTCTTCACATGCCTGTTGCAAAATACCGCTCACATAGCGGTGTCGGCCGACGATGCTGTGCGACGATGTTGGTGGACGATTGGGATCATGCGGGAAATCGTCCACCAGCATCGTCGCCGCTATCGTAAACCGAAGGCAAAGCCGACCTCCGCGGCCAGCGCGCGAACCTAGGCTCTTACTCGAAGGGCAAGACATGTTGTTTTTAAAAACATGTAAATTCAGTCCACCGCATAGCGGCGGACATACTGAAAGCAACACAGTATATCCGCCGCTATGCGGTGGATGATTAAAAGAGGAGGGTTAGTTATGATCTGCGGCATGGATATTCTTCTGGAACAGCACTCCAAACTGCTGCAACGGCGTCGGATTGGATTGTTGAGTCATCAGGCAGCCTTAGTTGCGACAGGCGCAACCTCGGCGCAGGCCCTGCGTAAAAAAGTGGGGCAATCGCTCAAAGCGCTCTTTGGGCCGGAGCATGGCTTTATGGGGCAGGCACTGGCTGGTGAGGAAATCTTTTCTTCGATTCACCCGGAGTGGAAAATCCCGGTTCACTCACTGTATGGTGCGATGCGCGCGCCTTCGCCTGAGATGCTACATGGGCTGGATCTGGTGATCTGCGACCTGCAGGACCTTGGGGTGCGCTGCTACACCTATCTCGCGACCATGGCAAATATGCTGCGGGCCTGCCGAGAAGCGGGGGTTGCGATGATCGTGACCGACCGCCCCATTCCGCTGCCATTGATTGTTGACGGGGCGATGCCCCATCCCTCTTGCTTGAGTTTTGTGGCTCCTTGCAGCTTACCGATGGTTTACGGCATGACATCAGGAGAGACCGCGCTGTGGCTGAACCGGGAGAGTGCGGAGAGTGAAATGTTGCGGGTTATTACTATGCGTGAATGGCAGCGTTCCTGCTCAGTGATCAGCGGTAATCAGGGAGAGTTTGTGCCTCCATCTCCGTCTATTCAGAGTCGCGAGAGTGCTCTGGCCTATCCTGTCGCAGTTTTTAGTGAGGCCCTGCCTGGCATTGATTGCGGACGGGGTACTAATCTGGCCTTTCGCGTGATCGGGGCTCCCTGGCTGGAGCCGGAGAAGTTCTGCCAGCACCTCGCGCGCTTCAAGATTAAAGGGGTCTCTTTTCACCCTTACCGTTACACTGCGGCGGTTAAACCCTTGGCTGGCCGAGATCTGGGGGCAGTCCGGATCTCTGTCACAGATCCGGCGGTGTTTCGTCCGGTCGAATGCTCTTTGCTGTTGCTGCGTGAACTGGCGGAATGTTACGGTGCGCGGCGGGTATGGCAACATCAAGGGGTCAGAGCAAAGTGGTTTGATCAGCTCTATGGAGATCCCCAGGTGCGTCTGCAGTTGAAAGAGGGGGTAGCGTTGAAGAAGATTTTCACAGAATGGAGGAGCGACCGTAGCGCGTTTATGGAGGAGCGTAAGCGGGCCTTACTCTATTAGGCTCTTTGGAACGCGACTAGATCCGCGCCCTGCGCGGAGTGAAGAAGGGCGCGAGTGCGTAAGTTCGCGAATGCGAGAGTGTGCGAGTGAAGAGGCGCACAACGTAGGTCCGATTTCCAATCGGACATGGCCGGTTGAAAACCGGACCTACAAGAGGCCGGCTCCGCAGTCAATATGTGGTGCCCCGCAACTCGGTGTCGGCATCGGGGTCGGTATAGGCATCGTCGGCCAGCATCGGGTGTAGTAGCCGCTCTATGAGCGGCATGTGTCGCTCACAGAGCGACTACTACACTAAACCTCTGTGTCGCTCATAGAGCGACTACTACACTAAACCTCTGTGTCGCTCATAGAGCGACTACTACACTAAACCTCTGTGTCGCTCATAGAGCGACTACTACACTAAACCTCTGTGTCGCTCATAGAGCGACTACTACACTAAACCTCTGTGTCGCTCACAGAGCGACTACTACACTAAACCTCTGTGTCGCTCACAGAGCGACTACTATATTAGAGTTAGACGATTTCACAAACAGACAACTTTTCGCAAAGAACAATTACTTGTTTCTTCTAGTCGCCTAAGCGGAATAGCATTGCGGGAGTGAAGTTCTAAAGTTTAAGTGGAATTGAAAGTGATAATGAAGTAAAGCAGCCTTATACTGCCGTGTCACGGCGTAGCCTCTAGCTACGTAACACGTACTTCACATCTGGCTTGCCTGTTAAGTTGGCAAATGGTAGATTTAATACCCATTTAAACCCTTACTCGATGGGTAAGATCCAGCTGAACAGTTACCAGAAAAACACATAAGAAACAATTACGTAAGGTGTCATCAAATGAGAAAATGGAGTACAGAGGAAATTACCGCGATCGTCGAGGCTCTCGGCCCTTGCAACGGCATAACACCAGCCAACACGACGCGGGATGTTAATCTCCCCGGTACAACCGCTATTATCCAACTGTTGAATAAATTCGTCGCGATCATGTACCCTGGCTGCCATGCGGCCGCTCCGATTGCTTGCGGCGACTGTCGCCAGCATATTGAAGGTCTGCTGCGTGAGGTTCTGAATGATCTCTATGATCAGGTCTACCGCGCCTTCAACTACGTCTGCAAGAAAACCAAATGCGATAGCTGCCAGCAATGCCAGATAGATGCGGAAAACGCGGTTGCTACCCTGATGAATGATCTGCCAAATATCCGGCGGATGCTGCAGGAGGATATTCAGGCCGCCTACGAGGGAGACCCAGCTGCACATTCGCACATGGAGGTTGTGATGAGTTACCCTGGCATCCTGGCTGTGACCACACACCGTATTGCACACTCTCTTTACCGTAGTAAAGTGCCCCTTATTCCCCGTGTGATGAGCGAGCACGCTCACTCTAAGACCGGCATTGACATTCATCCCGGCGCGAATATCGGCCCGGGATTCTTTATCGACCACGGAACCGGCGTTGTCATCGGAGAAACATGCAATATCGGGTGTCATGTCAAGCTCTACCAGGGTGTCACCTTGGGCGCGTTAAGCTTTGACAAAGACGAAGAAGGCCATCTGATCAAAGGCAACAAGCGCCACCCCGATGTCGAGGACGACGTGATTATCTACGCCGGAGCGACGATTCTCGGTGGTAAAACTGTGATCGGCAAAGGTGCGGTGATCGGCGGTAATGTCTGGTTGATTCATTCAGTGCCCGCTGGAGCCAAGGTCTATAACAAGCAGCCCTCACCAGAGATCACAGGGGTATAGGGTCTAGGTCCGCGCCAGGCGCGGAGTGGAGATTTTGGATTTTAGATTTTGGATAATGGATAATGTTCTGGTGTCAAATGAGAGATGCATCAAGATCAGTCAATTGCGGGAGCTCTGTTTGCAGGCCATACTTGCCTGTAACTCGGCCATTTTGGCATAGTTTCGTGTCTATAACTTGGGGTCGGAGTCGGGGTCGGTATCGGAATCGACGGGCGAAAGGGATCGACTTGGCGACTTCACGACTTCCGGCTTCTATACTGCCGAGCTTTTTGTTAACCTATCGTTCTTTGCAGCGCACCCGCACCCTGACTTCTGACTCCTGACTTCTGACTCCTGACTTCTGACTTCTGACTCCTGACTTCTGACTTCTGACTTCTGACTTCTGAATTCATAATTCACAATTTTTCACTCCTCACCTTTAACCGGAGAAAACCAACATGCCACTTCTAAATAAAAGCTCGCAGCTCAATATCAATGTGCGTGATTACATCATTGAAAACTACACTCCCTATGATGGGGATGATTCTTTCCTGGCGCCCTCTTCCGAACGCACCAAAAAGCTATGGGAAAAAACCGCGGCGCTGCTGGCTGAGGAGCGTAGCCGTGGTGGGGTCTATGACATTGACGAAAACACCATCTCCACTATCTGCGCCTTTGAACCAGGTTATATCGACAAAGAGCTGGAGCAGATTGTCGGTGTCCAGACTGACCAGCCCCTCAAACGCGCCATCATGCCCTTTGGCGGCATTCGCACCGTGCGTAACTCTCTCAAGGCTTACGGACGCAGACTCCCGGACAATGTGGAAGAGATCTTTAAGTACCGCAAAACTCATAACGACGGCGTTTTCGATGCCTACTCGGATGAGATGAAATTGGCCCGCCGCAACGGCATTATCACCGGCCTGCCGGATGCCTATGGCCGCGGGCGCATCATCGGTGACTACCGCCGGGTTCCCCTCTATGGCCTCGACCCTTTAATTGCTCAAAAAGAGGCGGCCAAGGTCTGCCATGTATTTGATGCAATGGATCTGGAGGCCATCCAGCTGCGTGAGGAGATCTCCGAACAGAAACGCGCCTTGATGGAACTCAAAGAGATGGCCGCCACCTATGGCTATGATATCTCCGGGCCAGCGCAGGACACTCGCGAGGCACTTCAATGGCTGTACTTCGCCTATCTGGCAGCTGTCAAGGAGCAGAACGGCGCTGCCATGTCAATCGGACGGATCTCCACCTTCCTTGACATCTACGCTGAAAAAGATCTGGCTGGTGGCCGCTTTACAGAGGCGCGGATTCAGGAGCTGGTCGACCATTTTGTGATCAAATTACGGATTGTGCGTTTCCTGCGCACCCCGGCCTACGACGCGCTTTTCTCGGGCGACCCAACTTGGATCACCGAGGCTCTGGGAGGTGTCAGCGTGGATGGCCGGCACATGGTAACAAAAATGAGTTACCGGTTTCTACATACACTGACCAATCTGGGTCCTGCTCCTGAGCCCAATATGACCGTACTTTGGAGCCCGCGGCTGCCCGATAATTTTAAACAGTTCTGCGCCGGGCTCTCTATTAAAACCTCATCCATCCAATACGAGAACGATGAGCTGATGCGCGAGAAATTCGGCGATGACTACGGCATTGCCTGCTGTGTCTCCGCCATGCGGATCGGCAAACAGATGCAGTTCTTTGGCGCACGCGCCAACCTCGCCAAAGCCCTGCTCTACTGCATTAACGGAGGTAAGGACGAGATCACTGGCGATCAGGTCGGCCCGGAGATGGCACCGGTCACATCCGAGTACCTTGACTATGATGAGATCTGCCGCAAGTTTGACCAAATCTGCCGATGGCTTTCGCGCCTCTATATCAACACCCTTAACGTCATCCATTACATGCACGATAAATACAGCTATGAACGCATGCAGATGGCATTGCACGACGAGGATGTGATGCGCACCGCAGCCTGCGGGATCGCGGGCTTGTCTGTGGTGGCCGATAGCTTTGCTGCCATTAAATACGCCAAAGTCAAGCCTATCCGTAATGCGCAGGGGCTGGCAATCGACTTTGAAATTGAGGGCGACTATCCCAAATTCGGCAATAACGACTCGCGGGTGGATCAGATGGCAGTTGAGATTGTCAACTCCTTCATGCGCCGGCTCTCCCGCCACCGCACCTACCGCCAGGCGGTTGCGACACTTTCCATTCTGACCATCACCTCCAACGTGGTTTACGGCAAGGTCACGGGCCCCACGCCCGACGGACGTAAGAAGGGCGAGCCCTTTGCGCCGGGTGCCAACCCTATGCACGGACGCGACTCACATGGCTGCATTGCCGCTATGAAATCGGTCGCAAGGCTCCCCTACGAATACAGTCAGGACGGTATCTCATTCACCTTTTCGATTGTCCCAGAGGCATTGGGGCGCGAAACCGAGACCTGCCGGGAAAATCTCGTGACCCTGCTGGACAGCTATTTCATGGAGAAGGGCCATCACATGAATGTGAATGTGATCAAACGTGATATGCTGCTGGATGCTATGGAGCACCCGGAGAAATATCCGCAGCTGACCATTCGGGTCTCAGGCTATGCGGTGAACTTCATAAAACTGACCAGAGAACAGCAGCTGGATGTGATCAACCGCACTTTTCACCAGAAGTTCTAAAGCAGCTTCCCGCCGCAACAAAATGAGTTTGTGTAATATGCGAAAGTTATTCGCTCTCAGTGAAGGTTGACTTACATTCCACATCCCATAAGCGCCTGTTACAGCCCGATGATATCGCTGATATCATTGAAGGTCATCTTCTGGATCAGCGCTTCGTCGGAGGCGCTGATGGTGGCGTTGATCAGCGCTTGTTTGCGCCGCTGCATCTCCAGCACCTTTTCTTCAACGGTGTGTTCGGCGATCAGCTTGATGCTGTAAACCGTGCGTTTTTGTCCAATTCGATGGGCGCGGTCGGTGGCCTGATCCTCAGCGGCCGGATTCCACCAGGGGTCCATATGCACCACCATGTCGGCTCCGGTGAGATTGAGTCCCGTGCCACCAGCCTTGAGGCTGATCAGAAAAACCGGGATTGAGTTGTTCTCGTTAAATCGGCGGCACTCTGCCAGGCGGTCTTTGGTGGAGCCGTCGAGGTAGCAGCTGGGGATCTGGCGGCTATCAAGTTCTCTGCGTATGATTTTTAAGAAGGTGACAAACTGACTGAACACCAGAATGCGATGACCGCCGTCGATCGCCTCGTCCAGAATTTCGAGAAAGGCCTCGAGTTTGGATGAGGGGGTTTCATAGGCGCCAGGAGTGTGATGATCTTTCAGTAGATCGAGATGGCAGCTGGCTTGGCGCAGCCGCATCAGCATGGCCAGGATCTCAAAGCGGGAGCGCTCAAAGCCTTTGCTCTGAACCAGACCTTTGATCTTGAGCCGGGAGTCAGCGAGCAGTTCGTTGTAAACCCGTTGTTGATCAAGGGCGAGCGGGCAGAAGGCGATCTTGATAATCTTCTCGGGCAGATCTTTGGCAACATCGCACTTCAAACGCCGCAGGAGAAAGGGGTTGAGCATACGTCGCAGTTTCTGCTGCGCCAGCTCGCCCTCACGCTCGCCATTCGCGATCGGGGTTTCAAAATTAATCTTGAACTGTTCATACAAACCCAGATACTGCGGCATCAGGAAATCCATGATGGACCAGATGTCAGCGACCCCGTTCTCCAGCGGGGTGCCTGTCAGAACCACGCGGTTGATGGCATTGATCTGTTTGGCGGCAATCGCATTGCGGGTAGAGCGGTTTTTAATGTGCTGGGCTTCATCCAGAACAGCGGCGGAGAAGGTGAGTGCTTGATAAACATCAAGGTCGCGCCGGATGAGCGCGTAGGAGGTGATCACAATATCAGCCTCCGGGATTTTATCAAAAAGGGTGTGGCGTTCAGCACCGGAGAGGATCAGGCAGCGCATCTGCGGCACAAACTTCTCTGCCTCGCGGTACCAGTTTTCCACCAGCGAGGTGGGGCAGATAATCAGCGCTGGTTTTCCGCGCGCCTCGGGTGCTATGCGCTTGAGGTTCAGCCAAGTCAGGGTTTGCAGTGTTTTACCAAGGCCCATCTCATCGGCCAGTATGCCGTTAAAGCCCGACTCTTCGATGAATCGCAGCCAGTAGACACCCTCCTTTTGATAGGGGCGCAGCGTAGTCTCCAGTGCCCCCAGGCCGATTGCTTTGAAGCGGGCGTCAGTGGAGCGGTTGCGTCGGGCTGCCTCCTCGCGCCAGTCAGCGGGTTCCTCAACATCAATGCCATCCAGCGCCCGCAGCGAGGACTGCACAAAGGGGGCGTAAACCGCCGGCACCATAAAGTGGCCGACTTGCTGGCTCTCTTTGCTCTGACACTCCCGGAAGACCTCGCGCATGGACTCTACTGCGGCTGTGTCGAGCAGATGCGCCCCGCCGTTGACCTCCACAAAGGAGTCGCCGCAGTTGATGGCGCGCTGAATATCAGCTGGGTGGAGGTTGGGGTGGTCAAAGGTTTCGAATTCAAAGCCAACATCAAACCACTGCTCGTTTTTCTTGCTGATCTGGATCACCGGGGTGATGACCGGCAGGCTGTCGAAGATAGCCTCAAGTTTTTCGGAGAACGATATCTTCCAGCCAGCTCGTTTTAGAGCGGAGAAGCCGCTGCCAAAGAAATTAAGCACTTCGCGTAGTCCCACCATGGTGAGCGCGGGTTCACCTGGAATCTCCATGTTTGGGTGGCTGAAGCCGAGCTGCCGCAGCATGCGCAGCGCCTTGGCCTCCGCGATTGGGTTGCGGGTGTGGTAGCGCAGAATGTCGTCGGGGTCAGGCAGGGCAAAGCTGGCTTGGGTTTCAGGGGCGGTGGCATAGAAGGTGTGGCTCTGATAGGAGGCTTTGAGCGAGGCGCGCAGCGCCGCCTGGTTGCCTCTTAACAACAGTTCGAATGAAGGGGGGGCAGGCGAAAAGTCGAAGAGATCCGGTGTGACTTCCATCTCGAGCTGGGTCATCTTTTCAAGCACTGGGAGATCGCGGCGGAGGAAGTTAGCCACAAGCGGGCGCGGGATAATTTCATCCTGGCGATAGATGCTGTGGTAGGGGAGTGGGAGGATGTTCCTCATGGGCCAGATCTGGCCATCCAAGGCAACAGCACCGCGTTTGTTGCTTACAAGGTAGAGTGGGCGGCGGCGCTCGTCCGCCGCAGGCTCAGGCAGGAGTGAGTGCGGTGCGATTTTCAGGTCACCAGTTGTATGATCCAGGGAGAGCCTGAGATAGCTTTGAACATAGCTCTTCTGAACCTTAAGCACCTCAGCCTCGCCAGTGGTGAAGTTTTTGCCGCCGGCAATCTCCACTATATTAATAAAGTCAGCAGGGTTGAGCTGGATTGGATTGGCGGGCGGGCCTTCGCAGATATCCTCCAGGACGGAGAGTAGCACCTCATCCTGCTGCGAGAGCCGCAGTGTTGCGTCAGCGCGAATCTGGCCCGGGTGGTAGATTTCATCGTAGATCAAAAAGAAGATGGCAAGGTAGATGGCGTCCTGATGGAACTCAGCGGCCCAAGCAGCGGAGAGGGAGAGTTCGAGCGTGGCGGGAGTGCCGTCAGGCGAGCGTTGGATGTAGGTGGCGGGATCAATGGTGGCCAGGCGACGGTTACGGCGCTGCTCCTGCTGGTATTTCTCCTCGCGCATCGGATCCGAGCTGCGCAGCATGACGGAGATGCCCAGCGCGACAATGTGCGGACAGACCAATCCTTGGTTACGGTGGGTGTAGCAGGGGCAGAGGCTCTCCACCCCACCGCCCGTCAGCACGCGCAGCTGGGTGTGCAGGTCGGAGGCGGATTCACGGGCGATGACACCGGAGATCAGTTCATCGGAGATCTCCGCTTTTTTGACAGCTCCTTTTTTGACAAGGAACTCCGCCTGCTGGTAAACATGCTTGCCGCCCCATTGGATGAGCATGGTTTTAGTTAGTTTCGCTGGATTCATTGAGAGATTTTTTCCATATTACAGATGGCATTCTTTTTATTTTCCATCTCTAAATGATAGCATAATGAATCATAGAAATAGAAGAAAGGGTTTTATCATGAATCATCCCCGTTTTAAATCACTCAGCGAGCGGCTCGAAGAGCTGCGGCACAAAGCTGAACAGGGGGGTAATCACATCAATAGCGTTTGTAAAAGAGCTTTGCAAGCTTGCCAAAGAGCTGAGCGAGAACTCGACGTTCCCAGAGTTTCCCCCATTTTTTACCTCAACCTTTTTTACCTCAAAAAAGCAGCAACCTTTGTGAAACAGAAAACCGCTTCAGGGCACGAAAAAGCCCGTATTCATTGAGTCAAATCAACAAATACAGGCTTTAAAGTGGTAGCGGGGACCGGATTTGAACCGATGACCTTCAGGTTATGAGCCTGACGAGCTACCAAGCTGCTCCACCCCGCACTATAAATTCCGGTTCGTGGCGCGCCTCGCAGGA
>JBAYXX010000094.1:0-15553 GCA_041673345.1 Kiritimatiellia bacterium
GCGGCATTTGCATGTTTTGTGTCGCTCATAGAGCGACTACTACACATGCGTTGCACTGCGCAATGCAAGAGCTGCCATTTGGTGTAGTAGCCGCTCTATGAGCGGCATTTGCATGTTTTGTGTCGCTCATAGAGCGACTACTACACATGCGTTGCACTGCGCAATGCAAGAGCTGCCATTTGGTGTAGTAGCCGCTCTATGAGCGGCATTTGCATGTTTTGTGTCGCTGGTAGAGCGCATGCCAATCGGGTGATTAACGAACCGAAGCTGTAGGGCGCGGGCCGTGAACGCGCTGGCAAAGCGACAGCGCAGTGCAGTGCGAGCTGTAAGCTGCCAGGTGGCACTCCACAAACGGTTGTCACGGCCCGCGGCTACAGTGCAGCGCAAGCTGTAAGGAACGCACCAGCCGAATTGCAGGCAAACTTTGTCGTAAACTTTGTCGGAAATAAATGAGCGAGAAGGATCGACAAAGTTTGCGACAAAGTGATCGAGTTAAAGGCAAGAAAACAAGTTTTTAGACGAACATAAAAGGTGAATTATGACCCACATCTATCTCTACGGCCCGCCGGGCAGCGGTAAATCCACAGTCGGCAAGCTTTTGGCTGAGCGGCTCGCACTACCCTTTGTTGACATCGACAGTGTGATTGAGAGTCAGGCTGGAAAAAAAATCGCGCAGATCTTTGAGCAAGATGGCGAAGGACAATTCCGCAATTTGGAGAGCACCGCACTCCGCACTGTGGCCTCCGAGTCCACTGCTGTCATCGCGCTGGGCGGCGGTGCTCTGCTACACCCTGAAAACCGTCAATGCGCTGAAGAGAGCGGTACCGTGCTGTGTTTCACAGCTGATTTCGAGACACTGCAGGCGCGGGTGAACCGCGCTCCAGGCCAGCGCCCGTTGATCAAGCACGAAGGCGCACCCGGGCAAGTTGAGAGTCCACTGAAGAAGCTGCTAGAAAAACGCAAGGCACATTACCAGTCATTTCCCTTGAATCTGCCAATCTCCGAGATACCAGCTGAGAGAACCGCAGACAACGCGCAGATGGTTCTGGGGCGTTACAGGGTCAGCGGTATGGGCAGCCCATACAATGTCTATGTTGGCGATGGTTTAACGGATAAAACCGGAGAGCTTTTTGTTGAGGCCGGGCTTGGTTGTAAGTGTGTGATTGTGGGAGATTCAAACACCGTTCCGCTTTACGGCCAGCGGGTGGCGGCAGCGCTGGGAAAGAACGGGGTTGGATGCAAGCTGGTTACAATTCCAGCGGGGGAGAGTCATAAGACAATCGCAACCGTTGTTACGCTTTGGAAAGCGTTCATGGAGGCGGGCATTGAGCGCGGCGACACTGTGATCGCCTTGGGCGGCGGTGTCACAGGCGATCTGACAGGTTTTGCGGCAGCCACCTGGTTGCGTGGCGTGCGCTGGGTCAGCATGCCAACCACTCTGCTGGCCATGTGCGACTCTGGACTAGGCGGCAAGACTGGCGCGGATCTGCCGGAAGGCAAGAATCTGATCGGCGCCTTCCACCCCCCGGCCCTTGTGATTGCCGACACTGGGAGCCTGACAACCCTGCCAGTGCGAGAGATCCGATGCGGCCTAGCCGAATCTATTAAGCATGCAGTGATCGCCGATCCTGAGCTGCTCTCATTCCTGCCGCAGTTCGCCTTCTGTAAAACAGAGGCAGACAAGGTAATCTGCGGCCATCTGCAAGGTGCTCCCTGGCTAACACAATTTGTGGCCCGTTCCATGGCAGTAAAGATCCGGGTGATCTGTGAGGATCCCTTTGAGAGAGGGGTGCGCGCATCTCTGAATTTAGGACACACTATTGGACATGGAATTGAAGTCGCAACTAATTTTGAGCTACTGCATGGAGAGGCGGTCGCCATCGGAACTGTGATTGAGGGGGAGATCGCCGTAGAGCTGGGTCTGGCGCAAGCCACGCTGCCGCAAACCTTGGCCGCTCTGTTCGAAAGCGTTGGGTTGCCTGTGGCAATGCCTGCGGGAATTGATAGCGACGCGGTTCTGAGGGCAATTATGCACGACAAAAAAAGGGCTGACGGGATTGTCCGTTTTGCACTGCCTGTTTCCATTGGAAAAGTGCAAACCAAGATTGAGGTGCAAGACCAAGTGTTGCGAAAAAAAATAACCTGTAAGAAATGGTAGGACCAGAGGGACTCGAACCCTCGACCCCAACATTAAAAGTGTCGTGCTCTACCACCTGAGCTATGGTCCCATTTCTTGTGAGAAGAGGGATTTAAACAAAAACAGCATACTCTGTCAATTGATCTTTTTCGTTTTTTTCGGTATAATAAAAAGCTCACAGTTAAATGGCAGGAGTCAGAAGTCAGGAGTCAGGATTCAGAAGTCGGCTACGCCACGAAAAAACGACGGGATAACTCGGCCAAGTAGGTGAAAAAGACAAGGTTCGAGACAAGGTTCGAGACAAGGTTTGAGACAAAGAAAAAGAACTGTGTTGACGCAAAAAACCAGAAACAACTCGGCGGTCGGCTGCATCGGCCCGGGGTTGTAAACGGCATTGGTTGACGATGATGTGCGACGATAGCGGCTGACGATTAAAGTCAACGCTCTAAAAAAATCGTCAACCAGCATCGTCGCCGCTATCGTCAACCAGAGGCGCAGCCGATTTAGACAAGAAATTAAGGACAGATATTACATGACCACTTTCAAAAAAATATTGGCTGATCCTAAGCTTTATTCCACTGAGGTCGAAAAACTGGGGCAATGTAACATTGATTCGCCTGTGCGCAGCCGTGATTTTATTGATGGAGATGAAAGAATTCTTGTCACAGAAAATGTAAAGATTCTGAACCACATCACCAAAAAAATGGGTGGTGTGCAGCCCTCATTCGAAATGGCAGGCGCGCACAAAAAGATTTTTCATGATCCAGCTTGGTCACGTGTTGCGATCCTGACCGCTGGCGGTCTCTGTCCGGGGCTCAATCATGTGATCAAAGGCCTGGTTGAAATTCTATCCTTTGACTATGGAATCAAGACCATCTACGGCATCCGCTATGGATATGCGGGGTTAATCCCGCGCTATGGGTATCAGCCGATCATGCTCAACACCGATAAAGTAGACACCATTCATGAGTGCGGCGGAACAATTCTGGGGTCATCACGCGGGCAGCAGCAGACAAACGAGCTAGTCGATACTCTGGCGCGTATGAACATCAACCTGCTTTTCTGCATTGGCGGCGACGGTTCTCTGCGTTGTGCTTCTGACATAGCCGATGAGTGCAAAGCGCGCACGCTCGCGATAAGTGTTGTTGGCATCCCCAAAACAATCGACAATGATCTGCAGTTCGTTGGGCGCAGTTTCGGGTTTGAAACCGCAGTTGGCGAGGCATCACCGATCATTCAGGCGGCCCATATGGAAGCCAAAGGCACATTCAACGGCATCGGCCTTGTTAAGCTGATGGGGCGCGATTCAGGGTTTATCACCGCCTACGCCTCGCTCTCCAACCCAGTTGTGAATTTCTGCCTTATTCCCGAGCTTGAATTCGATATCGATGGACCAAACGGACTTCTGTGTGCGCTGGAACGCCGCTTTAAATCTGGTAAAGACCATGCTGTGATCGTGGTGGCCGAAGGTGCCGGCCAATCGCACATCGCGAGTACAGAGGTGCGGCGCGACAAATCCGGGAATGTCCTGAAAAAGGATATTGGCGAGTTCCTCCGGATGCGTATCACTGAGCATTTCAAAGCTATCGAAACAGAAACATCGGTCAAATATTTTGATCCAAGCTATGCCATCCGCAGCGTGCCAGCCAAAGGCACGGATGCCATCCGCTGCTATCTGCTGGCCCGTAACGCGGTGCATGCGGCGATGGCGGGGCGCACCAACTGCGTGGTGGGCAATCTAGGAGAGTGGTACACCCTGGTGCCCTCAAAGCTGGCCACCATTGAACGCAACAAGGTTAGGCTGAACGGCGATCTGTGGCGGGCGGTGCTGGATGCAACAGGCCAAACCGCCTACTTGTCCGCTGCCTTTGATTCAAACACTTTGGTGCAATAAGAAACATGAGCGTAACTCCCATAAAGCAAAAGCACTGCGCCATTGTTGGAATCGTTGGCCGCACAAACTCCGGCAAATCCACGCTTCTTAACCTTCTGGTGGGAGAGAAGATCAGTATTGTCAGCCCCACGTCACAGACAACCCGCAATACGGTGCGCGGCATTTTGACAGAGCGGAGAGGTCAGCTTGTTTTTTTAGACACTCCGGGTCTACACAGGTCCGAGGGCCATTTGGGAACGTTGCTCAACCAGATGGCACGTGCCGCCTCCGCCGGGGTTGATATTTTGATGATTGTTTTTGACGGTTCAAAGCGACCTCAGCTTGAGGACGACGGCTGGATGCGCCGAGCGTCAAAAACCGAACAGCAGGTTGTTTTTGTGCTCAACAAGGCGGATAAAAAAAGCTTTTGCCAACAGCCATTCCTCCAGCTCTGGAATGAGATCGTTGCGGAGACAGAGAGCGGCGTGCAGGTGCAGTGGGTTGAGACAAACGCGCTCAATCGAGGTGGTGCGGATGAGCTGTTGGGCTGCCTTTTTTCCATCGCGACGGTCACGGAAGAGTATCTCTTTCCAGCGGATATCATCTCCGACTACCCACGCAAACTCGCGATCGCCGATGTAATACGGGAAAAATTTCTTAAACGACTGCGCGATGAGCTACCCCATGAGCTTGGAATTCTGGTAGAATCAATCGCTGAACATCCCAACCGCTGGAACATCTCCGTAGTTGTCTATGTCAATCGAGCATCACAAAAAGGCATGGTCATTGGCGCGGGCGGGGCGATGCTTAAAATGGTCAGAGAACGAGCCGAACCTGAGCTCTCCGCAATCTTTGGAACAAGGGTTAAACTTGATTTATGGGTGAAAGTGGAGAGCAATTGGTTTAAAAACAGCCGATTGCTGCAACAGATGGGCTATGTCGGACAATTATAAATATTGTGATTTTACACTCATAGTATTTGACATACGCAAGCGCAATGTTTAATCTATGTAGAAACAGTTAAGAAAAGGTGATTTCAGCATGGCATGTCTAATCGTAATGGATGGCCCACTAAAAGGTCAAAAAATAACACTCAACCAAACTATGACCCGTATCGGGCGACGAGAGACAAATGATTGGTCAATCCAGGACGAATCTGTTTCAGGAACCCACTGCGAGATTGAGAAGGATGACTCCGGATTTATTTTACGTGATCTGGGGTCAACCAACGGGACAAAGGTTAATAGCGAAGAGATTAAAGAGCAGCGAATCTTCCGCAATGATATTCTGTTGATTGGCGAGGTGCCAGTGATGGTTGACGGAGACGACGTGCCGGAGAACGCTGACGGTGAACCGTTCAGCCTTGCCCGAACCACGATTGTCATTCAGAAAAATACCCCTAAAGCAACACCCAAAGAGTTTGCAAAAAAGACCAATAGCAACAAAGCCTGGATCACGCTAATTGTAGCCCTGCTCTTTGTTATCGGCGCTTTGGCAGTATTGCTGTTTCAAAAGCTTTAGTATCACCTCCCTATTGCGCTCGCAGCAAACTGCTGACAGGCGCGAGGCTCTTTAGCAGATGTTGTGCTGCGCTTGACTGTGTTTCAAGTTTATGGAGTACGGCCAACCATTTCGGACGGTCATTCATTAAATGGATATATGCTGCATCACGCGCTATAAAATCATTTCCAGTCAGGTTCTCAATCAAAGTAAGAAGTTGCTCTTCATCGGGAAGATCAAGCCGTACAATCAAACGCTCGGGTGTCACATCGCGGCGAAAGCCCTCCTCGACGGCTGCGAACAGCAACTGGTAGAGGCCGTTGGTGCCCAAACAATGAAGGGGAAAACCTCCGTCCTTGCTCAACGGCTGCCACGGCTCGCAAGATTCTTCACGACGCCACACCAGCGTGCATGCATCGCTCCTCTCCGGGGCGACAGGAACACACGCCACTGGTGGCTGCCACTCAAGGGTCTTGACCGTTATCACGTTTGCAGAACCTGACGCATCGGTCAAGCGTGTGTCAGGCAGAGCCACGCGCGCCTCGTACTGAAGGACGCCGATGTGCTTCAGCCTAGCACCCATATGGAGCGCAACCACCTCGCATGTGTAGGTGCCGCTCTCCGGAAAATATAGGGTTTCGGTTGTTTCGCCGGAAAAAGGCTGCCACGTATCCCGCTGACTCAAGCGATAGAAAAAGCGTACGCTCTTCACCGGCGGCTGGACGCCGGCACGGACGATTACGCGATCCCGCTCTTGCCCGCCTGGTTCGACTTGGGCTGTCACGCGCAGATCGTCCGTCCGATAGCAGCACACCACCCTTCCATCTTCACGAAAGTCAAACCAGATGTTGCCATTAGCATCTTCGCGCGTGTTTCCGATAAGACGACCGAGAAGTGGTGTGTTTTCAAGAATCACGGGAACCCTAATGCCTCCGAATATGCGTATGGGCGGATCGTAGTGCTCTTTGAGAAAACATCCCCCTGATAGAGGATAATGGGCTCTGATATCCTTGTACTGCTGAAACTTCATCAGCGACTTTTCATGAGCCTGCTCAACATTTACTCCCAAGCTCGATGTTGTCAAACCCGGCAGCATGAAAACCTGCGCGAACCGTGCGGAGTCCCGATCCGCCGCTCTGCCATCAGCACTCGGAAGGGAGTAAGGCGCAATCAGCAGATGCCGGTCGGGTTGCGCTGTCATCAGCGCACGATCAAATGGGCAGCGAGATAAGCCATCCTGCATCAGCAGAGCGGTCTCCAGCGCAACCGGCTCCAGCACTCCGGTCTGATATCGAAGGAAATCGCCATCCCTGAGCCGAACCAGGGCCCCATAACGCGGCAAATAGGCAAAACCGATCGCCGTGCCCGCAGGGCGGAGCGTGCTCCAGGATGTGCCATTGAAAAACCGGACTACACTGGATGTATGCGGACGACACACATAGATGTGTTTTTCAGGGGTGACAAGAAAATGCATGTCCTGACATTCGAAACCGGTCGCGCCCTCGCGCACCCCCCATTCCAAAGCCTCTTCCATCTGAAAAACAGAGGTGGTCTGGCTGGGACGGGATAAAATATGGACACCATTCGGCGTGATGGCCGCCTTGAATCCGTAAGGTTTCGAGGGCGGCGGCTCTGTTTGGATATAGAGCACCCCGCGATCATCGCTGAACGTGAAGGCGTTGTCGCCAGCCAGTTCAGGCGGCAGCTCCTGTTCGCTGAACCGGTTGCCGTCCCACCGCATGACAATATTCTTCTCCGCCGGCAGGAAAGCAATGCCCCCGCCCGCTTCATATAGGGTGGTGCCCCGACGTTTCCTATAGGTTGTCCAGCGGTCAGCTCTGATTCCGGCAAGTTCCGCAGGCGGCAGCTCTCCTAGCCGGGCCTGTAGGATTTGGCTGCCCAACAGAAAAAGGAGACTCTGCCCTGACACGTAACAGATATCTCTGATGCCGCCGCCGATTCCATGCCGCCAGTCCCAGTGTTTCAGCCCCTGCTCACTGAGGTGCCACAGGCCAGGCATGGTGCCGGAAAACCAAAGCCCGCCCTCGCCGTCGGCGGACAGCCTGGGCAAATGAAAGGGGTTATTCCAGTCAGCCATGACATCCAACAGTTCAGGCATTGTGACACTGGGGGTGGAAAGGGTGTTATCAGGCGCGAGATTGAAAATGGCGCTCTCGCTCCTGATTAAGAGCTGACCGTTACTGCCGACCGCAAGATCAGTCAGAGGGCCGGTCACTCTCTTAAGCTCCAAGGGCAGCGGCAGCAATTCACCGCTCAACAGGTCGAAGGCCTCGACAACCTTGGCACCTTCCGAGATGCGAAGCGCTGTGCGCCCTCTCCAGCGCACACAGCGGGAGGTCGGCTGCTTCCACGCCATCTTAAGCGTAGTCAACTCGCCGCTGGGATCAATCACATGCAGTTGCTGCGCCCCTACGAGCACGAGGTTCCCTTCGTGCTCTAAAACGATCGGCAGACCAAACACAGTCGGCATGGAGGCCGGCTTCATCGCCCACGCACCGTTCTGCCAAAGGGCGATCCGATCCGTATTCCAGCTCAGGACGCGCCCGTCCTGCGCAACATACGTATCGCGGATGATCTCGTTGCTGTTGGAGTCGATCGGCAGCGGAGGACAGTGAAGCCGCGCCTCACCGTCAATCAACCGGTAAATCAGCTTCTGCTTTTTCGCCGTATCTCCGCGCGGGCTGTAATACCCGTGCTCAGCATCACCAAGAAAAACCTGGTCATAGGTGTACCCCTCGACAGGCGCCCCTGTAAGACACTGTAACTTGCCATCTTTAAAGAAAAGCAGTTCTTTGTGGTTTTTAGCCCAGCCGCTACCATCTTTTTCAGCGACGAAAGCCTCAATCCGCCCATGGCTGACGCCATCGTAGAGCGTGGAAAATGTTGTTCGCTCTTCGCCCCCTTGCAGTGCGAAAGTGATTAAACTAGCTGTAACGGCAGAAAAAACATGTTCTTTCATAAATAACTGACCTCACTATTCCGTCAACGGATCACCTAGAATGCGACCCGCGGAGCGGATCTTATCTAGACGTTGGCTCGCCTTGTTAAGTTGCTCGAGTAACTCTTTGGCCTCAAGACCGCATGACTGCAGCGCAAGGGCAGCACGGTCACGCTTGTCCGAATCGCGGCTCTTTAGCGCGTCGGAGAGGTAAATGAGATAGTCTTGCATCGAAAGCGTGACATCAACCTCCAGACGTAGCGGAGTCACGTCGCGCCAGAAACCGTCCTCCTCGGCGGTAAACTCCACTGTTTGCAGCCCCAACTTCAAATCCAGCAGCTCCAATTGCCTGTCAGGGTCGAGCACAAACCACTCTGAAGCACCGGCACCCCTCCACATGATACGGGGCACATTCTTTTCTGAACTTGGAACCGCCATGACCGGCGGACGCCAACTCTCTGCCGAGATCCTTATCAGGCCATTTCCGTCGCCATCCGTTCTTTTAGTGTCCGGCAGCGCCACGCGCGCACGGACCATAAAAGTGACGATACCGGGAACCATGCCGCCATATTCGGAGGCGGTTATTTCACATCGGTAAACACCATTGGACGCAAACCGGAACTGAGCTGATGTTTCTCCGTCCACCATGCGAGACCAGGGGCCTCCATCGGTACGAGCCAGAAGAATACGCTGGCGCGGGGTTGCGCCGGGTGTTGTCACCACGCGCAACTCCCGTCCACAAACGTCGAGCGGAGGTGGAACGCTCTTCAACCGCTGGCCGGAGAGCTTGTAACGGAAAAGGCGACTGCGTTCACTGCTGAGCCCCACCTCACCGCTCGGTATCCGGAACGAATGTAGGCGGTGTGGATGAGCTGTCAAGAACCACAGGTCTCCCGCCAGATCCTCGCACATGCGAAGGACATACTGGCCGGCAAATGGTGTGCCGTGCGAGCGGACGACAAACTGATGGTTCTCAAACACCCGCACAGGATCGCCCATCATAAAGCTGCCTCTATCCCGCTGCGGATAGACAAACCACCCGCCTGTCATAACAGGCTCGCGCGGTATCCACGGGGCTTGGCCGTAATTGCTGTAGCTGAGCTGAGCAAGTTCTGCTGTTTGCACACTCTGGGCGCCGATTTGATACCAAGCCGCACCATCACCGACCCAGATCGCACCTTGGTCGTCTGCGCCATGCAGATAAACCGTCTTAGGGTCAAAGGGCAGCCGCTGGTTTCGCCACCCGACTCCATTCCACCGCATAAGAGCTGAACCGTCCTTGGAGAAGCAGGCGATCTCCGTGACCCGCGGCTGGAACAAGCCGCTCTCAGGCAGGATAGGGATCTCTTCCCAGCACTCTGCGGCCGGGACACATTCAGGAACGATTTGGCGATTGAAACACACAGCCTGGCCATTCATCACAAACCAGATCCGATTACCCGTACGCTCCTCTTGTAGATCAGATGCGGGACCGCTCAATCCATACCGCCAATCAAACCTGTCAACGCGCTCCTTCTCGTGCGGCGAAAACAGAGTGAGCCCATCCAGACCAAAAACCAAGGTGCCGTCCGCGCACTCGAGTCGGGTTTTGACCACTCCAAACGTATAACTCTCTTCTGGGAAATTTAACTGAGAAAGCCTCTCAAATTGGGTAGCGCCAGGCGGCAGACGCATTAAAAAGCTCGTCATCTCACTGCGCCGATCAACTGACTCAGAGCCGTACAGCCAGAGTGTTTCATCCCGGCTCGAAAAGGCCCGCATGACATCCAAATGGAATCCTGACGGAGCCGCCGGGAGGGAGATTGAGCGCAGCGAGTCGATATCAAAGGCGAAGGCTGCGGCGGTGGAATCGTTCGGCCAGACGACAATGCGGCCATCCCCCCATCGGCGGGCGATTGTATTACGTTCGGTCAGCGCTCCGGCAATGTTTCTGACCGTCACAGAACCGTCCGGTTCGGCGACATAGAGCATCGGCGATACAAAAAAGAAGACCGCGCCCTCCCGCTCAAATATCAAGGGCGGAGATTGGTAATCATTAAGAGGCAGCGCTGCTTCGATACGCGACCAAGTGCCATCGACCTTCCGTTGCGCCAAAAAACTCTCGCCCCAGTTGAAGAGCCTGTTATCGTGGGCCACATATATCTGCGGTTCGCGGTTAGGCAGAGAGTACCGAAAAGTATCGACTTCATCCACCTTACCCCGACCAAGTTTCAGCAGGGTGCCCTGGCTGGACTGCCCTGTTCCAGGCAGTAGCGTCAGCCAAGCGCTGCGCTCCGCACCGCCAAAACAGGCGACTGAAAAAGCCATACCTGTGACGCTCACTGCGGGCGCAGGCGAGATGAATTGCCCTTTGTCCCAATAGAGCAGATGATAGACCGAGCTTCCCCTGCGGTTGGTACAGGCGTTTTCTGTGACAACCCAGGGCAGGCCCTCAGGGGTCAGTACCAGTCGGCTGATCTGACCCTTGGTTGTTTCGGCATCCATAAACGTGAAAGCATTGCCGTATGCGACACCAGTCATTAGGCCAAGTAACCCAAGAACCGCGCAGGATGCGGGTTGAAGAAGTTCTAAAGTGAAAAGCACAGCTTGAATAGGCGACTCCGCAGCCCATGTAGACAGAGGTTCAGGCAACCCGAAGACCAGCAGCATCAAAACAAAAACGATACGCTTAACAATCATTTCCTCTTCTCCATTATCTGCAAGCAGTACGCTCACACCAGAAAGCTTTTAAAATCTTCTGGCAATGGCGCTTCAAAGCTGAGCTCTATATTTGATACCGGATGCTTGAATGCGAGCAGGCGGGCATGGAGCATCTGCCTGCCGGGCCAATGCGGCAGTTTTTTGTCAGCAGAGCGCTGACCGTAAATCGAGTCACCGATGATGGGGCAGCCAATTGATTTCATATGCACCCTGATTTGATGAGTTCTTCCGGTCTCGATCTGACAGTGAACCAGCGTGGTACTCTCCATCAGCTTCTCCACCTTGTAGTGCGTCAGGGCATCCTTTCCATTGACCTGCACGATCGCCATTTTCTTGCGATTGGCTGGATCCCGTCCGATCAATCCGCCCAGTGTCCCAACATCCTTTAGCGGTCGTCCATGCACGATCGCCAGATACTCCTTACGTATGCCGCCACTCTGAAAAAGCTTAACAAAACCAGCCATTGCAACATCATTTTTGACAGCCACCATCACCCCAGAGGTGTCTTTATCCAGACGATGCACAATTCCCGCTCGTAGTACTCCTCCCACACCAGCCAGGTTTTTGCAGTGAAAGAGCAGCGCGTTGACCAAGGTGCCACTGGCGTGGCCAGGGGCTGGATGCACCACCAATCCCGGGGGCTTATTTAAAACAATACAGTCAGAGTCTTCATAAAGCACATCCAGAGGAATATCCTCGGGCTGAGGAATCGCTGGCAACAGAGCAGGAATAACGATTGTGACCACATCACCTGCCTCTGCCGTCGCACTCGCTTTGACCACTCTGCCGGCAATTGTTATGCGCCCCTCTTTGATCAACCTTTGAATGCGTGTGCGTGAGAACTCTTCACAGTGCGTTGCCAGCCACGCATCCAATCGCCCCTGGATACCGGAGAGAGGCACCTGCAAGCGCAGCTCCCGCTCATCCATCCCCTGCAGATCAATCTCAAACTCTGACTCACAATGATCCATATTTTTTCTCGTGAGGCTCAAATTCCAGCCAGAAACCGCCATTTTTTTTCACGTCCATTGCAATCTTGATATCAGGTGCTAGACCATCAAAGGACTCGTCAACACTCTGCCCTGGCTCTTCATTAACTGAATCACGAACGATCCTGACCCTCCATTGCAGCGCACGCAACGCAACAGGCATACGCAGCCATAAATCCTCAAAGCGCACTGTCAGCGTTTTAACCGCCGCGCAGATTCCGCTGACCAGCCAAGTTGCGCCGATGCGCCTGGCAACCACGGCAAATTCGGCTGGCTCGCCCCGTATCACCCAGAAATCATCGTCGCAGGCCGAGAAATGTGACAGGAGGCTGTTAAAAGCGATCTTAAAGGATTCCCGTATCTCCGCTCCATAGCGGACGGTTGGAACCGCGCCGACAATAAAAGGCAGTCGTGTGAACAAAACCCGGCAGCCATCGGCACCGGTTTCAACAGGGATGCCATTGCCACCGACTAACACATTGAATTTCATCTCCACCAGCGCGCCAGGGCGCTCCAGCATGAGGAGATGGTGCTCAGCGGCACGATGCCAATAGGCGAGCAGAACAGCGTCGGGTGAATACGCCACCACTGGAGATTCATCCACACGGCTGTGAAGGTTGGTTCCATTAACTAACTGAAGCTCAGAGATATCCTGTTCGCTTCCACGCCGCTCGCGCAAGTGACGCAGCCCGCAAAAAGCACTGATCCCGGTCAGGCGCAAGGTAATCTCAAGTTCGCGTTCCAGCGGGCCGCTATCTTTCAGCCGCACAACCACCTGGCGCCCTGGCCCTAAGCGGGTTACGGGATGTTGCCGCTTGACAGAGACCACTTGCAGCCCGTAATGCGACGGTTCTCCACAAGCAGGCTGAAATGCCAGCTGGGAACGCTGGATCACCGGACCACGTCGATGATCCACTCTCAAAACTGGAACCCCCGGATAAACAATGCCGCCTACCCGGAAAATCTCCAGTGTAAGTGAAGCACTTACCATTTTATTCTGTGATTCAACTGTGAACAGCTCTTGCAAAATGATTCCTTCCGTTTACTATTAGAAAATTGTAACAAGAAGCACGGCGCAGAGCAAGTGATTGGTTGGCTCGTGGTTGGCTCGGGTGTGATTTCTTTTGGGATAATAGTTGTCGCGTGGTCGACAGCAGCTGCGCCGTTTTCAATTGTTCTACCAAAGGCACCGACTCCCGCAGAGAAGACTGCGGGCGCAGAACTCAGCCACTATTTGGAGCGGGCAGCCAAAGAAAAGCTCACCGTAAAGGGGCGCGCACCGGTCAGGTTCCTGATCGGCGACTCGCCTGTGTGCTACGCACAGGCAGGCGGTAGACAGCTGCTTTAGCCCTTCGGGCTGAGCAGCAACCGCAAGGTTTTCAACGCTATCCGCAGATCAAGCTTCCAAGTGCGGTTGCAGCAGTAATAATAATCCAGCAGACACATCTGATCAAAGGTCAACGCATCCCGTCCCGAGACCTGCCACAGCCCAGTTATCCCGGGTATGCCTTGCAGCCGTAGTTGATGATACGTTTGCGTATAATGGTGCGTATCGCTTGCAGGCAGCGGACGGGGTCCGATCAGACGCATTTCACCCTTCAAAACATTGAAAAGCTGCGGCAGCTCATCCAGAAACGTCGCGCGCAAAAAACCGCCGAGACGTGTGACACGCGGGTCATCATCCAGCTTGAAAAGCCGCCCCTGCTTCTCCCAGCGCCGCTGTATCCGCCTGTGTAACCGCTCCGATTGGATCACCATAGTCCGGAATTTGAAGATCTTAAAGCCACTATTTTTAAAACCAAACCTTAGCTGACGAAAAAACACTGGCCGCCCATCAACAGCTAGTACTGCCACGCTGATAGCTAAAAACAGTGGCAGCAAGAAAACAATCAACGCCAAAGCAAACAGGCGTTCGCCTAACGAAGTCACCCCGCGTTCCAGACCGCGCTCTGCGAACAAGTGGAAACCGCGCAGATCACCACTTCCTATTGGCTGGCACAGTGCCAGGCCACGCAAAAAATCCAGATGATCAGCAGACACAGCCGCTACAGAACCATCGTTCCGAGCCTCTTCAATTGATTGCAGAGTGTCACTGGCTGTCAGCCCAGCCTCCCCCTTTAACCTGCGAATGTTCATATTTCAAAAATGCCCTTTGCACATGGCACATTGATTGCTAAAATAGTGCCATGATAAAAATTATCAAAAAAAACATTGTACGCTTTCTCTCAGTATTGCTGATATCAGCGTCAATTTCAACAGCAGAAGTTGTGCCTTTAACGATTTTTACTAACAACAGAGAGATAACCCTGACACTGCCACATGAGCAAGCCCTCAATTTTCCAGGTGAATATAACTTCAACCTGCTTACAACTCAGCCATCCTTATGGCAGCAGGCTGATTCAGTCACAATCACGCTACTCTGGCCCCTGGACGCGCCCGAGCGCGCCGGCACCCTTACTTGGCTGAAGGATCGTGACCACTACTGGCACCAGCGGCTCTACCCGAAAACTCTCAAACCCGGAGTCACTAACCTGATTGAAGTGCCATTCAACGCCAAGGCAACGGGCTGGAATACCCCTGGGCACTCGCTTGCATGGCACCACCGCATCCTGCTGAACCCTGAATCAATCGGTTTCCGTGTGTTCTCGGACTCAACCTACACCGGCAAGTGCGTCCTGATATCAGCAGCCCTCAACACAAAACCAGCCACCAACCCGCCTAGTATCACCAACACCCGGGTTTTGACCCGCAACGCTCAGGCACTCGCGCTCTATGAAGTGCGCTTTGATCTGCCAGATCGCTATGCCAACCCATTTGACCCGCAGGAGATCGATGTGCAGGCGCAGATCATCACCCCCGAGGGTGCCACTAACTTAATCCACGGCTTCTATTATCACTCCCACTACCGCCTGGAGGATGAACTCGGTCAGCCTGTAGAACCTGACGGGCGCCCCGAATGGCGCATTCGCTACTGCCCCCGCTCAGCAGGAAAACACACACTCTCGCTGCTTGCGCATGACCAATTCGGAGTCACTGAAAAACCAGTCACGCTGGAGTTCGAGGCCCTCGCAGCTGATAAAAACGCCCACAACTTTATCCAAGTCTCCCCAAAAGACCCCCGTTACTTCGAGTTCGCGGATGGATCGCTCTACTACCCCATTGGACACAATGTGCGTTCTGCGACCGATGCCCGCATGGATGATAAATTTCCTTGGAAATTCCGCCCGGAGGAGGGCTCCACTGCCTATCGACGCTACTTCAAATCCATGGAACAAGCCGGTGAAAACTGGGCTGAGGTCTGGATGAGCGCTTGGTCGCTGGGCCTGGAGTGGAGCGATGGGATAAGCGGCTACCACGGCGCCAACGACTACCATATGGGCAATGCCTGGGAGCTG
>JBAYXX010000095.1:0-15017 GCA_041673345.1 Kiritimatiellia bacterium
TGCTATATTTAAGAAGTCTTTCGATCTCATAAACAGATATACCATACAGCGGTCTTAACAACTGTTTCTCGTAGAAATCACAACCAGCTTCCGAAAGCATACTTGGGATAGCGATAAAGACTCCAGAGTATGACTCAGAGTAGCACTTGATGTCGTCCCCTAACAACCTATATGAAGGGAAAGAATTGTGATCTTCGCCAGAATACCCGTTCAACTCGGACAGAATCCAAGACTCCTGGTCAATGATTTTTAACTTTCTCGCTACAAGCAATGCTTTTAGCAGCAAGTCAGTGACTTTAGTCGATGTTTCTGATGCCGCACGTTGGAGCTCAAGCACCATTTCGCTCATTTTTTCTCTTCTTGTGATTTTTCCTTCGTTTTTCATTATTTGCCACCTTTCAGGATTTCAGACAGTTGCGCACGTTGCTCAGGGGTAAATGATTGCAGCTGTGCGGCCATCGCTGCTACTGGGTCAGCCTTGTCCGCGTTGAGGGCGGTGTGCTGTTTACCACTCAATTGCGCCCCCACTTTCCGCATGGCCTGCTTTGTATGTTCGCGGGTCGGGTTGTAATAGTGGTCTCGGACAGTCTTTGCCGTCGTATGCCCCGTGCATTTTGACACCGTCTCAAACGGGATACCAGCATCAAGAGCAAGCGTTACGAAGGTCCCCCGCAGGTTATGCCAGCCAAGCAATGAAGCGGCATAACATCCCGTTTCCCGCTTCTGCCTTGTCTTGCCGATAAGCGTTTTAAGATCACGCATTGACGCTACCGAAGCGCCCTTGCGAAAGAGCAACCCCGACACCTCTTCTGCTTCCCGCAGGTCCTCTGAGGTCTGCGAACGTCGCCGTCCAGTCTCGGCTTCAATCTGCCTGTATGACTGACCTCTTGCGTAACGCGCGAGGGTGTCTAAAATACGATCACGCTTAACACCATCAAAACGAACCTTTACGGCTTCGGTCACTTGGGGCAACACATCAGCAAGGGTCACACGCTCGGACTTGTCAGCGACTTGTTTCAGCGCATTGGGCGGGGTGTCGGCGAACGCCTGCGCAAACAGCACTTTGCCCCTGTAGTAAACGCCGTTGCGGTTAACATCATACATGCGAGCAGCTTCCGGCCAAACATGAACGGCTTCGGGATCGCGGTCGGAAAGAACGTTCTCCAGCACTTCTCGCAGCTTGGCAAAAATGGGAACTTCGATGCTAACGCCGGTCTTTGAGGTGGCCACTTTTACCCAGCCAGCCCGCAGGTCTACCGATTGCCAGCGCAACTGACAAACATCCCCGATACGCATCCCGGTACTTGCGGCGCACACGGTTAACCCATAAATCAGTGGGTCAGTTCGGGCGGTCTCATAAAGGATTTCAAGCTGTTCTAACGTCAAAGGCCTCCTGGCCACCGTCCCACCCGTAACTGCGCCCCGTGCCTTTCGGCGGCGTATGCTCTCAACAAACGGGTTAACCGTGCCAACAGGAAGCAGACGGTTAAAAGCCACACGCAACAAAATAGTCATATCCTTGACGGTCTTGTGAGTGCGGTTTTTCCTCATTCCGTCGAGGAATGCTTTGACGTGCTCCTTCTGAACCTCATAGAGAAATTCACAAGGCGTGCTCTCGACAAAGCGTATGAAAACGGAGTCGCACCATTTCAAATAGCGTTCTGTCGGTGCGCCGCCGTCGCGGTCAATTCCGCGCCACAAGGCTGGAAGGTCTGCCAGCTTCGCATATTCGACCTTGCGCCCGGTTTTAGCTTCAATCAGCCTCTCTGTGAGATGGTCAGCCTTCCCCTTCGCACCAGCTTCTTTCTGGTGGCTGGAAAGTAAGCCCTCTGCCTTTTCACGCGACACCTCAAATTTGTTATCGCCCTTATCCCGAATCGACAGGGAAGACGGAGGCGTGCCATCAACGGCACAAAGGGCAACACTCACACGCTTGCCGTTTTCGGTGTACCGCCCGTACCATGTCATCACCAGTTGACCGTCACGTCCTTTTTTCAGTTCCAATCCCATACGCACCTCCCTTTCAAAGCTGTTTGCTTTGATGTGTGCAATTATGTGAAATTAAGGTATAGATAGCAAGCGGAAAACCGAAACATTGCCGAAACATTAAAAACAAAGGCTTAATATGGCTTTATACCCTTTGTTTATAAGGATGTGCGGGTTTGGTTTACACCCAGGATGTCGTGGGTTCGAGTCCCTCACCGCCTACCAGAATTCAGCCTCGTTTTTATGGGAAAACCCAATAAAACGGGGGTTTTTTCATTTAGGACATAAGCTGTGCATTGCCTGTTACTCTCTGGTAAAGTGCTTTTGCATTGCACTACTAACCAAGCCAACCCGCCGAATGAGCGCCGGATATTTACCCAGTGATGCAGGACGCGGCTCAAACAAGCTGGACGGGCGATTGATCTTTTTAAGCACAAGAATGCAGACCGGAATGCCGGTGGAGTAGAAGAGGTTGGCGGGCAAGCCGATAACGGTATCGATGTTGCCGTCATCCAGAAGCTTTTTGCGGATGCGGGCTTCCACCCCTCCCCGGAAAAGTACTCCGTGCGGGAGAAGCGGATGGCAATATGAACATGATCCTCCACACCGCCGACCCGATAGGCTTCACAGCCGCATTGGCGCACGGTGCCGGCAAAAAACGCATGGGTTGCAGTGCGAATTCCTGGTTTAAGCCAAGGCTGGCGATCTTTTGTGCTGAAGATTAGATGCAAAAGAATATTGGAAAGAGATTGCGGCATATTTAATTTACTCCCATTAGGTTATGTGAATGAATACGATGATGCAGAACTCCGGCATAATTGCCCCAACGGGGCATCGCATACCAGCCCAGGGTGAAACCCTGGGTCGGGGTGGAACCCCGGGTAATAGGAATACATCCGGTATGCGTTCTGAAAGAACGCCGCATAGGTATTGCGCGCTCATACGCAAAAATTCGAGGGTATGCGGCGTTCCTTCAGAACGCGGGAATAGACACAACCATTTCCCCAGGGCGTTGCCCTGGGCTGGTATGCGAACGCCCCTTCGGGGCTCTGGGCATCTTGCATTCATTTGCTCAGCTCCGGATTGGGGAAGAGTTGCTGCATCAAGCCCTTCTTGTGCTCTTTAAGGGCGTTGAGCTTAGCGCTATGCGAAGCAAGCAGATCATCCAATGAACTGAGACAGTCGGCGATTTTTTGTTGTTCGGGTTTCGAGGGTAGATGTATCAACACCTCTGAAAACTGTTTGTAGCTGATCATTTTACCATCTCTCAACCCCTCAAGATTCTTGGTCAGTTCACGAATGAAAGCTTTCGATTTGAATACTTGCCATTTAAGCAGCGCCACTCCCTCTTCCCCCGAAACTCAGGGAAACGCAGCTTCGGCAACAACGCCTGTTTTTTATGGATTTTTTGTGCCATGTGAATTATCTTTCGTAGTCGGTGGAATTTCTGGGAGTGCCAACGTCCTCGTTGGCTTTTACGTATGCTATGCCGACGAGGACGTCGGCGCTTCCAGGGTTTCTCATGATTTCTCCAGAGAGTCAGGGTTTTTCAAGGCCTTTTTCTCGTCAGATGCGAGACGGCGCTGGACTTTTTTGACATCTTCAGCTGGCGGAAGAGCCTCTGGTCGAATGCCGCGATTAAGGAGGGTGTTACCATGGCCTTCAAATGTTTCAGTCAGAAATGATATTTGGATGCTTGCTTCCGCACACAATGCGGATTAACATATGCTCTTATGAAACGACCAAAAATGATTGATCTTTCCTTGCTCCAACTTCAAGCTGTGACCACACTCGCCGCACGGCGCGCTGGCGAGTATGTGATGTCCAACCTGCACCGCCGCGGCGATTGCAACTCCAACCTGCGTACCGATATCAAGCATAAGCTTGATATCGAAGCTCAAGAGTGCGCTGAGGCGGTCATCAAAGAGATCTTTCCTGGACATGCGATTCTAGGTGAGGAGAGCGTTGATCAGCCACAGGCAAACACCGAATGGCTCTGGATTGTCGATCCAATCGACGGCACGATCAACTTCTTTCACGGCCTGCCATGGTGGTGTTGCAGTGTGGCTGTCAGACACTGTGGCAAAACAATTGCAGGGTCGGTCTTTATTCCTGAGATGGCTCTGATGTACGAAGCCACCTGTGAGACACCGGCCATCTGTAACGGCAAGGTGATCACGGTCTCTGAGACCAAGGAGGTCACACTCTCCATGCTGGCGACTGGCGCTGACAAGTGGGATCTGAACAATCGCGCCTTCCGGTTTCTACGTAAGATCTCAGAGATGGCGCAACGGCCGCGTATTCTGGGAGCAGCGGCGGTTGATCTGTGTATGGTGGCCTCTGGTCGACTGGACGGCTATTTTGAATCAGGGATCTACACTTGGGATATGGCAGCCGGTGCGCTGATTGTAGAGCGCGCTGGCGGACGCACAGATATCCTCAAGCAATATTCTGGCCACCGCATGGCCTTTCTCGCCACCAATGGACATCTACACGAAATCTGCAAAAATGAGCTTCTGCCAATGCTGGAGGAATTTTAATATTCCAGAATACCCCTTTGATTTTTTTTCTGACTCGCTTATAATAAGTGCGTAAAAAGGGATTAACTATGAAAAAAACTTTACTATCGATTCTAACGATCACTGGCTTGATATACGCTGGCCTTGCCCGTGCTGAAGGAGAGTGGACCCAGCTTTTCAACGGCAAAGATTTGACCGGCTGGACCGTTAAGATCAAAGGCTATCCTGTTGGCGAAAACTTCGGGGAGACATTCCGCGTTGAGGATGGTCTGCTTAAAGTCCGCTATGATAAAGGGTATGAGAACAAATTTAACAGCCGTTTTGGTCACCTCTTCTACCACCGCCCTTTTAGTAATTACGTCCTGAGAGTGGAATATCGTTTTGTGGGCGAGCAGCTCCCCGATGGTCCAGTCTGGGCCAAACGCAACAACGGTGTGATGCTGCACGGACAGACACCAAAGTCAATGAGGATTGACCAAAACTTCCCTGTCTCCATTGAATACCAGTTGCTGGGAGGTCTCGGCGGCGGCAACCGAAGCACCGCCAATCTGTGCTCGCCAGGAACACATGTTGAAAAGGATGGCAAGCTCTATACCCCGCACGGACTGAACTCCACCTCTGAGACATATCACGGTGATCAATGGGTAACCGTTGAGGCAGAGGTGCGCGGCAGTAAATCCATCACACACCGCATTGACGGCAAAACCGTGCTGGAGTATCATAAACCGCAGTACGACCCAAGCGACGCTGATGCCGCTCTACTGATCAAACAGAACAATGGGAATGTTCTAATTGAGGGAGGAACTATCTCAATCCAAGCTGAGAGTGCCCCTTGTGATTTCCGAAAAATTGAGATTAAAGAAATCAACTGACTAAAAACACTAACAGTAAATTCGGCACACTAAACATACAAAAGGATGCGAAGGCTTACGATTCAACCGCTTATGTCAAACTGGAAAGTTATACATTTAAAACCTAATACCGAGAAAAAATTTTCGCAGTATTGTAAACTCTACAATATTCCTTGCTACATACCCATGCGGAAAACCACCCGCACCTATCAACGCAGGAAATGTGAGATTGAACTCCCTGTTTTCACTGGTTATGCCTTTGTCTGCTACGGTGAAAACAAACGCATGGAGATTCTCAAGTCAAATGTAATCGTCAAAGTCATTGAGCCCTTTAAGCCGCGCCTGTTTCTACGTGAGTTGATTATGGTGCGGCGGGCATTACGGGTCGATCCAACACTCAACATCGTCCCAGCTTTGAGTGAGGGCCAGTTGATTCGGATCATTAGCGGTCCGTTTATGGGAACCGAAGGCATCATCAAAAGAGTCTCTCGTAAAATGCGCGTGCTCCTGAACATATCCATTATTGGCCAGGCTCTTCAAATCGAAACAAGCCAGGATACCATTGAACCCATTTAAATTCCAGATAGTTTCGTTTTTTTGTTCACCTTATAAATCCAAAATGCTATTCTTTTATCCAATTTCTTTTTTGTTTTTAATCACAGTAAAGGCATACGATGTTTTATCAAGATTGCGCCCATGACATTGACACGCCGGTGCATCCAGTCAGTGCTCCGGACTACATGCCAATCGGCCAACTGCGTGCGCTCCAGCTCCACCGCCTGCAAGGGGTGGTACGACGCATCTATGACAATGTGCCGCTGACACGCAAACGCATGGATGAACGCGGGGTCAAACCCGAGCATATCCAATCCCTGGCGGATATCGCGCTGCTCCCTTTCTCCGTGAAAAGCGATCTGCGTGATGAATATCCCCACGGCCTTTTCGCCAGCCCCATGAATGAGATTGTGCGTTTTCACTGCTCAAGCGGCACTACCGGCAAGCCGATCGTGATCGGCAACACCCGCAACGACATCATACTCTGGCAGCAGACCTGCATGCGGGCTCTGGCCATGTGCGGGGTGCGCAGTTCGGATGTAATGCAGGTCACCTATGGGTATGGGCTCTTTACCGGGGGCCTTGGATTACACTATGGCGGTGAGGGCATCGGCTGTGCAGTGCTGCCCATCTCAGGCGGCAACACCGAACGGCAACTGATGATGATGCAGGATATGGGTGTGACGGTCATCGCCTCCACTCCCAGTTACTTTCTACATCTGGTCGATGAGGGCCACAAACGCGGCATCAATTTCCGCACTGACACAAAGCTCAAACACGGCATCTTTGGCGCAGAGCCCTGGAGCGAAGAGATGCGTACCAAGATTCAGGATGCCACCGGCATCATTGCTCACGACATCTATGGCCTGACCGAGATCTGCGGGCCAGGTGTCGCCAACGACTGCCAGTACCACAATGGTCTGCATATCTTCGAAGATCATTTCTACCCTGAAATCATCGACCCCGAGACACTCGAACCGCTGCCGGACGGTGTCGCGGGCGAATTGGTTTTCACCACGTTGACCCGCACCGGAACTCCGATGCTACGCTACCGCACCCGTGACATCTCACGGATCAACACCAAGGCGTGTGAGTGCGGACGCACCATCCGCACGTTTGCGCGTGTCAGTGCCCGCAGCGATGACATGCTGATCATCCGCGGTGTCAATGTGTTTCCCTCGCAGATCGAAAGCGGCCTGCTGCAGGTTGATAAGGTGTTACCGCACTATATGATCAACATCACACGCGACGGCGATCTGGACAAACTCGAGATCCAAGTGGAGGTCACCCGTGAGACATTCGGGGATGACATCCGATCGCTGGAGATTTTGCGCTCTGAGATTGCGCACTCCGTGCAGCGCATTATCAACATATCAGCCAGTATTAGACTGGTAGAACCAAACACCCTGCCGCGTAGCGAGGGCAAGCTCAATCGCGTTTGTGACAAGCGCTGAGTGTGCGCTGCACTGCGGAATGCAAGAGTTGTCGTTCGGTGTAATAGCCGCTCTATGAGCGGCATTGCATGTTTTTACGCTGGCACGGGAGTGCCTCACACAGGAGAAAGAACAAGATGAAAATTAATCAAATATCGCTATTTCTGGAAAACAAACCAGGGCACCTGAATGCCATCTGCCGCACACTGGCCAGCAATAACATCAATATTGTGACGCTCTCATTGGCCGACACCCAGCAGTTCGGCATTGTGAGGCTGATCGTCGAAGAGTGGCAGCGAGCACAAGAGGTGCTCGAAAAGACCGGCCATGTGGTGAATGTGCGTGAGGTGGTGGCGGCCACGGTGAGCGACAAACCTGGCGGCATGGCGGAGTTACTGGACACCATCAGCAAAGCTGGGGTCAATATCGAATATATGTACGCCTTCACCTTCCGGCATGGTGCCGAGGCAGTGCTGATCTTCCGTTTTGATGATCCCGACCGGGCAATCAGTGCGCTGCGGGCTGCGGGCCGCAACGTGCTTGATTTTATAACCCTTTTTTCTAACTGAGATACCCGCCGCGCATTATGCGCTTGCAACCTGCGCAAAACTGAAAATTTCCTAATGAACACAATACCAATTATTGAAAACCGCATCTGGAACCCTGAGTGCGAGTGTATGGGCCGCCCTGAACTGGAGGCCTTGCAGGCCAAACGCCTGCAAGAGGCGGTCATCCGCGCATCCAGAAATCCCTTCTATCAGGAGGCCTTCACGCGCCTTAAAATCACATCCGCGAAAATACAGTCACTGGGGGATCTGCGGCGGCTGCCACTGACCACTAAAGCTGATCTGCGTGACAGTTACCCACTCGGATTCATGGGTGTGCCGCGCAATGAAATAGCCCGCTATCAGGGCACCAGCGGCACCACCGGTAAGCCCACCTGGGTGGCCTACACCGAAAACGATGTTGAAAGCTGGAGCAACCTCTGCGCCCGCTTTCTTGTCTCCGGCGGTTTGAAAAAAGAGCACACCGTGCAGCTCGCCTTTGGATTTGGTCTCTTCACCGGCGGTTTTGGGCTGCACTTCGGTATCCAGAAGGTTGGCGCCGCAATTATCCCGATCTCCAGTGGAAACTCCGAACGCCAACTGACCTGCATGCTGGATCTAAGCCCCGAGATACTGATTTGCACCCCATCGTATGCGCTTAAACTGATGGAGACGATTCAGGCAGGCGATGTTGACCGCAGCCAACTCCGGCTGGAGCACGCTTATTTTGGCGGCGAGCCCTGGACTGAGAGTATGCGCACGCGGATTGAAGAGGGGCTGCAAATCAAATGCTGGAACAACTATGGGCTGGCCGAGGTGCAAGGGCCTGGGATCAGCGGCGAATGCGCCTATCGTAACGGCATGCACATCCAGGAGGATCACTTTCTCTTTGAAGTCATTGATCCTGAAACGCTGGAACCGCTGCCAGATGGCGAGCGCGGCGAAATTGTGGTTACACCGCTCTGTCGTGAGGGTTTTCCGGTGATTCGCTATCGCACACGTGACATTGGGTATATCTATAACGACGGGGATTGCCCCTGTGGGCGCACCACTCGCCGCATGAGCCGCATTCTGGGACGCACCGACGATATGCTCATCATCCGCGGCGTAAATGTTTTCCCGTCGCAGATCGAAACTGCTTTGATGCGGATCGACGCAGTGGCGCCGCATTACATGATTGAGGTCAGCCGACCCGAGGCGATGGACATAGTGACTGTGCACATTGAGATTAAGCCCGAGCTGTTTTCAGACAGCATGAAAGAGATGCACGCCATCAAGAAAGAGATTGTGGCCGCCATCATGAACATTACCGGGCTGCGCATGGAGGTCAACCTTGTCTCTCCCAAAACCCTCACACGCTTTGAGGGCAAGGCTAAGCGTGTGATCGATCACCGCAATCTGGTTGACTGATCTATCTCAAGCTCGTCAGCCTCACTGTTGGTCAACGGACTGAACCGTGGGTCCTGAAAGGCGGCGTTGTAGGCCTGCTCTCTGATTACCTTCCAGATTTCGCGCGACAGGAATATCTCGCCGATACACCCCCGTAGGACTGTATCTGTATCCAGCATGGGGGACCACAACAGCGCAGACCTGCTGCCTGCGCGCCATAGCCACCCCATTACGCAACTCCTCAATCTCGCTGCGCAATGAACCCGCATGTTCAGAATACCACTGCCCAGCGATCGAGGAAATCATAACTTTACTCTCCATTGGCACCTCCTTGCGTCATCAAAAAATCACAGATTATCTGCGCCTCTGTCACATCAAAATCCGCCACCGCCTCTGCTAGCAAATCCACCATCATCCGCAGCTGAGGTGCCTCACGCTGCTCCAGCCATTGCTTTAGCTGCTCCACCATCAAGTGTGCGGACTGAACATGCATTCCAACACGCATTGTTCTAAAAGAGTTGCCAAAGTGTGCCGCTAACTCAGCCAGCAGCTCCCTCTCAATCCCATTGATATCGGGAAAATCCAACGGTTGTAAACAATTTTTATTGGGTAAAAGCGCGCTTACTGGGGCCTCTTCAATTGTTTCAACATGGCACATCTCAACCTTTTCAAGCGTGACCACAAAGTTACTCCCCATCCCAACCTTACTCTCAACAGTGATCGCTCCCCCCATCAGACCCATCAGATTATGGCAAATCGCAAGGCCGAGTCCACTGCCCTCACTACCTTTGCCGTGGCCACCAGTGTCCGCTTGTTTAAAAGGCTCAAAAATGCAGCAAAAATCCTCCTCTGCTATACCAATGCCGGTATCTTTGACCGAGATACTCAAGTCACATAACCTCATAGCGCCCCCAGTTGACATGGTCATTCCAATCGGCGTGATTTTCGCTTGGACCGTTATTCCACCTGCATCGGTGAATTTCACAGCATTGCCGATCAGATTCACCAGCACCTGATTAAGCCCATTGGAGTCCAGATTAAACAGCACTGGCGTTTGCGGACATTCGAAATTCAAATAGAGTCCTTTTGCGTCCGCTTTTAAAGCAAACAACTCACTCAACTCAACCAGCATATCATATAAATTAAGCGGGGCCAGATGAAGGCTCAAATTCAAAGACTCTTTCTTGACCATATCCAGTAAATCAGTAACCAAAGCTAAAAGTCGCTCACCCGATCTTTGAATTGAATCCGCATACGAATGTATCTGCGGCAGTGAACCCTTTTTTTTGATCATAGTACTGAACCCTATGATCGCGTTCAATGGTGTACGGATCTCATGGCTCATAATTCCCAGAAAACGACTCTTCGCCCTGCTGGCCGCATTGGCTTCAAACATGGCGAGCTCTAGAGCCATCTCGTGTTTTTTCAGTTTGGAGACATTAATCACAAACGCATTGATAACCAAAGGCCGACCATCCTGATCCCGTTCTGCAACAAAGTTGCGCACCTCCCACCACTCATCCGGCAAAAAAGTCATCTGACAACGAAAAGAACACTCTTCCATTGCTGAGCCGCCATCCCGAATCCGCATGACCCAATTCGCGACGGCATCAGGGTCCTCGGGCAGCACCAGCGTTTGTAAAAAAGTCATTGTTTCCGGGACACGGAGTTCTGAATCAAGAGGCCCCCCACCGACTGCCTCCCAAAAATTGTTATCAAAACAAACCCGGTCAGAGGGAACATGCCAGTTACAAAAGCCAATTTGGCACTGATACATGGTGTGGAGCAATTGTTGTTGTTTGGTGGCAATTTTCCGCGAGACCTCTTCAATTTTCAGCTGTGTTCTCTTCAAAGAGTCGATATCCAAAAGGGTGCCATCCATATAGACGGGAATGTTGTTTGAATCATACTCTGCTTTGACTGAAACCGTCTGCACCCAATGCCACCCCCCAGTTGGTTTTTGCAAGCGAAAAATGGCTGATTCCATAACGCCGCCCAGTGGCTGCGCGCACTCCATAAACCTGGCGAACAGGAGATAGTCATCAGGATGAACTTGCGCGAGAGCCTCGTCAGTTGGCAACACCTGCAAATTTATTTCCGCTGGCTCAGGGAAAACAGACTTAATAATAGTGAACTCTTTTTTTACAAAATTCCAACGCCAGAACCCAACACCGCTTAAACTCAGAACAGAATCGATGAAATACCGGGAACGCTCCAGCTCCTGCTGCTGATTATACTCTGCCGAATTCTCATCCATGATCAAACAGCATCGTCCGCGAATGTCACCCAAACAAAATATCGAACCGGTATAACGAGTGCCCAGCGGCAGGTACTCAAATTCGATCTGTCGAGAGCCATGCGTGTTGATTGACTCCTGAACCACCTTGAACCACTCAGGCATGCTCCCTGCATAAAAATCTCTGACGAATCGCAACCCTCTCACCTTGGCGACACTTTTGTTCAGATGCTTCGCATAAACCTGATTGCAATTTATAATTTTAACATCAACTATTTTTTTCGTCTTGTCCTTGATTGCACGCCCAATAACAATCATGTTACCAGAGTTGTCACATATCGCTTTAAAGCGCATCTGCGACCTTATCAACTCCAATAGCAGCACGGTTGCCACCAAGATTATGCTGATGATGATCGCGAAAAGCAAATTATAATAATGAAGCTTTTCCATATTTGGCATTATAACTCTTTATCCTACATAAGCTCAAGCAAATATCCTCAGGAATTAATGTAAGAAAATTGGGGGTAATAAAAGTTGGCCTTCACTGCGGTGCTGTCGATAGTCTGGTTTTTAAAGTCATCCAGTTTTTCGCGCTGGATTGCAACGTTAAATGCGACAAACTTCATTATGCTTGACAGCTTCCCATTTCTCCTTCGAATATTTCCCTGGCAGATTAAAAGTTGAGAATTCGGCCTGGATAGTCATTCGGGCTGCCATCATCCTATATATCCCGCGCCTCCAATTGCACAAAGTTGAAACTGGGGCCAAGTAACGGTGACGGCCGATAGTGTAGTAGCCGCTCTATAATACTATCATTAATTTTCGTGTTTTTTATGCGGTTTTCGATACCGATTCCGATAGCGACCCCGACCCCGGGCAATAGGCCAACTTTGTCGCTGACGTTCGGCTTCACCTATGTGTCGCTCATAGAGCGACTACTACACTAAACGCCTATAAGCGTTCGATAAACAACTTTTTGATGTTGCATGTTTATAAAGAATCAGTTTTAATAGGTTTAATTAAATTGAAGCAGGAGTGTATCATGAATTGAAGCAGGAGTGTATCATGAAGTCTTTGCACTGGGTGTTTTGTTGCTTGCTTGCTTGCTTGTGTTGGGTCATGCAGATGGGATTACGGTGGTTGAAGACCCGCTGGATGGAATTCGTGTAAGCATTGCGGCGGATAGCACTGCCATTATAATTCGCTGACAAAGAGTTTTCTATTGTGTCTGCCACCTTTCTTAAAAGCCTAGTCATTGGACTTTTTATTCTGTACCTGTGCGTTAAGTCTTATAAGCCCATTGTTGAGTTGATGCGCGAGCTTTGGCTGCAGTTCAGAGGTCTGACAAGGATGATGCAGGTATTAGTTCTCTGTTGTCTGGGTCTGTTTACAAATTCTGGCGGGGCAAAGTTTCCGCATACCCCACCACAGCAAGAATCAGTTATTTCGTACTCCAGCACTGGCTTTGCACTGGATCTTCCAGAGGCGGCCCAGGCGGAAACCGCATTTTTATCGAGCAATCAGCTTATCTCCGGCTACGCGGTTGTCTCGTGTCGCCAGATTCCACCAGGCTGGACAAGCAATACAAACGGGCTGACTCTGGCTGAATGCGAGCGTTGGTTAAAGATGGGAGTTGCGGAGGGATACATGGTGGCTTCCATTCCCGGCGGGCGGCTTGGGCGCGAAACAAATGACAACTCATTGGCCACTGCGCAGGCTGAAATCATGGAGTCCGGTGACATTTTCTGCCGCTACTGCCTGCCAACAAATAATTTTGCCCTAACCAACTACATGGTTGGCATTCAGAATCAAACCGGTGGATCGAGTTATTTCTTTGCGCTCACGAATGCGGTCTTCGAAAACTCCGAACTTCTATTTAAAAACTTCGGTTACTTGGATCCCGCAATTTCAGATCACGATAATGACGGCCTCTCAAGTGCGCTCGAAGTGTTGGTATATAACACTAACCCGCATATGCCGGATACAGATCTCGATGGCCTTAGCGACGCAGATGAGATACGCCTGGGCACAGATCCGAACAACCGGGATACCAGGGGTAACGGCATACCGGATGGCTCGGACCATACGATTGATGTGCTGTCGCTCACGCCACCCGGTGGTGAGCCGGCTGCGGGAGCGGCCGGTGGCGAGGGCGGCGCTCGCTGGACAGGGCAACCCAGGCACAGCGAGCCAAGGCCCGCTGACTCTCTACCGCATATCCCCGATGATAACTTATTATAGCAGCGGAAGCTCCAGCAATAATTTCTGTGAGTGTGGCAATGCTTACCCGTTCGATACTGCCTGCCTTAGAAAACAGTGGCTCTACTCTTATTATCCCACTAATGCCTACTCGGAGGGTGGGAACGAAGGCGTTGAGGTGACGCTCGGGCTCTCCGCTGAGGAGGCGGAGAAATTCGACATATTCATCAATAACGAGAAGGGAGCTGTCTACAATTGGAAGGATGGTGATACCGCCGCCCATGCCACAGTCACCCTTTCCTCTGATGCGCTTTGGCACTCTACTCTTGTACGGATTGATATGACTGACCGCGGCACGGGATACTGGGGCGACGGCCCTGCCACCTCAGTGACAGCGGATGAGGATCGCTGCGGCTGCGACGATGGATGCGCGGATGGCGACTGCACCGGTAACGACGGTCCGGATCTGGGCTCTCTGAAATTCCGGCTATCGCTAGGGCAGAGCGGTTTTGAGCAGAGCGGCGGCTTTATCTGGTTTAAGTGCGCGACCCTGCCGGTTGCTATAACGCCGGAGCTCTTCAATGTGACTGCGCTGCCTGCAGTGAACATCACCAGCAACGCAACTGCGCTCACGCAGGTTGACAACCCTGCGGTCAACGGACGGCGCATTGATGTGAGCACCCTTTTCAATCCTACGGGAGTGAAACTCACAATCTACCGCTATAACAGCGAGCAGGGTACCGAACTCGAAGGGAGCTGGGAGATCACCCGTGGCGGCGCGGACGTATGCTTTGTGGGAAAAGACGCGAACAACAACCCGCTCCGTCATCTGGCATACAGCTATGATGTGGATCTCTGGATTGATAGCTGGACCCGCGCTGATCGCAGGTGGCGGGAAACCGACAACCTTACGGGTAAGGTTCGAGATCTGCTTGAGCGTGACTGGGGGCAGAACCCGAAAAAAACTTGGCTGGAAACAAAGGACATTGACGGCAATATCCATTACGGTATTCAGCAGGAATATACGACCATAGGCAGCGGCCCGTTGCTGTCGAAAGGGTGGCGAGTCGCAGCGTTTATGGTGAATATGGCGACGGATGGTACACGACCACCTACACCTACGGCGATCCCGGTCAGATTACAAATGTGGATTACTCCGGCTCAACCCCGGATATAACATACACTCACGACCGTTTGGGGCGCCAGATCACTGGACATGGGGGCCAAAACGGTTGCACTTTGTTTTTAGTTTCACCCCTCCGTTCTAGCGTTCAGTTTCAAAGCGTATGATGCGGCTGGACCCT
>JBAYXX010000096.1:0-14944 GCA_041673345.1 Kiritimatiellia bacterium
TACCGTCCGCCGGAGCGGCGGTCGCGGTTACGCCATTGTAGTTGGTGAGGCCGCCCAGGCCTTTTTCGGCGCTGCCGGTGAGCGTCAGGTTGTGCATGAATTTCATGTAAGCAAGACGTGCAGCGCGGGCGCGGCGATCCGGCAGGTTGGCGCCGGGGAAGCCCATCGTGGTGTTGATTTCCTCGATATTCCACTGGTAGCCGATGGCCGCCAGATGGAAATTCTTGGTCTGGTAATCCTGGCTGACGTCGGCCAGCGGAACGTCCTTGGCATGGCCGGACTGCCAGTTGGCGCGACCAGTCTGGTCGGATGTGTAAGTGAGCACGCCCGGCGCCCACTCGGGGCCGGTGGTGTCCACGTAGATGAGGCGACCGAAATCCCAGTCGGGGTAGCGGGTTTCGTACACGCGCTGATTGATCTTGTATGCTTGGCCGGTAACGAAGGCCAAAGCTTGTTGGTCGTTAAAATTCATGTGCTGGACTCCTTATTAAGTGCCAGAAACGGACAGGGAGGGGACAGGGCGGCGATACCGAACCACGCCAACGGAACCGCTGGTACCGGCCTCATCGAACTGCGCGCCGGGAATGGTCACGACAGTTGCAGACTGAGCCGCGCCGGTCCAGACCTTGTTGGCGGTGTCCCAGCGTGCCTGAGCGCCACGGGTCACGTCAGCGCCCAGCAGTACGCCGATAACACCAACCTCGCAGATAGCTACGTTGTCGTATTGCAGGTACGCATCTCCCGCATGTGGCAGCGTTTGGCTAGCCTCGGTGATTCCGAGCACGTTCTCACCGGTGGTGGCGGTGATCTCCACGCAGGTATGTGCACCTGTGCCGGGCTTTACGGGCACGCCAAAAGGCAGCGGTGCACCAGTGGATGTGTCAGCGTCACCTTTGACCCGAGTGATGGTGTTCCACTCTTCCATATTTGCGCGGTGACCCACCGCGAACGCGGCAAGGTTTCCTTTGAAATTGATAGCCATGGTTGTGCCTCCTTATTGCGCGTTGCGCCAGGCGTTGAGATCGGAAACGCTCTTTTGGTGAGCATCGTTCATTTGCGTTGCGGCATCGCCGACGGATTTAATCCCGCCCTTGATGGCGTCCCTGACCGGATCAGTCGGCGCGGTGTCTTCTGCGAGAATATCAAATCGCGCATCAATGTATGCGTCCGACTTGTCAGTAATAGCGGCATCACCCAGGCGGGCAGTAACTACAGCCTTGCGGATAGCAGCATCGGACAAACCTGCAAGCTCAGCGGTTGGCGCAATTTTCTTTGCAGTGGCGATCAGCTCAGCGCGTGCTGCCACTTTTGCGTCAATATCTTCGTCGGATAGGATCTTGCTTTTGGCGTCATCTAACCGCGCTTGTAATTTCTCAAGCTCAGCATCTTTCGCTGCTAATGCTTGTTCGTGTTTTGATTCAGTATCAGCCAGCGCCTTGGCCGCGGCATCCTTGAATCGCTCAACTTCTGCGGCGTCCTCAGCGAGTACCTGTACTGCCTTGTCGCCTAGTACAACGGTCTTAGTGGTCATGTGACCTCCTTTTTGCTTTAGTGTGGGCGGTGTGCCCGTTGGTGGTTCGTTATCGTTAATCGGGGCAACACCCCATGAGTCGCCTATTCTAGCAGTTCTGGCTCGCCCGCGCTGCTCTTGGCTAATGTGATTTATGCGGATCTTGCGCTGAATAGCGTCATATTCCTCACCGCTATCCGTTACGCCGCGCTCAAACTCGACATCGCAGGCGTAGCCCATGGATAGCTCGCGGCGCCCGTTATTGTAATCGGCGATAGCCTGCGCATCCATTAGCACCAATGGCACGCGCACATGATCGCCATCACGAACCACATCGCCGCCCAGCTGGCCAGTGGCAACCTGCTTCCAGTTATCAGCAGTCACTGGCTCGGACGGATGACCATTTACAGCCGGTTTGTATGCGTAACTTGCCAAGCTGTCCTTGTGGAAAACCTCAGACTCGGGCCGATACACACGCACAATATCAAGATCAGGCCGACCAAGTTCTGCACCTGTATATAACTGGATGCCGGTGCGCGCTGCCTTTACATCTGCAACTAAATACCCGTCACTTGTAATGCGCGGCTGACCGGTTGTTACGCTGTCTAAGAATCTCATAATTCACCCTCAGTAAAACTGTTCTGTTCAGATAGCGTACCGTATTTTTTTACCGACCTTTCTAGACCAGGTAATACGCCCAATTCGGTCAGCTCGTTTACGAGGCTATCAGATAGCGCGTCGAGTGGAATGATCTCACCCGCTGAACTGCCAGCGATTGCCCTAGCACCGTTCGCCACTTTGCCGAATATATCAGCGCGCTCAAGCTCTGTACTCTGACGCAGTGGGCGCCATTCGTAGTGCACGTCTAGCGGATTACTGCCCAGCGCTTGGCGAACGATCAAGCGGTCTAGTTTGCGCATAGCAGGGGCGATGCAGGTCGCTTGCTCGTGAGCAATACGATCATAGTAAACTCGCTCATCACCATCACCTTGGCCAGACAAACCAGCAGCAGAGCGACCAAACAGGCGGGTAACGGGTATGCGGAATGCGCCGGCAATTTCCTCTTGAAACTTTGCGATAATCTCAGGCAAGCTTCCGAACGATGCCGTCTTCTGATCGTACTCATCATCGCCATCAATCACGACCGCGCCGTTAATGCCCTTCATTGCCGCTTGCAAATGAGCACGGCTTATAATCGCATCGTCCTGATTAGCGGCCAGCATATCGGCAAAACCCTTAAACTTGAACACATCGACCTTGGCTTCGAAAATCAGGCTGGCAATGTTTGCCATCGTGCTATTGCGCTGGTTGAGCGCATCGCGCGCAGCCTTGATTACGCTATCGCCCCACGCTGAATCATTGGTCGAATAAGCGGGGTCTTTTACCGCGTGCGCGCCATGCAGGATTACAAAACGGCTCGCATGAATGGTTACGCGACCGCCATTATCACCGCTGTTTAGCGTGTAAAACTCTGGCAATCCGTAGTATTCGCTGTCGATGTCTTTGACGACCGGCTCAGCTTTTAGCGTGTTGCGCGTCATCACAACGATAGACTTTATCTGCTCGCTTTCGCTCAGCGGTAGTGATTTATCAGGCGCAGCGGTGTTGATATAGATTGCAGCACCACCGAGCAAGCGAGCGCTAACCAGGCACTCTTGCAGTTTTGGCTGCAAACCCAGCTGCTCTTCAACTGCCTCGATCTTGCTGATCTGCTCAGCACTTGCGCGCCACGACCGCCATTTACGCACAGCATCTTCTGCCGGCAAATCAACGCCAGCGCGTGCCACCCAGCTAACTGCGTAGGTAGTCAGCAGGTCTTGCGGATCGTACATCGTATCAATGTACTGAGTGTGCGCGGCCTTGTCTCTTGCTGTACCTAAATTGGCAACAACATTTCGCAGGCCGTCAGCTATGTTAGTTAATATACGCATGCATACCACCGTTTTTATATTTGTCAATCATACAGCTATAGGTGGATTGTAACAACACTAGAGAAAGCCGGACCATGAGTAGCCGTCAACCTCGACAAGATGAGGGCATGCGCCCATTATAAACGCCTCGGCCAAGTCCGGCGACTTAACGCCCCGAGCTGCGAGCTGGTCTTTTGTTTCTACCATGTCCAAGCCACGCTTACTGTACATCTTGCGGGGCGTTGAAAGCTGTATTTTTAGCTCCTCGAGCTTGTCTATGTCGCTACTGATGCTTATCAATTCGCTAGGCTCAAATTTATCGCCTTTCGTTACTGCGTTGTATGTGTTTCTGAATCTATCCGCAACATCAACCCAAGCCTGAGCCTTTAGGTTCTCAAACTTGTCTTTATTTTTGATACCGAGCGAGTACTCGGAGTCTGGGTTAATGGGCTTGCTACCCGCTAAAAACTTAAAGACCTTTTTCTTGTGCTCAATCAGCGTCGAGCCAGTACCAGCACCTAGCCCGTGCCCATCGTAGAGAAACCGACTGCCGTTAGGCGTCATAGCACTCCACGCCCTCCATGCCGATTGTGTCAACTCGTCCTCAAGCCCTTGCCATGAGTCCAGATAATCAGCAATAGCGCCGTCAAACCCAACCACTGCGTTTTTATCCTTACCATCGTCCGCAACGTCATAACCGACCGAATAGCTGCCGCTCAGATCAATGCCAAGCTTTATATGAGCGTCAACAGCTGCGTCAATCCAGCTGAATTTAATTATCGCAGCATCGTCATTGCTGATCGGCTGGCCAAGGTAAATATGGTTGTAAGCGTCTGGATCAGCTAGCTTTAGCCTTTCCGCCTTCTGCTTAGCTGTGTCAGATAGGAATGGGTTTCTGTCGTAATTGATATGCTCAATAATACATGAGTCGCCAAGTAAAGATGGCAGCTTGCTTTGAACAAAATCAGTGATTAGGTGGGGGTTATAAACCAGCCAAATCTCGCTCCCCTCTTTCCTGATTGTTGGGTCAATAACAGACCATTGCGACTCTGTGAGGCCCTCACCTTCCTCAATCCAGCATATATCAACACCCTCAGTACCCTTGATATCGTTAAGGTTTCTAGCGATACCGTAGAACAGAAACTCGCTACCGGTTGTTTTATGGCGAATAGTTGACACGCCTATATCAAACTCGCTCTCCCACCCCGCCTGCTCAATCTTCTCTTTGATAACAGTGTAAACAGAGTCGCTTATTCTGTTTTGAAACTGCCGTATGCACAAAAACCGCAAGCTGTAGTTTCTAGCTAGGAATGCAGCCATTCCGCCAGCGTCATGAGTTTTTGAAGAAAATCGACCACCTTTTAAAATCTTTACAGGTTTTCTATTCTCCCAAAAGGATTTAAGGTTTGGATTTAGTCTGAACATCATCGTAAAAGTCGTCTAGCGTTCGGCCTTTTGGCGACATGCTACCGTCACTGCTACTATGGTCGATTGCTGTTGTTTCTTTCCATCCCGCCTGCGTCTTCATCCAGAAGATCATGGCGGTAGTGTCGCCAGACTTCGCCTTGTTGAACAGCGCCCCGCCAATAGTTGCGTTGGCTTTTGCCTTGGACTGGTCAAGCTCATCGCGGTAATACTTGCGCAAAGTCTTAGGGTCAATACCAATAATGCTGGCAATTGTTTCCTGAGTGGTTCCGACCATTGTATGAAGCTGTACAAGATCGCGCGTTGCGCGCGTTGGCTCGTGCGGTGGCATCCCTGATACTGGTTTATCTTCTGTCATACGTCACCCCTCACTGGAACAATGCTAACCTTTATAACCCTGTACTTATCAGGATTTTTTAATGACTTTAGCGCTTTCTCAGCTGCAGGTTTTTGGGTAAACACACACCCATCAACGGGCATGTGATCGTGAGTATAGAGGACAGCCCAGCGCTCGCACTTGCCTAGCATACATCCGCCTTTTCGCCGCTGCGACCATTAATAAACATATCATTAAACTTGTCGCCAGACGCCTCTAGTACAGCTTCTTTTCCTGTGTAATCCTGCCAGCGCTTGATGATGACGTCGCAGTATTTGGGGTCTAGCTCCATAAGATATCCAACTCGACCATTCTTTTCTGCCGCGATAATGGTCGTACCACTGCCGCCGAAGCTGTCCATGATGATGTCGCCACCCTTAGTGTTGTTGAGCATTTGATACTCAAACAACTCGACCGGCTTCATCGTCGGGTGCTCGCCATTGCGTGACGGCTTGTCGAACTCTAGGATCGTCGTTTGCTTTCTGTCCGCAGCCCATAGGTGGCCTGCGCCTTCCTTCCAGCCATAAAGGCAAGGCTCATGCTTCCAGTGATAGTCTTGACGCCCCATGACCATCGATGACTTTTTCCATATCAAACACTGTCTTACTTTCCACCCAGCATCCTGCGCTGCGCCTCTAAAGTTGTAGCCTTCCGAATCTGCGTGCCAAATATAAAAAACGGCACCAGGCTTCATGACTGAGTCGGCAGCAACGTAACAGTCGCGCAGGAACTGCCTGAACTGATCGTCGGCCATCGAGTCGTTTTTGATCGTTAGTGCGTCCTTGGTTTTTCCCTCATAGGCCACGTTGTACGGTGGGTCGGTCAGCCACATGTCAACCAGTTGCCCTTTGCATAATTGCTCGAGCGACTCAATACTCGTACTATCCCCACACATCAGCCGGTGCTTACCCAGCATCCAAACATCGCCAAGCACGCTAACCGGATCATCGACCACTTCCGGTACAGAATCCTCATCAGTCAAGCCATCTTCGATTTCTTCAATCTGTAGCTCGTCAATTTCATCTAAACTAAATCCGGTCAGATCAAGATCAAAACCAGCAACGCCCAGCTCCTCTAGCTCAATGCGTAGCATGTCGTCATCCCAGCCAGCATTAAGAGCAAGCTTGTTGTCTGCGATAATGTACGCGCGGCGCTGTGTATCGGATAGGTGTGAAGCCTCAATGCACGGCAACTCTTTTATGCCTAACTTTTGAGCAGCCATCACGCGCCCATGGCCTGCGATAATACTGTTGTCGCCGTCAATGATGATCGGATTCAGGAAGCCAAACTCTTTGATACTGGCTGCAATTTGTGCGACCTGTTCATCACTATGAGTTCGTGAGTTACGAATGTAGGGCAGCAAGCTATCGGTTGGTACTGTCTTATAGTCTGGGAATTCGTTCATGTTTTATATCCTGTTGTTGATGACGTTAGCGGCGCCGCTCTTAGACATTCCCAGCATATCAGCCACGTCCTGTATTGATGCTCCCTCCGCCCTCATCTGCAGTATTTTATCAGCTTTCGGATAGCAGGATTGTTTGGGTCCGCGCTTCTTGTGCCAAGGTTTTTTAAAAACCCTAGGCCGCGCGTAGGTTCCATGTTTACGCTTCTGCTGCTCATTCTGTGAGCTAGTGGCCCACTCAAGATTGTAGGGCTGGTTGTTTAGCGGGTTCCCATCGAGATGTGACACCTCGGCTTTGCTGAAAGGTTCGCCATGAAACGCAGAGCAAACTATCCGATGGACTGATGTCTTTCTTTGCGACCCTAAGCTGCAATAAAGGTACTGTCCCGCCAGCTATGGCTTTAGCTTTCTGCCCTTCAACCTCGCCAGGTACTCACTCCCATCTGAGCGCCGTTTTATAACTTCTCGGTCGACTGACCATACCTCTCCAAGGCTATTTGCAACGTATCCGTCAATGCCTGGTATCGACCTCCATACGACTTCGGTTTCCATAAATCCTCCACACCTAGTTGATGTGATCATTATACCTTGCCGTACAGACATTTGCTAGGGAATCAGCTTATCAACTGAAACCGTTTTATAGTCGGGAAAATCGGCCATCACTTTTTACCTACTGGCAAATAAATAACATTTTTATAGATCACGGCACTGCGCTTAATGTAATAGCTCATCATCTGCCTGCTCACGTTAAGCGATCTTGCTGCCTCACTTGCGCTGCTGTGGTTAGCGCTAACCCAATCTTTTAAAAGCATATTACTATATTGCCCTACCTATCCCATAAGTCGTCAATCCTTCTAAAGTCACCATCCTCTACAGCTTCAATAAGGTCGCTACTCGCATCTATTTCACTCAAGCTTACGACCGGTATTAGAGCCTCACCGCCTAGCATAACCATGATGTCATTAGCTGCGGCTCTGTGCGTACCTGCCAGCAGTGTTCCAGATCCTATTTCGCCGTCTATCAAAATCGGGTTTATACTCTCACCCTTTCTTGCCGCTCTGATTAGCTTTCTGACGTAAGACCAGTCTTGTACTTCGTGGATTGGCTGGCATCCTAAATGGTGGGTCGGGTAGTAAGCTTTCATTTTTTCAGTCCTTTTGGGGTTTTGCTTTGTTGGGTTAATTATACGATCAGCTAGCAACACTGTAAAGCACTGTTTGACAAATAAATGATAAAACTTGATCTTTTTGAGTCGCTACCTCTAAATCTTACACGCATCCCCGCAGTCATTATCAGCCTCAACGGGCTGCTCATCGTCTGCGAGCTTCTGCTCTCTGCGCTGCTCAGCTTCTGCGAGTGCGCTCGTCAATATCAAAGCTGTCTAAGTCCATAGCACCACCATTAAAAAACCCGCCATTAAGACGGGTTGATTATACCACAATACGGCTATCTGTTTTTAATGCAGAACAAGCCCCATTTGATACCAAACTCTGCTCGCTGATTTGCAGCGTTTTCTGGTGTCCGCATGGCGTGCTGATCGTAAGCATCCATGACAATATGCTTGTGTATGCCTTCATTATCGACAAGCGCCAGCACCTTGCTAATCGGTACTCCAGATTGCCTTGCGCTCATTATCGCTACAGCTTCTGTTTCTAACTCAGAGCAAAACTGCTCTTTACTCATCTGCTCAGCAGCAAACACCGGTGCGCTCATTGCCGCCGATAAAGCTAAACCGATTAAGAGCTTTTTCATAAGTCACCTACCAATTCTTTAGACACCTTGGCCCAGTCACCGGTTGAAATGCTAGGCCGATACATGCACCCATTGATCATTACCAGCTTGGTTGAAAGGCTCTTCAGGTCTCGGATACCGGCTAGTTCGGCCAGGCTCTTCTCGCTTCCAGCCTTCTTGATTAGCTCGCTTAGCGGGATTGCCGTCATTGTTTTCATATCACTTCCTTTCATGTGAGACCCACCGCGCACCGGCTGGCAGAGGCGGAGGGCATATTGGATTATATTATACGCAGTATTGAGAGCACCAGTCAATTAGAGCTTTAGCAACCCTTTCATCTGTTTGGATTGCAGCCAGTTCGTGGGGCCTGGCCCGCGGCAGGTGCAATGAAAACATTCTAAACATTTCGCCCCGTATTTCACCCCCAGCCAAGTGTTTGATTTTACTAACAAATCCGCCCCAAAACTGCAAAAGGGCGAAATAAAGGCGTCCACTCCCCCTCTACCCCATATTTTTATATTTTTACCCAATACCTCCCCCTTTTTATATTCCCCCACTGTCACCAATTTATCTATTATATTTCACCCTTACGCCCTTTTAAGGGGGTAATAGTATATAAATCAATGGGTTAGCGAGGGGCGAAATAAGGGGCGAAATGTTTTTTATTTGAACATTTCGCCCTTTTTGGGATGGCAATGTTTGCAAAACATAGCGCCCTTTGATATATTGCTATCTGGTTCAACTGAAAGAGAAACGCACATGCAGATTGAAAAATTTTCAAAAATCACCCTAGAAGTGACTGTTGACGGAAAACGCTACTCAGTGAAGTTCGCGCCAGAATCGTTTAAGCCTGTCGAAAAAAGAAAGGTGCTCAGATCGGCTTTTGACCCAAGCCTTATAAAAACCGCAATAGCGGATCTGGGCTATGACGATTCTTGTGTAAACGCGACTGCTATAAACAAACACCTTGGCGGCGATGTTCCAAGCAAGACCCTTGGTTACACTTTATCCAATCTTTGCTATGACGAGTCGGTCAGGTATAAGGATAAGGATGGTGTTTTTCAGTACGTCCGGTACAACTCGTTTCTGGTCACTGCGCAAGAAGCTGTGGAAAGAATAAAGGGGCTTTAAGCCCCTTTTTCTTCAAAACGGAACAAAATCGGGGTCATCGTGAAACGCTTTTGCATCCGCCCTGGCATCTGCCGCGCTAACCATATCGGCCTTGTGCCACAAATAATGATACTTCCCAGTTTTCTGCACCTTCACCCGCTTGCCCTCGATTTGCTCATATCCCATCTCAAGCAATATGGCACTGATAGCCCTTGTCTTCGGTAGCTCGATGCCCTCAGCGCCGCAAAGTGCATTCAGCCAGGTCACGTCAAGGATTCGCTCATTAATGACTGGGCATTCAAACTGCGCAATGGCGTCTTCCAACGTCAGCCGCTCAGGTGACATACCTACGTCCATCATCATCTGCTTAGCGCGTGTCTCAGGTGCGCGGCCACGCGGACTGAAGTGGTCACTGATCTGGCGATTGGCAAAGAAGTGCGCCACGGCATCCGGGCGCGCCTCAAGGTCACCAAACAGCGCATCAAAGTAGTTTTCTGCCCCAACCTTGCCGCCCAGCTCTCGATATAGCTGCTCTTCGCTTTGCACCCTGGAGAACATGACACAGTAGCGCCGGTCGCCTGCTGCCAGGGGCAATGCGTCCTTATGGTTGGTCAACATGAAATAGCTGGTGAAGTTGGGCACTGTGCGGTGATCGCGGCCCTTTTCCTCAATCTGAATTGTGGGGTTCGATATGAAGGGCTTCGTCCTGTCCATCACCTCATATTTGTTCTGCCCACTGATTCGCACCTCTTCAACCACAACAACCAGCGATCCGAACGCCCATGAGGTGAACCGGCCAGCAATTGCAGCGGGGTCGAGGTTGGTCACCAGATCACCCATCAGTGCCTGTAGCATCACGGCGAAATAGCTTTTGCCGGTGCCCTGCGCACCTTGCAACAGCATTGCCCAATTAACGCGCTGGCCTGGGTTCTGGTAAACGAACGTCAGCCAGTCAAGCAAAATAGTCTGTTCGCGCTCATCCTCAAGCGTAAACGCAATATGCTTGAGCAACCTGTCAACAACAGCCCGTCCTTCCTCATCCAAAGCCTCTGCTGGCGGTACGCCCTGCTTGCGGTAGATGTTGAGCATGGGCTTGCCTTGGTACTCGATAATCAAGTCAGCGCCGGGCCAGAATATGCTGTTGACCACAGTGGGTATCTTGCAATCCACCAGCGCAAAGGTCGAAGCGGGTTTTTCTGCGACAACAACCTCTTCCATACGGTCAAACTTGGCGTTAAACGCTTCTCGCTTGATTGAGTAATTTAGCCGGGTGCTGGCGAACTCGCACGCCTCTTCGACATACACCCATTCGTCCACCCATTCGGGCCTATCAGTTTCGTCAACAAAAACGCCTTTGTTTTTCGGCGGCATGATAGCGTCAACAATGGCCGACTTGGTGACGCCCACATCCTTGCCGTAGCTGTCATACACTTCTTTTGCTATGCGCTGTCTCTGATCCTTCGCGAGCGTGCTTAGTGGCACCTTACGCAGCTTGGCCTTTAACGCCTCGTACTCGTCCGCGTTGGTTACATCTGCACCCTTGGTCGCCCACGACTCGGCAATGTCGGCAGCGATAGCCTGGCGACCACCGGCGCGGTGTATAACGTAATCAAAGCGGGTGGGCTTGGCGATGTATTCGCGCTTTCCGAAACTGGGCCACTTTTTGCGGCATTCTTCAATGTCAAAATGGCTCGACCCCCTTGACCATTTAACCCACAGCTTGAAGCCGTCGTTACTGCCACCCGTCTGATGGTGTACGGCCATGCCCGCTTTAGCCCAAGGGTCGTAAGCCTCAAGATCGGACAGTGGTAACTTTTGCAGGTAGTGCCACATCTGCTCAAGCGTCAGGTCGTCAAGCGGTTGGTGATTTATCGCCTGCTCCAAATCCGACACGCCCGCGCCGTCACTGATGACCATGCCAGCATTTAGGCGTTCGACTGCTACGATTGGTAGCTCGGGGAAGTCCTCTTCGGCAACAGCCTCTGGCATCCCGATCATCGTCAGATCGGTGTAACCTTCGCCTGTGCAAATCCAACCCCTACCGGCGCAGCGAGTGTCTAAGCCGTCAACGCCTAGTAGATTACTGCCCTGGGGCACAGTAGCGCCTTCCGGCAAGGTAAAGCAATAATGCTCACCTCCCGACACCGTGCGCTGTAGCTGCGCGGACTCCCAATCCAGCGCGACGCCCAGGGCAGCATCGACAACCTGGCGAGTGACGCCCTTGTACACGTCCAAGTCAATGACCACCCGGCCATCGGGAATGACTACGCCGATGTTCGCGGCGTGCGCAATCACATGGGCCTCGGCCTTGTAAGATTTCCAGTCCTCGCCTTTTGGGATCGCGGGCACCTTCTGCCATTTGCCCTTTTGCGTATCGTGGAACGTGCGAACAGGGAACACCTGCAAATCAACGGCCGCCATCCTTACCCCCTTGCAGAATATCCGCTGCCTTGAACTTGCCCTTGGTGAGCACTTCTATCTGCACGGCCCTTGCTGGTGGGATTCGGTTGTGCTTGAGCCACTGGCTAACAGCTGGCTGGCTTACGCCCAACAGCCTGGCCGTCTCGGCTACGCCGCCGAAATACTCAACGACCATTTTTATCATGCTGGTTTTCCTCGGTTGTCTTGACTGGTTGTTAAGCACAGCTTATACTATCACCTCCAACAAACGCAAAGAGGAAACGAAAAATGCTGGAAACTAAACTAGAAGAACTGAAAGCCGAACTGTCGGAACTGCGCGCCGTAATCGTCGAACTGACAGGCGCTATGCGCAGCGCCCCCGCGCCAACCGCTGCGCCCGTCGAGGCCAAACCTGAGTCAGTCGTCGATCCGATTAAGGATCAGCCGGCGAAGCCCGAGGCGGTCAAGGTTAACCGCGATGACCTGCAAGACCTGTGCATGGCTATCGTGCGCAAAGACCGCAGTAAAAAGGCGGCAGTAAAAGACGCCATTGCCGCGTTCGGCAATGCCTCGACACTCAAAGACGTTGCTGAATCAGACCTTGCCGCGCTAAAGACCAGCTTGGAGGCCCTGCAATGACAGCCCATGCAAAACTCAGCGCCAGCGGGTCGCACCGTTGGGCGCACTGCCCAGGCAGCGTAAAGGCCGAAGAGGGCATAGCCGATAGATCAAGCATCGCAGCGGACGAAGGGACTGCCGCGCATGAACTGGCCGAGCTGGTGCTAACCCACGGCGGCGCGTGCCACGACTGGATCGGCAAGCGCCTGATTGAAAGCAACGCGTACACCGTCGATCAGGAGATGGCCGACTATGTGCAGCAGTACGTTGATTACGTCAAAAGCCACAGCGGCCAGCATGAGTACGAGCAGCTGGTTGACTTCTCTGAGTGGGTGCCCGGTGGATTCGGCACGGCTGATGCGCTGGTACTGGATGGCAATACGCTGCGCGTCATTGATCTGAAGTACGGCAAGGGTGTGCAGGTTGACGCCTTCGAGAATACACAGGGGCTTCTGTACGCCCTTGGCGCTATGTCTGATTATGAGTACATTGCCGAGATAGAAAAGGTCGTCATCTGCATTGTGCAGCCACGTAAGACTCCATAAGTGAGTGGGAGCTTGACCGCGCTGAGCTGATGAAGTGGGGCGAGTGGTTAAGCGAACGAGCCAACGAGGCACTATCCGATTCGCCGCAGCGCGTACCAGGTGATGAGCAGTGCAAGTTCTGCAAAGCAATGCCCACCTGTCCGGCGCTGATGGATCTGGCCCACAAGGTCATTGCCACAGACTTTGACAACATGGACGCTGCCGACAACCCCGACACGTTAAGCGATGAGCGACTAGCGGAAGCGCTATCTGCCAAAAAGCTGGTGCTGTCATGGTTCGATGCTGTCGAGCAACACGCCTTCCAGAAGCTCGAGCGCGGCGAAGCGTTCCCGGGCTTTAAGCTAGTCGAAGGTCGCAGCTTGCGGCAGTGGGGTGACGATGCTGTTGCCGAGCAGATTTTGGTGGAATTGCTGGGTGACGACGCATACGAGAGCAAGTTGTTGAGCGTGGCAAAGGCCGAAAAGGCGCTTGGCAAAAAGCGTTCGGGCGACATAGCCAATCTGGTAACAAAGCCCAGGGGTAAACCTGTCATTGTTCCCGAGTCGGACAAGCGCCCCGCCATCGGGGCGAGCGAAGACGATTTTGACGATATCAGTTGACGCCTGATAAGCGGGTTGTTATAATAAGCAGGTTATTAAAAAGGCGACCCGCTTATGAATTACCGAAAAATATATGACGACTTTATAAAGTCGCGTCTAAACAGACCAAAACCCGACGGATATTTTGAGAAACATCACATAGTTCCGAGGTCGCTTGGGGGTTCGGACGACAAATCAAACATTATTGCTTTGTCAGCAAAAGAGCATTTCTTCGCGCACCTACTTCTAGCTAAAATGCACGGAGGTTTAATGTGGCACGCGCTAAACCTTATGCGAAACAGAGTTAGCAGCTGCTCTTCTAAAAAATATGCATTTTTAAGAGAAAGGTTTGCAAAAGAACACTCCCAATATCTAAGAGCCAGATACTCTTCAGATCTAAGGCCTTGGAATGAAGGTGTGAGTCATTCTCGGGAACATCGTGAAAAACTTTCTAAAGCCCATACGGGTAAGGTTCTAAGTGCCGAACATAGGGAAAAGGTATTGCGTGCGCTTTCTAAAAGAAAGAGGGACGCCGAATGGAGTAAAAACATAAGTATGTCTTTGAAAGGGCATAGCGTTTCAAAATCGACGCGAGAGAAAATATCCAAAAGCCTTTTGGGTAACATCCCGCACAATAAAGGTGTTGCGGATAAGAAAGTAAAATGTCCGCATTGCGGCAAAGAAGGAGGTGGGAGCATTATGAAACGGTGGCACTTTGAAAACTGTAAAAATAAGTTGCCAACCATAACAAGTTAAGTTATGCTTAACTCACTGCCAGAAATGGCAGCTCAACCTTAACGCTAAAATGCAGGAGTATAAAAATGTCAAAAATTAAACTAGCAAATGTTCGTTTATCCTTCCCTTCACTATTCAAAATGGCTTCATTTGGCGGTGAGCCCACTGGTAAGTTTGAAGCGACTTTTATTCTCGATAAAGATGAGCACGCCGAAGCCATTGCGCAGTTGAAAAAGCATATCGACACGCTGATGAAAACCGAGCTTAAAGGTAAAATCGCAGCGGATAAGATTTGCTTGAAGGACGGGGATGATTTAGGTCGCCCAGAGTTCGATGGCAAATACACCATCAAGGCTTCGACTAAGAAACGCCCATTGGTGATTGACCGCGATAAGTCACCACTGACCGAGGAAGACGGCAAGCCTTACGCTGGTGCGTATGTGAACGCAATTATTAGCTTGTGGGCCCAGAATAACACGTGGGGCAAGCGCATCAACGCCCAGCTCGACGGTGTGCAGTTCTGCCGCGATGGCGAACCGTTCGGGGATGGCGGCGTTAGTGCCGATGAGTTTGACGCCTTTGGTGGCGACGACGAAGACGACTT
>JBAYXX010000097.1:0-14930 GCA_041673345.1 Kiritimatiellia bacterium
TAACCCGCAAACGACCCCTTGTGCAGCGCATGCTGGAGGAGGCCCGCGTTACCGCCGCCACAGGCTCTTACAGCGCGGCCTTGAAGCAGGCGGCCGGTGTGCTGACATCAGAGGCCAATCCAAACCGTGAGATCTTTGTGATCTCCGATTTTCAACGCAATCAGGCACCCTCCCAAGCAATTGACCCCGGGGATGTCAAAGGGCTGCGGCTTTATTTTATACCCGTCAGCGGCGGCACGGAGAATTTGTCGGTCGAAGGTGTCGCGCTCTCAACCCGCCCGCAGATGATCAATAAACGGCTGGTGATCCCATACACTATCGTGAACCACGGCACTCAAGATCGCGATACCGAAGTCACGCTTGAGATCAACAGTCAAAGTGTCAACAGCGTCAAGCTCAGCGTGCCGGCGGGGGAGTCTGTTGACGGCGCTTTCGAAGCCGCCCCTGAGCGCGCTGGATTTATGAGAGGCGCGGTTCAGATCACTGACCGTAACCTCACGCTTGATAACCGGCGCGCGTTTACGGTCAGCGTCTGCGAGAACATCCGTGTGCTGCTGCTGGAAACCGATCTGCTCAGCCGGGTGCGCCCCTTTCATTTTTTGAAGCTGGCGCTTGATCCCAGCAATGGCGAAGCGTTGAACGGCATTCTGACGGAAGAGGGTTTTGTGCAGGAACTCTCATCCAGACAACTGGAGCAATATCATGTGGTGGTGCTCTCCAATCCTGACCCGCTGGAACAGCAGACAGCTGCCCTGCTCTACCGTTATATGAACAGCGGCGGCACACTGGTGATCTTTGCTGGCAGCAACCTCAATGACACCACCTTGGCGGCGTTTCAAGATGAGCGATTGCGCTCCCTCTTCGGTGAACGCCAAACGGGCGACTTCAGCACTCTGACCTTCAAGGGGCCGCTCGCGGCACTGAATGAGATTCTGCAGCTGGAGCTGTTCAAGGGGCAGCGCTTTTATACACTTAACACCTCTGCCTCAGCCGCTGTGCTGGCAGTCAGCCGCGGCACAACTATTATGGCTGAAGAGAAGGTCGGTGCCGGTGGGGTAATCGCCTGCGCCTTCTCAGCCCGTCGCGACATGTGCAACTGGCCTGAACTGAAATCCTATCCGATTGCCATGCTGCATCTCTTCACCTACGCGGCGCATGATCCGCAGCAAAACACCGGGATTGAGTGTGGACAGCTGCTGCGCTTGATCCCACTGACCGCAAGCGACAAGCAGTTGACACTCAGCCACAGCGATGGCTCCAGCTTCACGCTGCCGGTCCAGCAGGGGGAGGCCGTCTTTGCTGAGAGCTGGCAGCCGGGGGTAGTGACAGTTGATCGCGCCACGCCCCGTTCAGTCGCCCTCAATCCGGTTTCGTCCGAGAGTCAGCTCGCTAGCCTCAGCGCCCTGCGCCTGACCTCGATCGTCAAGGGCAAGGTGCATGTGCTCAAGACCGATGCAGCTTTGTCCTCGCAGCTGCTCAACACCCGGCAGGGCAGCGATCTCACCGGGCTCTTTCTCTTGCTGCTGATGGTTTGCCTGCTGCTCGAAATCATAATTGGCAACCCCCATCTGCTGCGCAATCAGCGCTGAATAAAGTTATGCTCAATAGAATTCATGTGGCGACGATCAATTTCGGATGGGAATCTCCGGATTTTTATCAGCAGTGGATGGGTAGTGATCTTTACGAATTAATGCCTCCGATGCATGGCGCAACAATAGATATAACCAGTCCAGACAAGGTTTCTCCGCAAGGAGTCCTTGCGTTTTTCAAGGCACTGCTTGATCAAAAATGGACGGAGATTATAAAGGAAAATTACAGTGCGGTAAGAAAACAACTTGCTGCACCGGAAGGTACAAACAGAGGCAAGCAAAATCAGTAGGTCCGGTTTCCAACCGGACATGTCCGATTGGAAATCGGACCTACGTTTTTGCGAAGCACAGTAGCCGCGGGCCGTGACGGTGGTTGGCGCGTTTATAGCCTATAGCCAAATGTTTCGGCTCGTGAAGCACAACACCTGCGATCCGTGTTGCGCTAACTTTCACTTCGCAAAGTAGCACAGGCGTCCCGCCTGTGGTCGTCGTGTAATTTACAGCCGAGACGGCTGTGCTACTTTATCTCTCAACTATCACGCTACATATTTTTTACCTTAACATATTTGTAACTGTTACAAAACGGGAGAGTGATTATGATGGCCGATGTTGATATTAAAGTTTGATAAAATCAAAAATTTATGCAATATTTTTACCTAAATAACAACTTAAAAGGATTTGAATTATGAGTTTTGTTCCGGCCGGTGAAATCATCGGTGAAGCGCATAGTGTACGCGTAGTTAGTCTGAGCGAAAGCTCACAACTACCAGACGGTGAGTACGCATTTATTGATCTATATTGCAATGATCCAACGTGTGATTGCCGAAAAACAATGATTAAAGTTATGCTCAATAGAATTCATGTGGCGACGATCAATTTCGGATGGGAATCTCCGGATTTTTATCAGCAGTGGATGGGTAGTGATCTTTACGAATTAATGCCTCCGATGCATGGCGCAACAATAGATATAACCAGTCCAGACAAGGTTTCTCCGCAAGGAGTCCTTGCGTTTTTCAAGGCACTGCTTGATCAAAAATGGACGGACATTATAAAGAAAAATTATAGTGCGGTAAGAAAACAACTTGCTGAACCGGAAGGTAAAAGCAGAGGCAAGCAAAATAAAGGCAGAGCGCGGAAAACACCGCGTCGATGATTTGCGACGCATGTTGCGCTAAGCTTTCGCACCGTAAAGTAGCACAGGCGTCCCGCCTGTGGGTGTACTATAATTCCTAGCAGGCTGTCGGACTTAAAAGTCCGGCAAACTGCTAGTGCAGATAGGCGGCGGCTAGCTGCTTTAGAGTTTATATGGCACCCGTACATCCGGCCAATCTGTTTTGAAATACCTAGTGTTTCTTGAAACGACTATACATCCCTGTTCCCGTGCAGTCGCGTATATAATAGCATCAGGTATTTTTAGATGGAATTTTCGTCTAAGTTCGATTGTCCGGTTGGCAATGCTGCTATCCAGTCCGAGTACAATAAAAGATGAAAGAAACTTGTGCAGGATTTGCTCCTCCTCCTTATTTCTGGCTCCAGTCATACTCTCAATTCGGGTTATTACGCTTATGAGCTTCTCTTCATAAAGAGAGTTCTTTTTCTGCCTGCGCAAAACCATTAAGATAATCGATAATAATGTTTGTGTCAAATACAGCCCTCATTAATCACTCCATTCACTACGGAGTTTACGCTGAAATTCAATCCCGTCAACGATTTCATCCTTCCAGATACCGTAAGCATCTGAACTTTCTTTGGCGTAGTGATCACTTAGATAGCTTTTCAGTGCGTCGCGGATTAAGGCTGCGCGTGAACGATTTTCGAATGAACTGATTTCATCAAGGGTTTTTACAATATTTTTCGGTATGTCTACAATTGTTCTCATGTAGATATCATATATCGTTATCATTTATAATGTCAAGCCTAACACGCTTGCGTCCGGCATGACGCTACTGTATAATTAAAAACATTAAGCATTTGATTTCTAAGAGTTCTAAGAGAGAGAAAATATGAATAAATTAATTATCACCATGCTGACATTAGCTGCTATAACCGTTACAGCCGACGATATGATCGTTAAACAAATACCTGTAACTCCAACATCAAAAATGGTTTTGTTTAACGGCAGAGATCTCTCTGGCTGGACAAAGGTCATCAAGAGGGAGGAGGGTTGCTGCCCGGACAAAACATGGTCTGTCAAAAACAAAGTTATCAGTTGTACTGGTCAGCCTTTTGGATACCTGATGACACAAAAAAGTTATGCTGATTACAAGCTGCATGTGGAGTACCGTTGGAGTGCGAAGTCTGAACAACAGAACAGCGGCATCTTTATTCATAAAACTGGCCCCGATGATTTCTTCCTTCCAAAAGCGATTGAGACGCAGCTTAAAGAGGGTGATGCCGGCGACTTTGTTCTGCTCTCAAAAGCCACACTCAACGGGGTTGAAAATAATAAAAACAAACGCATTGAAAAAACTGGCCAGCCATCCGAAAAGCCCTTTGGGGAGTGGAACAGCGTTGATATTATTGTCAAGGCTGATACCATCAAATCCTATGTCAACGGCGTACTGCAAAACACAGGGAAAGCGATATACACCAATGCGGGCAATATCTGCCTGCAAAGTGAGGGTGGTCCGATAGAGTTTCGCAACATTACACTTGAACCACTGGATAAGGATTAATCAACTATGAAACGTCGTATATTCTTGCAGGTTCTTCTTGCGGTTGCCACTCTGCTGACAGCTCAGTTGTTTGCGCAGGACGCAAAACCGAAATATATCTTTCTGATGATTGGCGATGGCATGGGGGTGACGCAGATCGCCGCTGCCAGCAAATATTTAGATCTGACTCAGCCTGATGCTGGTGGTCTCCTCTGGGAGAAATTCCCGGTCAAGGGGCTGACCACCACCCATCCAGCTGCTACGGATAAGATAACAGACTCAGCCGCTGCCGCGACGGCCATTGCCTGCGGTGTAAAGACTAAAAATGGCATGATCGGCATGACAGCTGATAATGAAACCCATGGTTCAGTGGCCTATGCCGCCAAAGAAAAAGGGATGAAAGTCGCCATTATAACCAGCGTCGGTATTAATCATGCTACGCCAGCTGCTTTTTATTCCACCCGTATTAGCCGCGGAATGTACAATGAAATTGGCTTGGACATCGCGTCATCTGGTTTTGATTTCTTTGCCGGCGAACCATTGCTGGGTAAAAAACCGGATGAGGGGCGCACAGCCATCAAGAGTGCTGGGTACACCATTGTCAATGACCGTGAACAGATCATTAATTATCAGCCGCAGGGCAAGACCCTGATCGAGCACCTTATCCCTTATCGGGTGGATGCGAAGGAAGATTCACTGCGCTTGACCGATTTTGTGCGTGCTGGTTTGAAGTCGATCTCCGACTCCGAAAAGGGCTTTTTCTGCATGGTGGAGGCTGGCAAGATCGACTGGATGGGACACGCCAACGACATTGCTTCCAGCATCGGAGAGGTACTGGATCTCAATGACACGATGGCGATTGTTTACGATTTTTATAAAAAACACCCCCAGGAAACCTTGATTGTGGTCACTGGTGATCACGAGACCGGCGGTATGTCATTTAACTTTACCGCCAACTTTGATCCACTGCGTTTTGTCGCGGCTGTTGATGGACAAAAATACTCATCGACGGTTCTTGCTGGGCATCTGAAGGGCTGGCGTAAAGAGAAACTCTCCAATGATGAGATCATTAAGCGCTGTTTAGATGCGTTTGGCCTGAGTGATGTCACGCCTGAAGAACATGAGAAGCTTAAGAAAAATGTTGGTGAGAGGGCCCTTCTGACAGTTTGTCAGAACATGGTTGCGCAGCGCTGCGGTGTGACTTGGACGAGTTTTAATCACTCCTCGGCTAGTGTCAAAACGACCGCTATTGGCCCAGGCAGTGAACTTTTTGCTGGAGACACCGACAACACCGATATTGCAAAAAATATCTTCAAGCTGTTGCACTAAAGCTATAGGTAAGAGTCTAGGCCGCGCACTGGGTGCAGAGGTAGGCTGCGCCTTCAAAGTAGAATGTGGGACGTAATTTTCGTCCGCCGCTATGCGGTGGATGATTGAGAACACAGTATATCCGCCGCTATGCGGTGGATGATTGAGAACACAGTATATCCGCCGCTATGCGGTGGATGATTGTGAAACAAGCCGCAATAAGGCCCGATAGACAACTTTTGGAAAGAACAATTAATTACTTTTTAGTCGGTTGACTATAACGGCGACGATGCTGGTGGACGATTCCCCGCATGTTCCCAATCGTCCACCAACATCGTCGCACAGCATCGTTCACCGTTGCTTAATTAAGATTAGGATTGGTCCACCGATAAATGATATTTCGAGGATACACATGAGTCGATACAGCGAGTTGATTTTCACGGCAACAGTTTTTATAATCTCGCTGGCGTTATTCTTTTTTGTCCCCTCCCGCGACATACTGGAGCGCAGTGGACACCAAATTGCGCGCGGCAGGGTGCTGTCGACCGACGACTCTATGGTAGAGCAGTATGGAGTGGTCAACCAAGGTGATCAAACAGCTGTTGTGCAGATGGACGACGATGGCAGGAGCATCACCTGTTACAATACGCTGGTGGGCGATCCAGAGGTGGATTTTTTCTACTCAGCTAGTGATCGGGTGTTGATCTCCCGCACCCCAGCTGCGAGCGGCGAAATGATGGAGCATCTGGTCGGACCTGACCGACTTAAAATCATCCTATTCCTTTCACTTCTGTTTGCCGGCATGGTGATTGCCGTTGCAGGGTGGACTGGGATCAAGGCACTGTTATCTTTTACATTCACGATCCTCGTGATCTGGAAGATTCTGATCCCTGGTGCCCTGGCAGGGATACCACCAGTGCTCCTCTCGCTGGGGGTGGTCACGGTTCTGACAGCCACCATAACTTTGCTGGTCGGCGGGCTCAACCGCAAGGGGTTGAGCGCGTTTTTAGGTGGGGAGTTTGGCTTGTTGACCGCTTGTGCGCTGGCACTATTGGTCTCGCGCTACTTTCATCTACCAGGACTTAACCGGCCCTTTGCCAAGTCGCTGATTTTTGTTGAGCCAAATCTTGATGTTTACGGACTTTTCATCTCCGGGATCTTTATCTCAGCCTCAGGCGCGGTGATGGATCTGGCGATGGATATTGCCGCTGCCACCCATGAGATCCACTATCACCATCCTGAGATAACCATGCGGCGTCTTTTCAGCTCTGCTTTAAAGGTGGGGCAGGCCGTGATCGGCACCATGACCACGACGCTGCTGCTGGCCTACTCCGGCGGCTTTATCATGATGCTGATGTACTTTGAGGTGCAAAAAATTCCATTGTTGGTGATGCTGAATTCCACCAGCGTGGCCTCTGAGATTCTGGTAACGTTAGTCGGCAGCTTCGGCCTGGTGACCGTGGCGCCCTTCACCGCCTTGACCGCTGCCTTCCTCTATGCCGCCAAGCGCTAATGGCGCATACAGTTTAACAAGGTAACCACCATATTATTCTTGTTTTTTGCACCAAAAATTGAGATGTTAATCACACAAGGAATTTTTATGAAAGAGAAAGACCCCGAAATCACCGAGGCCATCAAGTTTTTTGAGACCATGCTCGAGAGTATGCCTGGTGATAGAACCAGTCTGGAATTTTTGGCAGTGGCCTATGATCAGGCGGGGGCGATGGATAAACGTCGACGTTGTCTGATCGATCTGGTGGGCGCGCTCCTCAGAGATCGGGATTTTGAGAAGGCGAAAATGATCGCCACGCATTTAAAAGCATTTCCTGATGACAGTGAGGCGCGGGCAGCGGTGGCACAGGCGGAGCAAGTTCTGACGCAAGAGGAATTTAACAAGGAGCAAAAACCGCAGCCGCAATATGAAGGCTTGCCACTTGAAGCAGAGGACGATGGATCGCTGAGCATTCCTGATCCAATGATAAAGGTTCACGCCTATTCTCGAGCCGCACTGGCCGCAGAGATGGATCTGGTGTGGTTGTTGAAAGACAAAGAAATTGTCTCCAAAGAGATCGGAGAAGAGCTGATCCGCGAACTGAGCGAATTCCCAGTTGTGGATACACCGCAATTGATCTCTGCCATGGCTTTTCTGGATGACAAACATCCAGAGTGTACCGAAAGCGTGATGTATGAGTTGCAACGGCTCAGCAACATGCCCGCCATACCACTCGAGTTATTTGATTATGAGGGCCTAGTGCTCACAGGTATTACCGCTGCATATGTGCATGTCCGCGGGGTGGTGCCATTCGCGATGATGGCGCAGGATTTTTTGATTGGCGTGATGAATCCGCTGGACAAAGCACTGCAGGCGGATATCGCATCTCGGCTGGGTGCGACCTGCCATTTTTTTCTAGTCCATCCACGGACGTGCCAGCAGATACTTGCCAGCAAGTTCACCTAAAGCAGCTTGTTGTCGTAACTAAATGAGTCTATCCAATATGCGAAAGCTACATACCATTGCAAGCATCCAGCTTTGTCTTTGGCTCAGGGCCTCCTTGTTTCATGCGCTCCATCAACTTGTCTGCCAGCGATTCACCTTCAACCCGGAAAAGGCTGAGTTGTCCGATTGTCTCGATCACCAGATCCTTCTATAAAAAAAGCTGACAATGAAAGCGGTGGATTGGTTATGACCGATGGGATGTCTTCTTTATGCTCCGCCAGCCAGAGCATCTGCGCAGCCTGCTCATGGGTTAAGAACGGCAACAGACGATGGCCAGCACCACCCTCCACCTCTTCAGTTAGCGGGCTGCATTTGCTGCGCGGTGTGTGATAGTTCAATGGTCACTGGTCCATCATTGAGCAGCCGCACCTTCATTTCCGCGCCGAAGACACCAGTGCTAACCCGCTCCGCACCCATCACTGCACGCAGTTTACTCACCAACTCTTGGTAGAGCGGTTCAGCCTGCTCCGGACGGGCGGCAGCCGAAAACCCGGGCCGGTTGCCCTTCTTGGTGTCGGCATAGAGGGTGAACTGCGAAACAACAATCACGCTGCCGCCAACCTCCATCACCGAGCGGTTCATATTACCCGCCTCATCTTCAAAGATGCGCAGTGCCGGTATCTTGCGCGCCAGCCGTTCAACCTCCGCTGAACTATCGCTGTGAGTAACCCCCAGCAGGATCAGTAGACCTCTCTCAATCCGAGCTACAATCTCGCCATCAACCTCGACTGAGGCCTCGCTTACTCTTTGTATAAGTGCTTTCATAGCTAAATTATTCTTTGACCAAAATCCTGGAGAACGACGCGCCTTTGATCTGGCATTCAACGATCTGGTTGAGTGCGGAACCTGCCCTCTGGCCGCGAAGCACCGGCACTCCCGCGCCCGACGGCGCGGCGGCAAAATCCGCGCCGATCTGATCCATCATCCAGAAAACCAAGGGTTTTTTTAATGCGCTTAAATCCAGTTTAAGAGCCTGCGTCTCTGGTGATGGGTTGTACACAAAAACAACCAGCACCGAACGCTCCTCACTCCAGGCTGGGTGGACCGATAATGTCTCCGCTTTGTTCTCAGCAGAGAGCTCTGTTTTTAAAGGTGTGACAGCCGGAAAAAGTCCAATCATAGCGCTTAGCAGTGCGATGTCAGTTGAGAGCCGAGTTGAGCCGTGGTCAAGTGCAAGCACCTGCGCAGCGTAGTAAGGCAAGCAGACAGGACCATCCAAGCCCCGTCCGAGACGGGCGGCTGCCGCACCGGCGATTCCCAGCGAACGATACCAGTTGACGTAGTAATCCTCAGGCAGTTTGCCTGCCACGGCGAGTTCTCCCGCAATCCGCAGCCCCTGCGGGTCATTCGCCCCTTGCATCAAGGTATCGGCAAACATGATGCGACAGTTGTTTGCCGCATTATAGGCGTTGACTCTCTCAAAGGCGCCGGGTGCGTAGCAAGAGACAAAATCAAGCTGTTTCCCCGCCCGTTGCAGCAGTGCGTCGAGCGTCGCGATATCCTTGCCCTTGAGTGTCGCGCCCACCAGAATAGCGTTGTCCTGCTCTTTCATCACCTGCAGTGTGCGCTGGCAGCCATCCGCCAGCATGTCGGGTGATATAAGCCCGCGCGGTTCAGGAACCACCAGCTCCCAGTTATTGACCCGCAGCGGCGCGCCGTATCCGTTACGCTCCCGCAGCACAGCCAGCGGATGGCCTGCCTCCGCGTTGCAGTAGGCCACCCAATCCGCGGCCATTTGAGCCGCAGCCTCTAAATTTCTGACCCGCGGATCAGTACAGGCAGGGGTGTAGAGCGGCACACAGATCAGAGGCTCCACGCCGACCGTGCGGCAGAAGTCAACATACTCCGCAGTGCCGAAATCGTGATGGTTAAGCCCAGTTTTCTCGGACTGCACCGCGCTGCGCCCACTAGGCGTTCCAATACCGTCATACCAGTTGTAAAAATCCATGCCATCAACCACCGGCCATCTGAAAGAACCGGCACCGGTGCTTTTCAGAACATCAATGCTCCCTTTGCGCCAGATTAAGAGGGTCTCTTCGGGAAGTAACGAAAACCCACGGATGAGAATTTCGCTATCAGGTTCAATTAAAAACGTGCAGAGGTGGGAGCCGCTCTGCTCCGGCGTGAAACGCCATTGCAGCTTGCTTTGTTTGCGCCACCGTGAAAAGCTGTCGGTTAGATCAAGTGTGCGTGCGTTCGCTGGCGTACTCACGCGTAGCGTCACCCGCCGCTCACCGCGTATCTTACTGCCATTAGCAGTTGCAATATAGCTTTTGCCCGCCACCAAATGACTGCTGCGCAACGTCACGCCTTTCAGCTCCTCGGAGATGTTGCTCATATGCACAATGATCTCGCCTGACTCCGGATCAGCCAGCTGTTTCACTAAAAGGCCGATCTCAACGCGTGCGTTAAGCTCAATGATCTCCTGCCGCAGGGCAACAGGCGAGAAACACTCCGCATAAAAAGCTGAGTTATGCCGCGCTGGGATGCCCAGTTGAAAACCGATCTTTAAAGGAACTTGCAACGTGCAAATTTCATCCGGCAACACAGCCACCTTAAACTCCGCTGCCGGCAGAGTCTGTGCAGCCAATGCCGCCGCAAAACAAATATAGATTAACTTTCTCATAAATTTTCTCAGCTCCTCCTGCGGGCGTTGCCCGCTGTTCACAAACTTAATGGTTTTGGCTTGCCTACAAACTGGTCACTCCGTTGTAGCTTAGTGCGCCGCTTTGGGACAGGCACTAAAAACTTTCTTTATGCACGTTTTTTTTATCTCTCACAGAGTCGCAGAGTTCTCAGAGGGATATGTTTTGTTCTCAGTGTTCTCTGCGACTCTGTGAGAGATAGTTTATCAAGTAAATCCTGTTAATCCTGTTATCCTGTCTCATTCTTTCCTGTAACTCGGGCTCGCTATCTTAGCTGGCCTCTAAGGACGCGCAAAAACTAGCTCTGTTCTCCAGCTGGCCTGGTACAGGTTGCGCCGCAAATCAACCGCGGCGCTGGCTAAAATCCAAACCTCAAATCCACTGCCAAAGCGCACGCGCCTCCACCCGCTGATTCGCACCAAAGTGTACACCCTCGGCTTGCAGTAGCGCCCGCTTTTTCTCAATCATCTCACCGGAGCGCTGACCTGAAAAACCACCGATGGTCAGATTCCCCGCGACCACTCGGTGGCACGGCACAGCTGGCGCTAGCGGATTGTTGCGCAGTGCTCCGCCGATCGCGCGGGGGCTACCGCAGCCCACGCGTGCGGCCAGAGCCCCATAGGTGGTGACATAACCGCAGGGGACCTCCAGCAGCGCCTTAAAGACTCGCAGCCTGAAAGGGGTAATCTGCGGATGGCCGCGCATCTGCTCGCCTATAACTTGATTGTTTTTCATACCATATCACCAGTCTTACATACTTAAAATCGCCGATAGTTGATCAGGATTACGATTAGGATTGTGATTAGGAGGGATGGAATCCTAGTCTCAATCCTGATCCCAATCTTAATCTCTTTCGCTCATCCCTGATCACCGCTGGCTGATTAGGATTACGATTAAGATTGTGATTAGGAGGGATGCACATCCTAATCTCAATCCTGATCCCAATCTTAATCTCTTTCGCTCATCCCTGATCACCGCTGGCTGATTAGGATTACGATTAAGATTGTGATTAGGAGGGATGCACATCCTAATCTCAATCCTGATCTCAATCTTAATCTCTTTCGCTCATCCCTGTTCACCGCTGGCTGATTAGGATTACGATTAAGATTGTGATCAGGAGGGATGGAATCCTAATCTCAATCCTGATCCCAATCTTAATCTCAATCCTTATCCAAGGAGGCTTTGCCTCCGATCGGCACGGCTTGCAGGCCGGCGTGCGCTTTACAGCAGGGCGCAATGCCGCTCATAGAGCGGCTACTACACCGATCGGCACGGCTTGCAGGCCGTCGTGCGCTTTACAGCAGGGCGCAATGCCGCTCATAGAGCGGCTACTACACCGATCGGTACGGCTTGCAAGCCGGCGTGCATTTCAAAGCGCAGCGCATGTGTAGTAGTCGCTCTATGAGCGACACCGAACGACAGATCTTGCAAACGGTTTGCAATCCGCCCTGCGCAGCACTGTAGCCGCGGGCCGTGACCGCGTGGTGGGGCGTTTATGGTCAATCTCCGAGTACTTCGGTTCGCGAAGCACCGCACTATCGTTCGCCGGCGGGGTCACGGCCCCCGCCCTACAGCTTCGACCTGCCAATCACCCGGCTGGCGCATTCTCTACGGCTCGCATGGACTGTAACCCAGGGCGGGGTCGGTATCGGGATCGAACAGCGCATAGGCTCGACCCCGACCCCGATGCAACAGAACTTCGCAGTTACCTTATCATTTTTCGCAGTTCTCTAAATTCTGACTGTCTCCTGTCTCCTGAATTCTATCCCCAAACTCACATCATATTCACCACATCGACATCGACGCTCATTTTAACATCTTCACCTGGGCTTTGACAGGCCATAAGTTTGCGCAGCATGTTCACCATTTTAATGGCTGAAACGGAGCGCATCAAAATCTGGTAACGGTAGCGGTTACGGGCTTTAGCCAGTGGTGAGGGGGCGGCCTCCGATACCTTGACCGCTGCGGTAACCTTTTTCAATGCCGTGGCGTAACAGGTGGCAGCGTGGGCGGTCTTCTCCTCTGAGCGGCCACTGAATGTCAGGCAGACCATATGAGTGAAGGGTGGATAGCCACCAGCGCGGCGCTCGGCCAGCTCACGCTTGGCCATGCTCTCAAAGCTCTCATGGCCGCCGGCCACGCGGACGGCAGGGTGGTCGGGTGAGTAGGTCTGGATAAAGACCTCGCCCGGCAGGTCGGCCCGGCCTGCCCGACCAGAGACCTGCGCCAGCAGCTGCCAGGTGCGCTCGCTGGCGCGGATGTCGGGCATATGCAGGCTGATATCCGCATTCAGCACCCCAACCAGTGTGACATTCGGAAAATCGAGCCCTTTGGCGATCATCTGTGTTCCGATCAAAATGTCGGCCTGCTTGGTTCTGAAGATGGTCAGCAACTCATCATGGCTGCTCTTGCGGGTGGTTACATCCGCATCCATACGCAGTACGCGCGCCTGCGGGAAGCATTTTTTGAGTGCGATCTCCACGCGTTGCGTGCCGTAGCCAGTGTATTTAAGCACTGGCGCGCCGCACTCGCCGCAGGTGGAGGGCAGGTGTTTCCAGCCACCGCAGATATGGCAGCGCAGGCAGGAGTCGGATTGATGGTAGGTGTAGGCGAGATTGCAGGCATCACACTGTGCCACATCTCCGCACTCCGGGCATTGTAACGAGTTGGCGAAACCGCGCCGGTTCAGGAAGAGGATGGCCTGCTCACCGCGTTCCAGCCGCAGGCGGATGGCCTCCATCAGCGGGGCGGAAAACATCGTCGCATGCTGACTGGCCGCTGCCTCACGCCGCATGTCAATAATATACACATCAGGCATAGGGCGGTCAGAAACCCGTTTAGTGAGCACTGTATAGTTGTATTTGCCGCTCTGCGCGTTGTTCCAACTCTCCATGGAGGGGGTTGCGGTTCCCAGTACCACCACGCAACCCTCCATCGCTCCACGCACGGTCGCTACATCACGCGCATGATAACGGGGGGCCTCATCCTGCTTATAGCTGGGCTCGTGCTCCTCATCCACCACAATTAGCCCTGGATGCTTCACAGGGGCAAAGAGCGCGGAGCGTGGGCCGATCACCACATCCGCGGCACCGTTGCGGATGCGGTGCCACTCGTCAAAGCGCTCACCTTCGCTGAGGGCGCTGTGCAGCACGGCAATCCGTTTGCCAAATCGGGCGGCAAAACGCTGTACAGTCTGCGGGGTCAACGCAATCTCAGGCACCAGCACAATCGCACCCCGACCCTGCTCAAGGACCTGCGCAATAGCCTGCAAATAGACCTCGGTCTTGCCGGAGCCGGTGACTCCGTGTAACAGAATGGGGGCGGTTTTCTGACCTTGAGCCGAGAGGTCAATCAAGCGCGAGATGCTGTCGAGCGCAACCCGCTGTTCGGGCATCAGCTCCATTGGTTTAGTGGGTAGGATCTTGCGGTTGGCCAGTGGATCACGCCATATCTGGCGCTGCTCAATTGTGACCGCGCCGCACTTAGCCAGATTATGAATGGTCTGCGGCGAGCAGGAAAACTCGCGGGTCAGAAAGCTCATCCAGCCACCGCCAACGCGGTTGATCTCTACCAGCAGTTCGCTCTGGCGTTTGGTGAGTTTAAACTCGCCCCTCTGCGGCGCCACGTAGAACTGCTCTTTGGAGCGCATGGATTTGGAGCGCACGGCGGCAGGCAGGATGCAGCGCAGGCTCTGCTCAAAAGGGGCGCAGTAGTAACCTGCCATCCACTTGACCAGCTTCAGCAGGTTCTCGGTCACATATGGAATATCATCGGTGATCGAATGCATGTAGCGCAGTTTAAACTTACGTTCTTCACTCTGCTCGGCCGGCTTGCCGGAGAAGAGCGGCAGCTCATCCAGTGCCTGCCCCTCATCGGCCAGTACCTCAACCACATAGCCATCGACCACCCGCGGACCGAGCGGCACGCGGACGCGCAGACCGGGCTGCATTTTGGAGGCCAGCTCAGCTGGCACAGCGTAGTCATACAGTTGATTGAGTACAACCTCAGTGGCAACACGGATAGTCATTGGTTTAGTTCGGGTGGTTGTTGTTGGTAAATATGCTTGTCGTTGCTAAATTTTTGTTTTTGCATAGGTCATAGGCTTGCCTGTAACTCGGCCATTTTGTCACAGTTTCGTGCCTGTAACTCGGGGTCGGTATCGGTATCGGTATCGGTATCGAAAAGCGTACGAGGTCGACCCCGATTCCGACCCCGACCCCGACTCCGATGCGTTTGA
>JBAYXX010000098.1:0-14844 GCA_041673345.1 Kiritimatiellia bacterium
TTATGGCAGCCCGAATGACTATCCACGCCGAATTTTCAACTTTTCATCTGCCAGGGAAATATTCGAAGGAGAAATGGGAAGCTGTCAAGCATAATGAAGTTTGTCGCATTTAACGTTGCAATCCAGTGCGAAGGTGCTTGATCTCGCAGATGGGAATCTCCCATACCTCCGTACGTATTTTCTGGAGATACTCCGCCTCTTTGACATCGCCCCGCAGGCGTGTGTGGATGGCCAAAACTGTTATCTCCAAAACGCTGCTCAAACCTGACCCCCATACTCTCTCAGCCGCGGCTGAGAGGCGGCCCACAGGGTTGCCATCCATGTCAACCAATTGCAGATGCTCACCGCTGGCCTTGAGAACACACTTGGAGCCCACCTCCAAACGCCGGAGATGCGCGTGGATCGCAGCTTGTTCAGGAGAGCGCCCGGCATAATCCAAAAACATATCCTTTAAACTTAGCAGGGTGTAATCAATTTTACGGCTCAGATCCGCCACCGGGGTATCCGATAATTCAGAGCGATGAATAAAGGCCGGCGCGGCCAGCTGCGCCACAAATGGATGCGGCTGATCCATGCGGCAGTAGATGCTGAGCGATTGTTTCGCCCGCGTCATACCGGTGTAGAACACACGCCGCTCCTCCTCCAGCTCATGACGGTTGTGTCCTCTGCTCCATTTGCCGCAGAGCAGAACATGGTTGAACTCCATGCCCTTGACCGCATGAACTGTGCTCAAAACAACACCGCTCCCAAACCGCTCGCTGCCACGGCTGAGTGCCAGCGCTTCATAGAGGTAGCTGGTGTGCAATGCGGCGGGCAGTTCGGCATCAGCACTTTCAATGATCCAAAGCTCCAGCAACTGCAGCAGACGGAGCGACCAGTTGTTAATCGGCCCGGCAACAACGGTTGCTTTTAACTGCGAGGCTGTGCTGTAGGTAGCGCCGCTCTGATCCAGATGCGAGAGCGATGCGTAAAACTCACGGACACGGTAGAGCGGCGGCATGGCGCTGCTGTTGATCAACCAGGATACTGGGATGCTCTTTGCCTCGGCCAGCTCGCGGATCAACACAAGGTCATCACGGTTGCGGGATAAGACTGTAATCTGCTCGGCGGTGACATCTTTAAGCGCGAGCAACCGCTCAATCTCCGCGATGATTGCAGTTGCCTGCGCCTGAGGGTTTGCGACATTGATCACGCCCACCCGTCCGCCAGTTAAGGGGTGCTGAGCTGCCACAACGCCAGCGGCGGGCAGCGTGCGCCGCGCTTTGTCGATGCGTATCGGTTTGTCCAATTTCATGCGGTCGCGATTGAACGCAATCAGATGGTTGGCAGCGTCAATGATGTTGCGCGTGGAGCGGTAGTTATCCACTAGGTAGTGAATCTCCGCCTCAAAATCTTTTTCAAAGCGCTGCAGGAAGGTGATGTTGGCGCCGCGAAAGCCGTAGATGGACTGGTCGTCATCACCAACCGCGCAGATAGAGAGTTTACGGTCAGCATCTTTTAACGTGCGCCCGGCGATGGCGCTGATCATGCGATACTGCATCTCGTCAATGTCCTGGTACTCATCGACCAGAATATATTCATAACCTGAGAGCAGCCGTTCGCGGGTTTCATCAGCCTCCATTCCCGCCAGTGTCTGGCCGCCCTCCAGCAGTTGAACCGCCTGCTCCAGAATCCCGTCGAAGTTCAAGCCGTCGCGGTGCTCTTCGTTCATGGCCGCCACCGAGAGCCCCAGCAGACGCATGGCCAGGCCGTGATAGGTCTGAACCGTGACACCGCGCGCGTCATTGCCGGCAATGCTGAAGAGCCTCTGGCGCAGCTCCACTGCGGCTTGATGATTAAAGCAGCAGATCAGAATGCCCGCGCCGCGCACCCTTTCAACCCGCAGCAGATAGGCGCAGCGGTGCACAACTGTGCGCGTTTTTCCTGAGCCTGGACCAGCCAGGATCAGCATGTTGCGCGACAGCGGCGCTTTAACCACCCGCATCTGGTCAATGTTTCCGAGGTCATCCACAATTTTCTGGTAGGATGCCGCAGTGGTTGCGCGCTCCAGAATATCATTACGCCCGGCAAAGAATTTTTCAATAAACTGGTTGCGGCTCAGGGAGAAATACGCCAGCACGAGATTCAGTGCCTGTTGGATTTTTGTGAGGCCGGATTGGGCGTATTCACGCATAACATGCACCTGAAAAACGCGCTCATTGTAGTGATATTGCAGTGCTTGATAGTGATGTCGGGTGTACTGCTGCCCTTTGGCTTCCGGCAGTACGCGGATGGTCATGGCCGAGCGGAAGATGGCCAGCCCCTGCTGTAGATGCGCCACGCCCTGCTCATGCAGAAAGAGCAGGGCGCGCTCCACTGCCGCCGCTTGATCGCGCACCTCACGACGCAGCTCTAAATCAGCGTCAACCGCATTGGTCAACTCCTCAAATGAAAACTCCACCAGCAGCTCTTTGCCCGGTGGCGTGGCGGGCGGGATTTTCGCAATGATCGCGGTCAGAATCACAGAGGCAACTCGGCACCGCCGACGGGCCAGCTGGCCGAGCGCGTCCCAGCTCCGGCGCAGTCTCAGACGGTACTGCTCGCGGCTGACAGGAAAAATATCCACACTGCCGCAGCTGCCGGCAAAGCCGCGGCCATCCTCACTGAGGCTGCGCAAGAGGTCTTTCAGCATCAGCACCGAGGAGTCAAACCCATGCTCCGTCAGAACCTGGTTGACTCCCCTGAGGTTCAATGAGACCCAACCCTCTGGATCAGGCTCCTCCTCACGCAGAAGGTTGATGAACTTATCCTCAATAATGCAAATGCGGGTGAAGATCTCTCTGGAGCTGTTGACAACCTTGTAACGCACATAGGCGTTCAGCAGCGTGTCTTTTTTAAGCAGCCCCAGCTCTGTCATGGCGTTAAGCGTCCGAAAGACCTTGGCGCTCAGAAATTCGTGGCTGCGGCGTTCAACTGCGTTCTTTACTGGCAACCTGGATGCCTCTTGCATCCAGAGCTGGAACTCCGGCAGGAGCGCAATGCTATCGATTGTCAGCGAGTGATCATCTGGATCGCGATTGATCAACAGCGTGGTAATGGCGATCCACAGCCGCGCCTCGTCTCTGGAAAGTTGCGCCCGGTCAATGATTTTCTGCGCCTCATCCAGCGTCTGGATGGTCAGCCGCGCCTGGAAAACAGAGGTTCGGTTATGACTGCGCTCCACAAACCCAGCGCGCTCCAACCAGGAGACCGCGCTGCGCACCTTGGTATCGGCTGACTTATCATCAGCATAGAATGTGGTCTCAACCTCCTGATCGCGCAGCAACTCGCCGGTTGTAATAACAATCTCCTCCCCGCTGGCAGCGCCGGCGGCTCGGCGCAGGCCGCGCAGGATCTGTGCGATATCCCGCCGCCGAAGCTCTGAGTAGGCGCCGAGGCGGAACTGCTGCTCGCAATCCTCCTCGTCGTAGAGCAGGATGCAGTCGGCTGGTTCACGGTCGCGCCCGGCGCGCCCGGCTTCCTGCAGGTAGTTTTCGAGTGAGCCTGGGGTGTCGGCATGAATGACCACGCGCACATCATCTTTGTCGATGCCCATGCCAAAGGCGTTGGTGGCGCAGATAACCCGGATCTCGCCGTTGATGAACGCGTCTTGAGTGCGCTTCTTAACCGGCGCCGGCAACCCCGCGTGAAAGTGCGCCGCTGACCAGCCCTGCGCCGTCAGATACTCGGCAAGCTCCTCGGTTGCCCGCTGGGTGACGCGGAAGATGATGGCGCTGCCGCACAGCCGGCTCGCGCTTGACCCCAGCCGCTCATGCAGCAGGTGGTTGATCTTGGCGAACTTGGCGGGTATGCTGACAGTCTGAACCTCAAAGCTGAGATTATCCCTTTCAACGCCGCCGCGGAAGAGGGCGATCTCGCCGGTAATTTCGCTCTTGAAATAATTGATAATCTCATCCACCACATCCTGCTTGGCAGTGGCGGTGAAGCAGGTCACCGGGGGCGCGCTCACCCGTTGTTGCAGGGCGATCTCCTTGACGACTTTGGCGATGTAAAGATAGTCGGGGCGGAAGTCATGACCCCATTTTGAGAGACAGTGCGCCTCGTCAATCACCCAAGCGCCAATCTCCCGCTGCATCACAGTTTTAATAAACGACTTGTTGCGCAGCTGCTCTGGTGAAACATAGAGGATCGCAATGCCTCCTGAGACAACCCGCCGATGAACATCACCGCGTTCAGGCATGGTCAGCATTCCATAGAGGGCCGCCACATTATCCATGCCAGTGCGGCGTAGCAACCCGTCCACCTGATCCTTCATCAGTGCCTGCAGCGGTGAGATGACAATCGTCAGCTGCCCGCGCCGAAGATGCCTGCTCAGAGCAGGCAGCTGGAAGCAGAGCGACTTGCCGCCGCCGGTTGGCAGGATCGCGAGCAATGACTCGCCGCGCATTCCGGCCACAACAATATCCCGTTGCAGACTGCCGCCATCCTGGTTGGGCGGCGTATTACGAAACTCGTTAAAGCCAAAAAACCGCGCGAGTTGCTTCTCCGGATTGTGAATCTCAGCGCAGTAGCCGCAAGAGGTGCGTGTACAGGGGATATCCCGCAAATGGTGCAGCAATGGCAGGCTTTCAGGATAAGAAAAACGCACCCAGGCAGGGAGCACCGAGTTACCGCCCGCCACCCGCAGCCAGGAGAGCGCGAATGCCATGGCCCACTGAGATTGAGTGGTGGTGATATCAGCGCGGGTCAGAGACGCGACAGCGGTGCAGCAGGCGTAACGGGATAATACGCACGTTAAGTCAGCCAGACCGGAGTCAGCGGTGTTGGCGCTGCCGGGTGCTATTGACTCAAAGAGCCAGCGCATGCCCCTGGCATGAAAGTACCCCGCCCCTGCTCCGCCGCAGGTCAGTACCGCCAAAGCGCGGAACAGCTCTGGATCATGCTGGCTGATTGCATTAAGTGCGCTGAGCTCATCGATAAAAAGCTGTTTGGATAGCAGCGCGTCGGCAGTCGGGTCGTTGATTGACTGCGAAAGCAGCTTGTAATCTTTGACCAGATGGTGATAGGGATTCTCCGGAAAACAAAGTGGTGACAAGTGCAGCGTGTCGATCACCGGCAAGTTGAAAATTTTTAATTGCGGGTGGAGAGATTTCAACAAAGGGAGGTCATGGGCAACAATATTGTGTCCACCGACCGCCGCCGCATTGTCAGCGAGCTGCTCCAACTCCACCAGCGCCTGGGCAACACCCCCGCATTGTACGGACGACAATTTGCGGGAATCAAGGATTGCGCCAATCTTATGAATCGTGCCGTCATTTGAGCTTTCTATATCAAGAAACAATATTTGTTCAGCAACCAATCAATACCTCAATCGGGCGGTTGAATTTTATTCGCAACTGCGCAGCTAGTCATAATTCATGCAAGCACAGCATCAAACTACGGTTTTTATGAACTATAGCATTCACATTGCATTATCAGCAACACAAACCAATAAAAAAACGGAAAGAGCATTTCTGGATGTACTCGAAATGGCATCTCTCCATCAGAACCGTTAAAAGGTAGGCACCGTGGCCGTTGAAATAAGCAGGCTAAAGCCTGTACTACAAACTTCGTTTCCCCAAACGCGTAGCGTTTGTTACTAAAGCAGCGGGCTCTTAACCATACAACCTTCAATGAAAACGAAAAGCTTCCGCATATGACATAAACTCAGCCGGTTGCGGCGGAAAGCTGCTTTAGGGCGATGGGGTTCTCTTGCGCTTCACCGCGAACCCCAACGCCACCAGAATGCCGCCCGCGAAACCGATCAGCATCGTCAGCCCAAGCAGAGCCGCAAGCGGCATGATCACAGTTACAAAAAACAGTTTTGTTTCCACCATCTGCGTGTTTTGTAACACGAGTATGATGGCCACAAGCACCAGCACCAGCAGGATGATCAATTTCATCTTTGACATGACTCTTTTAATCACACTCTGTTCCCTTTCGGGCTTGCCTGTAACTTAAATAGGTTAAGGGGTTTTCCCTGTGTTTTTATCTTCGATTTACCCCATCGTTTTTCCGCAGCGCAGCCGTACGGTCGGCTGGGTCGTAACTATCTGCCAGGCAACGGGCCGCAGGCGCACAGCGCGCCTACGACCCCAGGTACTCGGTATTATTTGCTCTTGATACCAGTTCCTGCGGCACTGTCAATGTACAAGCCGACGAAGAAGAACGGTATGCCAGTGTAAAGGCTCTTGGTCGGTGCGGCGTTGATGACCGATGTCGCGCCGGCGCTCTTGGCGGCGTTGGCGATCTGGGTCATCTGAGCCGTATCATCCTGCTTGGGGAACAGTTCAAAAAATTTGATCCCCGGTATGCCAACAGCCATGCCGATCTCGGTGCTTGTGTGATATCCGGTCGCCTGATAGTTCTCAAATGTGCCGTCACCTGTGGTCACATTCTGAAGTTGCGCATTTTTTGCGACTTGCCCCAAATCGCATTTACCCGGCATATGCACACATCCGGTCGCCAACACTGACACTACCGCAACGGTAAACCCTATCTGAATAATACTCTTCATAATTCCGTACTCCTTGTGTGGCTGTTTTTGTTGTATTTGCCGATTAGTTCCATGTAGCCACCATGTGAACATCGGTTTTTGTTTTAGTGAACAAAGATAACTTTTCAACAACTTAAAATAAAGAATACACCTTTCGCCATCGGATGTCCAGCTGGATTGCAACGTTAAATGCGGCAAACTTCACTATATTTGACAGCTCCCCATCTCTCCTTCGAATATTTCCCTGGCAGATGAAAAGTTGAGAATTCGGCGTGGATAGTCATTCGGGCTGCCATCCTCCTATATATCCCGCGCCTCCAATTGCACAAAGTTGAAACTGGGTCCAAGTAACGATGCCGACCGATAGTGTAGTAGCCGCGCTAGAAGCGGTATGTGCTGGATGAAGGTCGGTTTCGCAGTCGATAGGTGGTGCCATGCAACTCGGAGTCGGAGTCGGAGTCGGCATCGGGATCGTTTTTATGCGGTTTTCGATACCGATTCCGATAGCGACCTCGACCCCGGGCAATAGGCCAGCTTTGTCGCTGACGTTCGGCTTCACCTATGTGTCGCTCATAGAGCGACTACTACACTAAACGCCTATAAACGTTCGATAAACAACTTTTTGACTTGTGCTAATATTCGGTTGTTCCATGTGGTTTTTCCTTATCTCCAATTTTTTTCGAATTTCCAATACAAAACCACCTTGATTTATGATATCCTTAATAAAATTAAGATGAAAATAGTGAAAACATTAGGATTAATCAAGCGGGAGAGAAGTATGGCTGAAGCCTGGATAAACCATTTAAGTTACTTGGCTGCAAAGAATAGTTTGGTGAACTCAGAGTTGTACGCCAAATACAATGTCAAGCGCGGCCTGCGCGATCTGACCGGCAAAGGGGTGTTGGCAGGGCTGACGCGCATTGGCGAGGTGCAGGCTCAAACAATTGTTAATGGTGAATCTGTTCCCGCGCCAGGACGCCTCATCTACCGTGGCATCGACATTCGTGATTTAGTCGTCGGATTTCTATCCGATAATCGCAACGGCTTTGAAGAAACCTGCTATCTTCTGATGTTCGGCGAGCAGCCTGACCGTAGTGAGCTGACACGCTTTAAAGAGCTGCTGGTGGCCAAGCGTGATCTGCAGAGTGATTTTCTGCACGACTCGATCCTCAAAGTGCCCAGCCGTGATGTCATGAATGCCATTGCCCGGGCAGTCCTCGCCTTGTACGCCTCGGATGATAATCCCGACGCGACCGACCTGCCCAATGTGCTGCGCCAATCGCTCTCGCTGATCGCCATCTTCCCCCTGCTAGTGGCCTACAGCTACCAAGCGCACGCCTATCAATACAAAAATAAAAGCCTTGTCATTCACAGCCCCGACCCTGCGCTCAGCACAGCGGCGAATTTTTTGCACATGCTGCGGCATGACAGCACCTACACCCCCCTCGAAGCCCAGTTACTTGACCTCTCACTCGTGCTGCATGCTGAACACGGCGGCGGCAACAACTCGAGCTTTACCACCCATGTCGTTACCTCCACTGGCACCGACACCTACTCGGCGGTCGCTGCCGCGCTCGGCGCGCTCAAGGGACCGCGCCACGGAGGGGCCAACATCAAAGTGGTGCAGATGTTTGACGACATGCAGCAAGTACTCAAAAACTGGGATGATGACCGGGAGATTGAAGATTACCTAGCAAAACTATTGCAAAAAGAGAGCTTTGACAGATCTGGGCTGATTTACGGCATGGGTCATGCCGTGTACTCAATCTCTGACCCGCGCACACTTATAATCCGCGAACAGGTGGCGCGTTTAGCGCGCGAGAAAGGGCGGGAGGAGGAGTACCGTCTCTACGAAAAGGTGGAGCGCTTAGCGCCCGCTGTGATTGCCAGCAAACGCACGATTTACAAAGGTGTCAGCGCTAACGTCGACTTTTATTCAGGGCTGCTCTACCGCCTGTTAGATATTCCGCCGGAATTATTCACCCCTCTCTTCGCCATGGCGCGGATCGCCGGCTGGAGTGCGCATCGCATCGAAGAGATCGCCAATGCGGGTAAAATCATCCGCCCTGCCTATAAAAGCGTGGTGGAACATGTGCCTTATGTGCCGATCGTCGCGCGTCAGCCATTGTGGCAAGCCGATTTCAACCCAGTTGAATTGTCAGACACGCCTCTGTAACTTCTCAAGAAACTCTATGGAGCAGGCTTCCGTCTTCGCGCTTCACAGCTACGCCGGACACAGAAAGCCTGAGCAACAAACAAACATGAAACCAATTGCAATCGTCACAGCCATGCCACAGGAGCGTAAAGCGCTGCTAGCGGTTTTTTCTGGACATAAGGAATATATTCATTATAATACTCGCATGTTTGAAACCACACTCGGAACGCGACGAATCATCATCGCGGAGTCGGGCGTAGGCAAAGCCAATGCCGCCTGCACCCTGACGCTGCTGCTTTCAGATTTTGACCCAGAGTGCGTGATCAACACTGGCTCCGCCGGAGGGCTGCAGCCAGGCCAGAAGATTCTGGATATTGTGGTTCCCAAAGAGGTGGTCTACACCGACGTGGATGTGACCCCGCTGGGCTTTGCCTATGGCCAGATACTAGGCAGTCCGCCGCGCTTCACAACCTCGCCGGAGTTGCGCGCGCAACTCAACGCCGTACTGGCGGGGATGACAGATCCACCGGTCTGCCACCGCGGTCTGCTGGGTTCCGCTGACTCTTTCATTCACACACGCAGCCAAATTGAGAGCATCCAAGCGAACTTCGCCCATCAGGTGCAGTGCGTGGAGATGGAGGGCGGTGCCATCGCGCACGTCTGCTCACGCTTCGGAGTCCCCCTGTTGATCTTACGCGCGCTGAGTGACACCCCCGACTGCGGCGACAACAAGGTGGATTTCAAAGCCTTTCTGACCAAAGCCGCTGGGATGTCCGCTCGGATTTGCCTTAAGCTGCTCCAGCGGCTCGCGACACAGCCGCGTGTTAAAGGGTTGAAGGGTTGAAGGGTTAAAGAAGAATTATAAAAAGAAGGAGAAGAGATGAAAAAAAAGGAGTTGCGCGAGCTTGTTCACTCATTTGCATTGAAGCAAAGCGATAGATTTAATTTTAAAGAGCTATTGAAACATGTTCGGAGTAAGGCTAAAGGGTTTAATGATGAAGATCGGTTGTATGAGCTGGCCTGCGAATCGGAGTGGCTGTTCGAAGATGGACGAAATCCTTTCGATGAATATTTCATGCCGCGACACTGTTTTTTTAAGAGGGCTGAGTTCCGTGTGACTCCCCTGCAGGAAGAGGTTAAGGGTGGTTTCCTGGTTCCAGGCCATCGCTTTATCCCGTTTGTTGCCCGCGAAATTTTTCCGGGCGCGGTGACCTTGAAATTGCCGGATGGGAGCGTTGCGTCGACCCGCCGTGAGCATTTTTCAGGTTTGCTGGCAATGAATTTTATGATGTTTTTCGGGCCATATGGGATCATCGAGCATCTGATCAAAAACGACAAACTGAATGCGGAGAGTTTTGCGCCTCCTTATGAGCAGCCAGTTAATCTGGCAGTATTTGAAATGCAGGACTTTTTTAAGCAGAGCAATTTCCAGTTCGGTGACTCCCTGATGCTGACGGTTGAGGATTGGCTGACGGGCGTTTTTTCCTGCCGGCATATCCCCGCGGAAAAGAGAGCGGTTGATTTTGTCGGAATGCGCGCGTGGGTTGATGCGCTGCTAGCGGGCTTTAATGAATTACGGGATGAGGATGATCTCAGATATGACTGCTATGAGCAGGCGGCCAGGATGTTCTGGCTGGCGGAAACAAATGACAATCTGCCATCGGTCATATGCGATCCGCCTCTCTCGCTGGACGCGTTTTTCAACAAACAGAAGGAGCTGACGATCAAAACGCTGGGGCAGGGCAGCTTTTTCTGGCCAGCCGATGAACCGGTTGAAGAGAGATTGCGTGATCTGCTGGAAGACGGAGAATCGGAGCCGGAGTCCAAGCTGGAATTCATGTTTCAACAGCTGGGACTGTCGGTAAATTTAGAGGATGTCGAAGCATACATGCGTGATGCGCTCGCGAGCGGTGGAAGCGATCCAATGGCGGCTTTGCCACGTCTCATCAGCGGGCGAGAGCTTCTTTTCCCTAGCACGCTAGCCAAGCAGGAATTTTTTGATCTCTGGCGTGAACTCTGGGATGAGGTGCATCAGATTTATGTTCCCGAAAAAGACGGCTATCGCGAAATCCGTTCGATGTTTTTGGATCTAAATGACCGGTGTCTACGGATCTTACGTGATCTGGACAGACAGATGGCCGATCCTTTTGCCTTAAACAATGCGGATTTCCTGCAGCTGGGTGAACTCAGCGCAATGATCCACTCTGCGCTGATAATGTGCAATCAGAGCAGTGCGAATGTCGAGAAGTTCCCGATGCCACTAGACGAAATGAGCCGGAACATCTCATCTGTGATTGATGATCTTGCGGAATGCCTGCTGGCAACAGTTCCGGCTGGTAAGCAGAAGAGCGGCGGCAGCCCGGTTTATCAGCTGAAAATTTCATTGAAAAATTCGAGTCCGCCGATCTGGCGCCGGGTTCTAATTCCCTCCAATCTGCCGCTTAAAAAGCTGCATAATGTTATTCAGTCCCTCTTCGGGTGGACAAATTCGCACCTGCACCAATTTATTGATGGCCGAACATACTATCAGCCAGGAGGCGGGGATGATGATTTCGCCGGCATGATGAACGTTGAAGACAGCAACGATCTCCGTGTCTGTGATCTACTACGCAACGAAAAAGAGAAGGTCGTCTATGAATATGATTTTGGTGACTCATGGGAGCATCAGATCCTGCTTGAGAAGATGCTGAAGCCTGATCCTAAGAAGAAGTTGCCGATCTGCACCAAAGGGATGCGGGCCTGTCCACCCGAGGATTGCGGTGGAATGTACGGCTATTACCACCTTATTGAAACTCTAAGCGGAGCGGATTGTCCAGAGAAGGAGGAGTTGTTGGAGTGGCTCGGTGGCCCGATTGATCCAGATGCCTTTGATCTGAAAGCAACCAATGCCCGTCTTTTGTGTTCATCTTTTTTGTTGCATACAGGTGAGTGAAGAGGTAAACTGCTTCGTATTTGTTGCAGGTAGCTCCATCGTGGATCTACCTAAGCAGTTACGTGTCAAACAAAAAGTATCATGTGAAGTTGGAGGATTAAAATGGAGGGGAATATAAAGATGTCTGCTGGAAAAGGGAGAACACAGTGGTATGGGGCTAGGCGTTGCGGGTCCATCCTGGCAGCCGCGGCAACAGCGTGGGCTGTCATGATCGCAGGCGAAAGCCGTGCTGCACAAGACAGTGCGGGGTTCGCATTCAGAGACGAGCCTGGCAAATATCTGGACGTGCTGTTGAACGGCAAGACTGCCGCTCGTTACATGTATGCGTACGATCCATCCTCTTCTCCTAAAAGCCTGACTTCAACCAACAATACGTATCTTCACGTCTTCGACGCTCAGGGTAAAGCACCGATCAGCAATGGCCCGTTCGGTGAATTCGCACACCATCGCGGCATCATGATCGGATGGACCAAACTGACCAACAAAGACAAGGTTCACAATTTCTGGGGCATGTACAATAATGCACAAATCCACTCGAAGTTCAGCGTCCGGGATGCAGACACAGAACATGCCACCTTCACTTCTATGGTCGATTGGGTCACAAAAAGCGGCGACACCGTTATTTCAGAGGAACGCACAATGACATTCCACAGTGCTGCGGCGCCGGTCTATCTGATTATCGACTTCACCTCAAAGCTCACCGCCTGCTCCGGCGACGTTGAGCTGAACGGCGATCCCGAACATGGTGGCGTCCAGTTCCGTGCCGCCGACGGAATAGATCGAGCGAAGACGGTGTACGTTTATCCGGGCGAAAATGTCAATCCCCGACAAAGCTTAGATCCGGCTTGGGTGGGCGAAACGTTTAGCCTCAACGGCAAGATGTACAGCAGTGTTCAAATGAATCATCCCAGTAATCCGCAGGGATCTAAAATCTCCGCCTACCGGAACTACGGCCGTTTCGGTTATTTCCCGAAGCCCACTACGATCAAATCCGGCGAATCTTTCGTGCTTAGGTATCGTTTCCTTGCGGCCGAAGGCGCGATGCCTGCCGCCGGAACGATCCAACAGGTTTGCAATGCGTTCACCGGCCGTTCTAATCCTGTGCCGCCTGTGACCGTCAGACCCGCCGATCAGCCTGCGCCACCTAAGGCGAAAAGCGCGGCGAAGGCCAAGACATCTAAGTAAGGCTTTAGCCTGCTCTAAAGCAGGTTATAGGCAAGCCGACCGCGCAGTGCACTGCGAAAAAACGACGAGGTAACTTGACGGTCGGCTGCATCGGAGTCGGAGTCGGGGTCGGTATCGGAATCGGTATCGATTTTATGCGCTTTTCGATACCGATTCCGATTCCGACCCCGACCCCGAGTTACAGGCACGAAACTGTGACAAAATGGCCGAGTTATAGGCAAGTTACCTTCAAAATGATAATGAAGTAGTGCAAGCATCCTTGCAGATGAAATTTCATCTGGAATGTAGTGCAAGAAGGTGGCGTAAAGTCGATGTTTTTAAAATAGCACAGCCGTCCCGCCTGTGTTGGTTGTGGAATTCGTAACCAAGAAGGCCGCGTTGCTTCAGCTATCACGCTGCCAACCTTATTTTTTACCTCAAAAAACAACGCTGCCCAATTTTCTTCCCCCTATTTAAGGTAAGAAAATGGGTGAACTGTAAATATGGCAGCGTGATAATTTTTAACTACGAATAACGCGAATGTTCTTCAGCTACGCCCCTCATTAGCGTAAACAGGCAAGCCCGTCGCGCAGCGCGCTGCGAAAAAACGATGGAGTAACTTGATGGCCAGCTGCATCGGAGTTTGGGTCAGTAGGCAGTGCCACCGAGTCACCAGGTCACCAGGTCAAAAAAACAGCATGTTTGCCACTGAGGCACCCTCCTACGCCAAGGCTACGGCGTGCCATGCTGAGGGGTACAGAGGGTGGGGCACGTTATTTTTTCGGTAGAAAAATAGAAGGGTAGGAAAATCTGTTGCAGCCATTTCGACATTAGGCACATCCCACGGAATATCTTCCAAGCCATCAGCAGCCGTCTCATCCCACTCCGACCACTCCTCCGAAGATGCAGCCATTGCATTAGCGGTCTCCTCCCAGGACATTTTCACATCAAAGTTCTGCTTCGGACGCAATAGAATACCATCCACCCCTTCAACCATAATTGCCACATCTTGAAAATCGTATCGCCGCAAAACATCAGCTGGCAACCGCATGCCACGGGAATTTCCTATCCTGGTAATCTTTAATTCCTTTGTATTCATCAGATACCTCCGTTAACCAACATGTAAGTATGATAACAACATTTAACCGTTCTGTCAATCTAGGATGATTGTTAAATCTACGGAATAGACCACAAAAGAATTAGTTGCCTGCCTGTGCGTAGCACGCAGACCTACTATAAGACAGGCGGCTATGCTGCGCTAAGAACTCTACTGAGAGGTAAAAAACGTGCCTAAAGAAAGTTTTTAGTGTCTGTCCCTAAGCTGTGATCGTACGCTTCGGCTGTTACGCGTTTAGGCGGTAGTTTGTTAAGTTAAATGTGAAAGGCGCGCCCCAGGGTGTAGGGTTGCTTCCATCGTGTCCGCCGTAGCCTTGGCGAAGGAGGATGAAGCAATTAGTGGACACCAGGTGTTTGTTTGCCAAAGGCGCACCATAGGATTTCATGATCTTTGTTTGGCTCTTCCGTCTTCGTCCCGCAAGCGGAACTACGCCGGACAAGCACCGCCAACCCTACAGTTTCAACCAGGATGACGCTCTAAGAGCGGCATCGGTTGACGATAGCGGCGACGATGTTGGTGGACGATTAAAACCCCACGCCATTGAAAATCGTCAACCAGCATCGTCGCCGCTATCGTCAACCGGCGGCATTGCCGCCCTAGACAAGGTTCGAGACAAGGTTCGAGACGAGGATTGAGATTAGGATTAAGATAAGGATGTGCCCCCTCCTAATCACAATCCTTATCATAATCTTAATCAATCAGCGGCGATCTGGGATGGCCGAAAGAGACGAGGATTGGGATTAGGACTACGATAAGGATGTGCCCCATCCTAATCACAATCTTAATCGCAATCCTAATCAAAAAACGGTGGTTCTCGGTTATGTGCGACTAGTGACATGTCACTGGAAAAGTTCGAAGTTATAGGCAAGCCCGCCGCGCGGCTGCGCCGCGAAAAAACACCGAGGTAACTAGACCAAAGAGGTCAAGTTATAGGCAAGCCCGCCGCACACCGCGGGTGCGAA
>JBAYXX010000099.1:0-14816 GCA_041673345.1 Kiritimatiellia bacterium
GAAACCGAAGACTGGCTCGGAAATGTTACACGAACGTCGATCTACACCGATGCCGATAATACCACCACATGGCAGGTGGTTGACACTCCAACCTCAGCACAGGCCAGCATACAGAAATTCGTCAGTGGTTATCCGATACAGCACATTAGTTTAACAGCCATCACCAACAGCTTTACATACGACGGATACGCACGGCAGATATCAGTAACCGATGGCCGCACGAACACAACATTCACCGCCTACAACGATTTGGGGCAAGTGAGTTATACGCAGAGTTCTACTAACAGAACGAGTTACTTCTATAATAACCTCGGGCAGCGCACAATGGTTAGTAACGCCCTCGGTCAGGTCAGTCATACCGTTTACAACCCGCATGGACAAACTATCGCCACATGGGGCACAAGCTATCCCGTAGCATATCAGTTTGATACAGTTGGCCGCATGATCGCGATGGCCACAACCAGAAGCAACGAATATGCGAATGTCAACCTCAACACCCTGCTGGCGGAGGGAGAAACTCTAAGCGGCTGCAACATTCCCGCACTCGACATTACGAGGTGGTACTACGATGAAACCACCGGACTATTAACAAACAAAGTATATGCAGATGGAAACGGCACCGTTTACACTTACACAGAAACCGGCAAAATCGCTACCCGCGCCTGGGCGAGAGGCAAAACCACAACCTACACTTACAATAATCTCGGACAGCTCACAAATGTAGATTACTCCGATTCAACGCCGGATGTAACTTTTGCCCATGACCGCCTTGGAAGAGTGCTCTCCGCCATCAGTTCCGCATCAACCAGCACCTTCCATTATAATGGTTTAACCCTTGATTATGAAACCCAGAACGGCTACATTGTCAAACGTAAGCAGGACTCTTTAGGGCGGAATATCGGTTACGAACTCTATAATCCTGTTGATCTTGTAAATCCCGTCAAAAAAATTATATATGGCTATGACAGCTTTAACCGCCTCAGCACCATTACTTCAATCATCGGTTCAGAAACCAACACATTCACATACACATATCTACAGGGAACAGATCTTGTAAACGCCATGAGTCGGATTCAGGCGTTCAATGGAGTCGCTATTATGAATCGGAACGAAATTTAATAACTGCCGTTTCAAACTCATGGAACGCCACTACGATCTCAGCGTTTGATTATATCAATGATCCGCTTGGCCGCCGGACTCATCGAGCCGATTATTATAACGGCTCGACAATTATCAACGGCTTCATTTACAATCTCCGAAGTGAAGTCATAGGTGCAATCATGGGTGACGATAATTACAATTATAGCAACGATCCAATTGGAAACCGTGAACAGTCTACAGTTTACAGTGGACAGTCTACAGTTACCAACACCTATGTTGCAAACCAGCTCAATCAATACACCGCGATTACTGGTGGAAACTCCGCATCACCTATCCACGATGCCGACGGCAATCTCACATGGGACGGGCAGAAATGGTCCCACGGCTGGGACGGTGAAAACCGCCTCATCAGCTCCGCTCCTGACTATTGGGGCACCACCAACGGAGCGACCCGCATCGACTACACCTACGATTATATGAACCGCCGTGTTTCAAAAACCATAAGCATAATGGCAGGTCGCTACGTCTCTTATCCTCCATCATATGATGATTTACAGGGTGCATGGAGTGCACTGGAAACCCGCCGCTTCATCTGGGATGGATGGAACATCGCTTCCGAAATCATCATTGATCAAACCACCTTCACAACCAACATCAATTATTACACTTTGGGTCTTGACCTCAGCGGCACCCTTCAAGGAGCCGGTGGTGTCGGCGGTTTGCTAGCGGAAACAAAGACAACCTCTTCCAGCACCAACACCTATTACGCTCTTGGTGACGCAAACGGAAATGTGACGGAATATATTGATAGCACTGGCACTGTCAAAGCCCATTACGAATATTCCGCCTTTGGTGAAATAACCTTTCATTCTTTTTCAATGGCTGATGACTTCACCCATCGGTTCTCAACTAAATATTTTGATCCCGAAACCGGATTGTATTACTACGGATATCGCTACTACGACCCGATTCTTGGTATATGGCTTTCTAGAGATCCGGTTGAAGAATGGGGTGGACTAAATTTTTATGCGTTCGTCGAAAATGATGGCATAAATAAGTTTGATATATTGGGCCAGTTTAACTTACCGAATTCGTGGTTGGTTAGATATGCGGACATCGTCAATCAAACTCAATATTCAAAAATTTGGGTATTGCTTTTAGCAGAAGTGAGAGGCCGGTTTACCAAAGGCGGTGATCCATGGCTTCCATCTTTTTTGGCTCTTTATTTTTACGGCGATGGTTCCAAAACTTTGATCTTAACAAAGAATGATGTTTCCAAAATTAAAGAAACAAATCACTCATTATGGTTTTATTCTGAAGAATTTAAGTCTCATTCAGAAAAAAAAGCTGCCTTCATGGGCCATAAAGTCATAAACGAAACACAAAGCAATAGACGCTTTGAAGTTATAACACAAGGTGGAGGTACGGGAAATGACACGTTGGGTCATTTCGATGTGTACTACAAAGGAGAAGTTAAGAACTGTACATTCAAAGGACATTATAAAATTAAAGACGATTTTTCATTTCATTGGGACAGAAATGGCGGCAGGTCGTTGCATGGAGAAGCTTTGGTAAGATTGTTTTCCCTATATTTTCATGGTGTTAAATTCAATGTCGAATCAGAATGGATATCCAAGACTGAAAAGTGGGGGCGGGATTTATGAACAACAAGAAATTATTGGCGCTATGTGTGTCACTTGTAATTTGTGCTTTTGGGGGTTACTGTGCGCTTAAAGCTCTCAATAAGACTGTTATGAGAAAAAAAATACGATCTATTACTGGTGTTACGTGGACAGAAAGAACAAGTGAATTGGAATGGCTTTTTGCGGGGATTCAGGGGAGTTGGGTGAGGGTGCATCTACAAAATCCACCAGAGTTTCAATATGAGACTAATCGGTTTTATCGATTTAATCCAAGTTATTGGAAACAATATGACCTTTCTGCAATGGATAAATGTTGGGATAGACAAAATCGTCTTTGGCGTGATGGAGGAAATTTACGTTTGTTTGATGGAATGAAAAGTCCTCCTGAAACAGGCACCAACCTGCTTTTCGCCACAAATTTTCCAGACGCATTTTCAAATGATATTCCATGGGCAATCGTATATGATGAAAACATCCATCAAATGTGGATATTCGTTCAGTAAATTACGTAGGTCCAAAAGAATCGTGTGCAGGCAAGAATGACGAATAAGGCAGTTTTTACCAACATGACATCAAGGTGTGATAGCAGCAATTAAGTGATGATTTCATTTACAGATGGCTTTACGCAGTGACGGCGTTTTTTTTGGCATAACAGAACGTTTAATAAATGAATAACAGAAAGGAGGTTTGTTAATCCGTGCAACGGGTTTTCATGAAAAGATGAAGTCTTCTTATTGTCAGTTTGATACCGCTGGCCACATAATTGCAATGGCCACAACCAGAAGCAATGAATGTGCAAACGTGAACCTCAATACTCTTCTGTCATCAGGAGAAGCACTAAGTGATTGCAGCATTCCCGCACTGGATAGTACCCGGTGGATTTACGATGAAACAACAGGGCTTCTTACCAACAAGCTCTACGCTGATGGAAACGGAACATCATACACATATACAGAAACTGGTAAAATCCATACCCGCGCCTGGGCGCGTGGTAAAACCACAACCTATGCTTACGGTAATCTCGGCCAGCTCACAAATGTAGATTACTCCGATTCAACGCCTGGCATCACCTTAATCCACGACCGTTTAGGCCGCATCCTTTCAGCATCAAGCTCAGCCTCAACCAGCACCTTCCATTATGATGGCTTAAAGCTCGACTATGAAAATCAAGATGGCTACATGATAGACCGCAAGCAGGACACCCTCGGACGCAATACTGGGCACGTCCTGAGCGGAGGTTCCTTGTCTCCGATGACCTTGGTCTATGTGTTTGATGAGTACGGCAGGTTTTATTCTGTGGAATCCGCACACTCTGCGAGCACAAACCTTTTCACCTACGCCTACTTGACCGGTACAGACTTAATTTCCGGCTACATCAGCACCTCATCAACCAATCCGCAATCACAAATCCAAGTTCTAAAATCATATGAGTCTAAGCGCAATCTAATCACCGTGGTTACCAATTCCGTGGGTTCCGTGCCTTCCTTGGTTAGCTCTTTTGACTATATCAATGATCCGCTTGGCCGCCGCACCCGTCGAGCCGATTATTATAACGGCGCGACACTCATTAACGATTTTGATTACAATATCCGTGGTGAAGTCATAAGTGCAATCATGGGCAACGATAACCACAGCTATAGCAACGATCCAATTGGAAACCGTAAACAGTCTACAGTTTACAGCGGACAGTCTACAGTTACCAATACCTATACTGCCAACAACCTCAACCAGTACACCTCTGCGAGCTTTGCGGGCGCTACGAGAAATCCTTCTCATGACTTTGACGGAAACCTAACACGGGATGGCATTCATTGGTCTCATGGCTGGGATGCTTATGAAAAAAAACTTTTTGACTATGTATCTTTTTATAATATTAATTGGTTGTTCAACTTTTCAGGAAATGTCCCGTATTCCTGATCAAGGTTTGGCTATCAAAGACAAAACAATACTATCATTTTTGCGCACAACTACTTTAAAAAATATTGACATCCAAGCCTCGGATTTACCGGAGGCAATAAAATATTTATTTTAACATCATTATAGCCTTTAATGCCGGAAAGCTGCTTTAGAACTTGGTGTTGTTTTTATTGCTACGCAGTGTTAAAATTATAAATATTTTTTAACACCTAAAAGGAGAGTAAGATCATGGCTTCTGTTAAGGGAACCCAGACGGAAAAGAATGTTTTAACCGCTTTCGCCGGTGAGTCGGCGGCTCGTAATCGTTACACATATTGGGCATCGAAGGCTAAGAAAGACGGATTTAATCAGATTGCAGCGATTTTTGAAGAGACCGCCGCGCAGGAAAAAGAGCATGCCAAGCGACTTTTTAAATTTTTAGAGGGCGGCGAAGTTGAGATTAACGTGGGGCTGCCAGCTGGCGTGATCGGCGAGACAATTGATAATCTCAAAGCCGCCGCTGCTGGCGAGGAGTATGAGTGGCAGCACATGTACCCTGATTTTGCGAAGGTCGCGCGGGCTGAGGGCTTTGGAGTGATTGCCAAGGCCATGGAGAGCATCGCAGTGGCTGAGAAGTTCCACGGTGAGAGGTATCGCGCTCTGGCCGCCAATATAGAGAATGGTGTTGTCTTTAAGCGTGATTCTAAACTGACCATCTGGCGCTGCCGCAACTGTGGCTATATCCATGCTGGTGTGACCGCAATCGAGATGTGCCCAGCCTGCATTCATCCCCAGGCGCACTTCGAAATCTGCCCTTCTAACTGGTGAGCTTGCTGTCAGTAGCGTCCTACAGGACGCTTAGTCGCTTATGGGGCGCAAAAAATAATTAATTGTTCTTTGCAAAAAGTTGTCTATCGGGCCTTATTGCGGCTTGTTTCGCAATCATCCACCGCATAGCGGCGGATATACTGTATTGCTTTCAATATGTCCGCCGCTATGCGGTGGACGCTTATTTTTTACCTCAAAGATTTTTCACCTCAAAAACAACGTAACGCGTTTATTCCACTCCGACAAAGTTTGCGCTTGCATTGCAAGGTCGTTCATGGGGCGCGGTCACGGATCCGCACCCTACTGCTTCGGCCGACGATGCTGTGCGACGATGTTGGTGGACGATTGGGATCATGTGGTAAATCATCCATTATCATCGTCGCCGCTATCGTCAACCGGAGGCGCAGCCGACTTTCAGTAGGTCCGGTTTCCAACCGGATATGTCCGATTGGAAATCGGACTTACGTTGCTCCCGCGCATATCATGTGCCACAAATTGTAATTCGTTATTTTTTAAACACTGTATGTGAAGACATACTTAAAGAAAGGCTACACAAATGAAGCGTATGACAAACAGAGCAGTCCTTGTGGCTGCGGCGGTTTTTGTGATCGTGGGCGCGGCGTATGCCGTGCCGTTGGTGACAGATGTGGTAATGACGCAGCAAACTGGTTCGCGCATTGTGGATATTACATACGAGCTGGCTGTTGAGGCGGCGATTGTGACGTTGGGGATTGAGACCAGCGATGTCGCACTTCCAGACAGCGCAGTGACGCGCTTGACTGGCGACGTGTGTAAGAAGGTTGAGGTGGGAAGCCGCTCCATCACTTGGAATGCGGGTGTGGACTGGCCTGAGAACTTTACCCAAGTCGCCAAGGCGAAGGTGACGGCGTGGTCTGTGGATGCTCCGCCGCAGGTCATGGTGATCGACCTCAGCAAAGGGACGGCAGCTACTGAGAGTGATCCGTATCCAGTTTGTTATTAACCAGTCTGATGCACTACCCAATGGTGGCTTGAGTAATGATGTTTATAAGACCGAAAAGTTGGCGATGAATAAAATACTCTTGGGTGAATATGCGATGGGTGACGAGTCGCCCGGAGGAACAAGTGTTAGTGTAACCTCGACTCTCTCGATTCCCATGATAGCGGCAAGATCATGCTCACTTGCGCCACACTCGCGATTAACAAGTCGAAGCTGCAGGGCGGCTGGTCGTGAATGCGCCGACAAAGCGAAAGTGCTGTGCTTCGCGAGCCGAGACGTTTGGCGATTAGCCATAAACGCGCCAACCGCGGTCATGGCCCGCGGCTACAGTGCTTCGCAAGCTGCTTTAGCGCATGCAGAGGCCGCCGTCAACCGATATGGTTTGACCTGTGATCCAGGCGGCATCCTCTGAGGCCAAAAAACGCACAATGCCCGCCACCTCTTCCGGTTTTCCAAACCGGCCCATGGGGATGGCGGCGATCTGTTTGTCTCTGCGTGTGGCGGGAGTTTCGGCGGTCATTTCGGTTTCAATAATACCCGGTGTGATGGAGTTGACCGTGATGCCGGAGGCGGCTAGCTCACGCGCGGCTGTGCGGGCCAGTCCCAGCAGGCCGGCTTTGGAGGCGCTGTAGGCGCAACGCATCAGATCGCCCATCAGGGCGGCATCGGATGAGATATAGATGATGCGCCCGCTCCGCTGCCGGGCCATGGGCCGCGAGAGCGCCTTGGTGAGCAGAAAGGCGGCATCCAGGTTGGCGCTCATGACACTGCGCCAATTCTCAAACTTGGTGAATGAGAGCAGCTGACTGTGCATGATGCCAGCGTTGCAGACAAAGGTGTGAACAGCGCTACAGCGTTCCGTCACCTCTTCCATCAGCGCAGTGATCTGATCTGGATCGTTAAGGTCAGCTTGGAAGGTAGCCGCGGCGCCGCCAGCCGCGATGATCTCATCAACGGTTTGCTGGGCCTCCTGTTGTGAGCTGCGGTAGTGGATGGCAAGGTTGAAGCCATCCTTCGCGAGAGCGAGGGCAATGGCGCGCCCGATACCGCGGGCACCGCCGGTGACAAGTGCTGTTTTCATGTTGATAACTCCAAAAATTTATTGATGGCGGCTTCATCAACCACCTCCACATTGGTTTTTTGCTGTATTTCCTCCAGCGTCAGACCGTTTTTTTTAGCCAGTCGGCGTGCCTTTGGGGTTGCCCGCACGCGCTCTTTACGCTCTTCCCTGATGTCACTAGTGTGGGTGCCCTGCGCCTCTCCTATGTAAGCGGCCATACAGCGCTGGTTGTCGCTCACCGCCTTAGTGTCTTCTTCGCCTTGTGTTCCGATCAGAGCAATGATGTATCCAGTGGGCACCACGCTCTTGGTCTCAGCGAAGATGGCCAGCAGCGTTCCGCTGGCAGGCGCTTCGAGTTCGTAAACCGCTTTGTCAGTTGTCAGTTCGGCAATGGTTTCGTTGGCAACGACAGAGTCGCCAACAGAGTTTTTCCAGCCCGTGATGGTCACATCAATCAGGTTTGCATCCAGTTGTGGAATCAGAACGCGGGTCATATTATTTGGTCTCCTGTTTTTTGTATCCGCCCGGCAGGGCGTGTTAGTCGCTTAGGCGACTAGAAAGAACAATTGATTGTTCTTTCCCAAAAGTTGTCTGTTTGTGAAATCGTCTAACTCTAGTGTAGTAGTCGCTCTATGAGCGACACATGCCGCTCATAGAGCGGCTACTACACCCGATGTTGGCCGACGATGCTGTGCGACCCGCCTTCCAGTCGTTCGGCGTGGCAAGCGATGTTGGTGGACGATTGGGATCATGCGTGAAACCGTCCACCAGCATCGTTGCCGCTATCGTCAACCGAAAGCGCAGCTTAACCTCGAGTTACCCCATCGTTTTTTCGCAGCGCGTTGCGTGGCTAACTTTTGACTTTTGCAAGCAGGATGCTTACACTACTTCATTACCGCTTTCAACTCAATACCTCTTAAGAATTTCTCAATAACCGGCTAACTACCCTCTGACAACGCGGGCGGCAGAGGTATCATTTGCAGCTCGGTTTTGTTGCCGACCGCATCGCCAAAGCGGATGCGCATCCAGTTGTCATCAGGGGTGTGCGGCTTGATATCAATGGGCGCGAAACTGTTTTCTACATAGCCTCCCTGCCAATGGCGTTCAGTGACGCCGTTCAGGTCATAGACTGTGTAGGTCAATGTGTTCTTGGCTGTCCAAGGCGCCATGATCCAGAGTGAGCGCAGTTGCGAGACAGAACCCGCAGTCTTCGCGCAAATGGAAATCGTCACAGATGCGAGGGGAGCGGCTTTGTTATTGTCAGTTCCAGCGCGCAGGAAATCACGAATGTTGATAATTACATCATTCCAGACATTGGTGTCAGACGAAATCTGGCCGGTTATGTACTTCTGCGACTCCGGCTCCAGCAGGTCGAGCAAGTTAGTCTCTCTATCCCCTTTTTTGCGGCGATTGCCTTCGCCGAAGAAGATTTTGAAGGGGCGTTTTGGCTTCGGGCTGTTGACAGAGCGGAAAGAGAGCGCCATGAACGGGTGGGTCTCCGGATCCCAGGGCGGGTCAAAACTTAGTTTCAGAGCGGGGTTGTTTTTGCCTGTATCCGCACTGCTGATCTGCATCACACGCCCTTCCAGTGTTACCACACTCTCAATTTTCGCATGCGGAGCGGTCATGGAAGAGGGGGTGCCTGTGACAGAGGGTTCAAAAACAAAGGTGTTAGCAGGCTTCTCCTGCGGTATGATCGTTGGCGGTCGTTTATCGGAGGATTTGTCGATTGGTATCTTGATGACATAGGGCTCGCATCGGTTGCCAGCAGCGTCGGTGATACCCGTAATGGTGAGCGGCAGCTCGGTTCCGTCGGCCACGCCGATTAAAATTTTACGCAGTGACCAAATCCAGTCTAGTTGAATATGAACCTTTCCGTGGGTGATATTGCAGAAACCGTGATCCTGCGAGATATCCAACTCAGTGCCATTGCAAATGAAGACCAAGTCGTTGATCACCGGCGGAGCCACGGGATCCGAGATGCTGATATCCAGGGAGCTGCCGTTATAAATATCCACCGCGTTGATGGAGTGCGAAACAACCGGTGACGTCCGGTCAAGAATAAATGGAAGGTCAGAGGGCTCCGACCATGCGCCGCGGTTATCTTTGGCCCGCACCAGCAGGTGGTGAATGCCATCAGGTAGTTCCTTGGTCTCTGGTTCAACTACTGTGCTGTTTTGACATGCGATCCACTTGATGGATTGCAGCTCCGCAGCTCCCCTTGAATCGTAGGGTTTGTTGCCAATGAGCAATGCGTACTGAACCTCGGCTACACCATCCTGATCAATGTAATCGGCCTTGAATGCAAAGGGGCGTTGTGGTCCGACCGCTGGGCCGGAGGCAATGTCATCAATTTGCAGATAGCTGTGGAGTCCGCTCTGATCCACGGAGGAGCGTGAGGCGAAGAGCATATAGCTGGGTTTGATAGTGGTGCGTGATGTCAGTGGAAGATTTCCCAGCGCGTCGAAGGGTAACCCCATCCATGTGTGCCAACTGTCATCCATAACAGCCGGGGTCTGCCCGCTATAGCGGATACGGGTGTTAAAGACCTCCGAGAAGGTGAAGCCCTCCGACCCATAGCTGAGTGATGTTTTGCTCATGGGGTCACCCTTGTATTTAAACTGAACAAGCGGCGTGGCTGCAAGGTCAATTCTTTTGGTCAGAAATCCGTGCAGGCGGTAGGTTTGGCCCTCATTGGAGATTTTGAGCGTTCCGCCTCGGATTGGATCAGAGTGGTCAAAGGATATGGCCGCCCTGCTTTTATGAAGTGCTGGATCCTGCGGACGCTCCTCAAAGGTTTTGATGCCGCCCTCGGGCATCTCTAGTGAGAGCAGAATGGGGGGGAAGTTGGCGGTCTCATTCATGCGCATGGGCACGACTTGCCGGAAGTAGCGTCCGTCAGAGAGCTCAACGGTGAGCGTCATGTGTTTGGGCTTGAGCAGTTCTAGCGGAATCAGGACGCGGATGTTGTTGCCTTCGGTTTCAAAGGGGGCGGTCACAGCATCGGTCTTAATTTGTTTGGGAGGTAGTAAAGGGGAGGGCCACGGGTGGGTGGGGGTGATAAGAATCGAGCCAGGGATGGCGCTGTCTTCCTGTGCCAGCAGACCGAAGTTGGCCATCTCTGGAACAGCCCACTCAATCACTGGCTCCGCAGGGTCAAGCGCGGCAGGAAGTTGAACCATCTGCAGCTCTCCAGGCGGCAGTGAGTGGACCACCTTGGCCAGCTCTGCAATAGCATTGCGCTGCTCTGGAGGGCCGCTGAGTTCGGGGACGCCGCGATGAATCTCACGGAATCTGCGGATCGCGTACCAGGCGTGTGGCGGGTTGCCTCCTAATCCCTCTTGAAGTTCGCTGGGCTGCAGGTTGCCAAACCCTTCGATTTGAACCGCCAGGTTTTCCCGGATAACCTCTGAAGGGATCCATAGTTCCACAGGGGTCCAGATCAAGTTTTTTGCCTCCTTATCGGAGGGTGGAATCTCTTTACTCTGTCCGGCGATTTTACGGGGACCCCGCCTCTCAGTGGTGCCACAGAGAATGTAAGTCCAGCCTTGTTTAGGCTTTTTCTCTTTCTTGGGATTTTCAGTCAGAGTGGTGAATTCGAAGTTGACCCGCGCCTCCGGATGCCGTGCCATCTCAAAACGCCAGCCCAGCATTTTATCCGGCATGGCTGGCGGAAGATTGCATTTAACCAGAAATGAGCCTGCCCCGAGCAGCGAGGTCACGAACATCTCCGGCTTTCCTTCTTGCGTTTTTTTGAAATTGACCACTGGGTGGCTGACAGTATCGAAAGGCTCCCAGTGGTCGGGCGTGAGCGGTTGTACCACTCGGTTGTTGACAAGGATGCCAGAGTCGACGATGGCTGGAGGCGGCTCAGCGGTGGGCGCGCCCGCTGGAATAGAGTGGAACTTAAAAGGGCGCGGTTGGATTGACTCTGCGGCGATCTTAATTCGCGCGACCATCATCGAGTTGCAGTAGGTCCAGATGCCGAGTGATCCATCCTGCAACGGATTGTCGTCAATTACATTGAAGACCTCCTCATTATCATAGATATACTGCAGGTTGTTGCCAATCCGCCGCAACTGTATTCCATACCAGGCACCGTGAATGTCGCGTCCTTTGGCGACCAGCGGTTGGTAGCCTTTCCGTGCCAGCCCTTCGCGGGTGCGCGGCACGAGATATTTTGTAGTGATATCCATCTGCACGCCATCACGCAGCAGGCGCGAGTAGAGCTGTGAGTGATCTGGGTCCCAGCCAGTGGCAATGGCGGTGTAGCCGCTGCCAGTCTGGTTGGATCTGCTCATCACTGTCAGATTGAGGTCGCCTGGACGGTTGTACCAGCCCATACGCATGCCAGCATAGAATTCAATGGAGAAATCGCCTGCGAAAATATACTTGGACCAGAGCGCGGCTAAGCTGTCAGAGCTTTCGCCGTTCATATGCGACCAGGTTGGTTCGCAGAAGAAGCGGTTGACGACCTCCCAACATCCGCCGTTGATGCTCCAGTTGTAGAGCGATTCAGTGAATAGGGTGTCGAAGACATTGTCGCGATTGACAAACGTGTGTGCTAGGCTGGTGAGTTCCATGCCCTCCATGCGTATGCGGCGCCCTTTTAACGGCGCGGGCAGGTGGGTTTTCGCAATCAGGGTCTTATCGCAGCCCAGCCACACGATGTGGTCATCCACGCCGACGGTGAAGAGTTTGATCTTGGTCTTTTCATAGGGCACCTCGGGGATCTCCTCGGCCTTGACAGTAAATACAGCCTGTGTGCCCGCAGCTTCGGTGTGCAGGGAGATGATGTCGTTGTTGATCGATACTCGGCAGAGCCCGTTGGACGATCCCTCAGGCACGCCGAGGTGCAGCACCGCGTTGTTGATAACCGGCATACGTACCTTGACTGCTCCGGTGATATCGCCTTTAAACCAGGTTGTGCCATCTTCAAAGATGACCCACTGCCCCTCAGGAGAGGCCCAGTGGCGCATAAAGGGATCATTGACATAGATCGGATTTTTTTCAAAACGCTCAACCAGCGTCGAGTCAATAGAGGAAACCTCGGGCGCGGTGAAGAAAAAGTCGTCGGGGTTGACAGCGAAAACGCCCTGAATGCCACCAGGCTGCTCTGCCGGGCGGGCGAAGCAGACCAGTTTATTGTCAGCGTATGCTTTCAATTCATGAGGGCGCAGGGCATCCAGCACTAGATGAACGCGGTTGCTGGTGAAAGCGGTGGTGAACGCGTCAAGTATGGCTGTGTTGGTTGCAGTTACATACTCCAAGGCGTAGGTGCGGTTGGAGAGGGATTGTGCGCAACTGAAGCGGTAGTAAGGGCGCTCGCCGGCTCCCGCGCCGCAGGTTAGACCGGCGGTGAATTCGTCCGAGGTGGCCACCACCAGTGTTGCCTGGCGCAGGGGAACTGAACCGGCTGTACCGTAGCGCCAGATGTTAGTGCCTTGGGCGGGAGGAAAGTAAGCCCAGCAGGTAGTGTCGCGTACAAGTGATTGGATTGTTGGTGAGGAGGGATGGGTCAGAAAGTCGATCTCAAAGGGGGTTGTAATCAGGAGATCCTCATGGTTGGCGGCGGAGACATCATCAAAACGGGTGACCTCGCCTGCAGGCATGTTGGCGTACAGCCCGAAACGACCGCCCGGTGGCAGATCCATCCTATGGCGGATGACTGGGATGTGATCAGCCAGGCAGATCACATATTGATCGAACAGTTTAATCTCCAACAAGAGCCACTGACCAACAGGCAGCTCAGTCTGAACGGATTCAATGTAATGGGGGGGGGCCGCTGGGTCGCCTGACTGCTGCCACAAATCCAGCGTCAGTCGTCCGCTCTTCCTGTCGGTGCGTGTTGTGAAGGCCATCCAGCCGCCTTTTTCCGCTGCCAGGAAGACGATGCCGTTAGTGCCGTTGTTGTGTTGAATCGAGGCGCGCATGGTGTAGTGGGTGTAGAAGGGCTCGCCTGCGAGCACAATGGCGTTCGTGCCACCTCCTTCGAGCGTGTAGAAGTTGGGGCTTTTCTCCGGCTTAGGCTGGCGGGCCAGAGTGTGTCCGCCGCCAGTGCCGGTGACTGTTCCGGTCACGGAATGTAACGTCCAATTGCCGGCGATGATCTCCCAGGCAGGCGGGAAGGCCGAGCCGGCAGGGACCAAAAAGTCATCTTCGAATGTAAAGCTGCCGAGGCGCTGGGTGTAGTCGTCGATATCATCGTCGGCGGGGGAGAGAGTTGGCGAGTGCTGGAGCTGCACTTGACCGTTCCACAGCTCCGGCATTCTGAGAACGGGGTGATCATTGATGAACGCGCTCCATGAACGCTCCGTACGCTTGAAGGTGAACCAGCAGAGGTTGGTGCCAATCTCCGGTGCTGGGTAAGTGGTGATCAGCCGTTCCCGCTCCTCTGGAAAAAACCGTTTAGGGGCGAGTGCGCAGATGGACTCGCCGGTTGTGAAGCTCAGATCAAAGCCTGTTTTGTTTTCCGGGTTGACAACTCGAATTTGAAGCGCCCCTTTTTGCGGGATGAGGTTCATCGCAGCCAGTTCGCTGGAGTGCTCCAGCTCAAGCCTCGTGATCAAGGTTTCGCCAGCAGCGTGTGCCACAACCGGAAAGATAAACGGTAACAGTAAGAATTCGGCTTTAAAAAATTTGAAGATCTTGTTGAGTATCATAATGCGCACAATCCGGTATTTTTTAGCAATACTATTTAATAGCAATTTTTATGCCGTCAGAAAAGAGGTATTTTACGTGAAATCAGACTCATTTAACACCCTAAACTAATTTAAAAGGCGATTGGTTGAGCTGTTTAGGTGCGGGTGTGCGCTTTGTTGTAGACAGGTGCAAAGCGGGTTGAATGCTTTAAAAGCGCAGTGTCGCTGCGCGGTCGGCTTGCCTATAACTTCAAATGGTTCAAGGTGTTCCCCATGTGTTTTTTATCTCTCACAGAGGCACAGAGTAGTACAGAGAGTAGTAGCAGTATATTCCTCTGAACTCTTCGCAACTCTGAGACCTCTGTGCCTCTGTGAGAGATAAAAAATGGTTGCGGCTATGCTGCGCTAGGCTACTTTCCATACATCGACGTTACACCATTTTCTTTCACTCCATTCGGGATAAAACAAATAACTCAAGAAGGCGCTTGACTATTACCCCCCCCCCGCATATCATGTACCATAAATGTAATTCGGTGTTTTTTTAACACTGTATGTGAAGACATACTTAAAGAAAGGTAACGCATATGAAATGCATGACAAACAGAGCAGTCCTCGCGGCTGCGGCGGTCTTTATGATTGTGGGCGCGGCGTATGCCGTGCCGTTGGTG
>JBAYXX010000100.1:0-14632 GCA_041673345.1 Kiritimatiellia bacterium
CCTGAACAAGCACTGGCCATTTATCGCGCCGGAGCGGAAGCGGTGGTCAAGGTCATCCGCGATTCATCACGGCAGGTGGATTTACAGCAGCGGCAGATAGAGGCCTTGCAAAAGGAAGTCATTGAACTGAAACGCAAGATCGGTGGGCAACCAGGACATCCTCGACACGAGCGCCCACTCTTCCCCGAAGCTGACATTCAGACGTTCCACGATTATCACCTCGCCGCCTGCCCGGAGTGCGGCAACGCAGAAGATTCAGGCCTTTAGATAAAAACAGGGATTTTCAGAATATAAATGGATGGGAGGTACAGTTGCCTAATATAAAAATAAACGTATCTTTGGATAAACGACCCCATCCCTATAGTATGTTTAATAAACTTGATTCGAGCCTTACGGGGCAGGTAGATAATATCTTGGCTTCAACAAACCTTGGAAAAAACACAAAAGATTTCAGATTTTTTGCTCTTGAAACAGATGTCCGAAATGGGCATATCGACTCTTTGTTGCAATTATGTAAAGACGAAAAACTGATGCAAATTAATATTGTTTTTTAGGTGAGGGAGTTACGGAGTAGTTGTTGAGTCGACAGGGGGGGGCTTTCCTATCCGGTGTGTACGGCTGGAAGTGCATGAGATTGATTCGAAATTCGCACTTTGATGCATTTGCTTTTCTTTGCAGCAGAGAGTACAATACAGCTGTAATAAGAGAGATTTAAAATGGCTACAGCAGAACAAATAAAATCATTAATAAGGTCGCATTTCAGCGACAACCCAGAGCGTTTCTATACGATCGCACTTCAGGTTGCTGCGCATGAGGCCAGTCAAGGTCATGGTGCTGTGGCGCATGATATACGCCAGATTGTCGAAAAGTCGCGAAAGCAGAAGAGGAGCAGGGTTCTGCAGTTTAAAGGTGATTTGAGTTATCTTGTCTTATCCGAAGACCCGCAGGTTCCGATTGCCTCGCTTGTTCTTCCGGTGGAGCTCAAGCAACGGATTGAGCGGGTTTTGCATGAATATAAGCAGCAGCATAAGCTTAAGGCACACGGGTTGAGTCATAGACGAAAAATTCTGATGGCCGGTCCTCCGGGGACAGGCAAGACGATGTCCGCCAAGGTGCTGGCGCATGAGTTGCAGCTGCCGCTGCATACAATTCAGATCGATAAGCTAGTGACCAAGTTTATGGGGGAGACAACCGCGAAGCTGCGTCAGATTTTTGATCTGATTCAGCAGGAGGGAGGTGTTTATCTCTTTGATGAGTTTGATGCTATCGGCGGTGAACGCTCTATGGATAACGATGTGGGCGAAATGCGCCGAGATCTGAATGCCTTTCTTCAGTTCATTGAACAGGATAAATCAGACAGTTTAATTGTTGCGGCAACTAATAGCCCCAGGCTTTTAGACAGGGCTCTTTACCGTCGCTTTGATGATGTTCTCTATTTTACTGACCCTGAACCTGAGTTTCGCAAGGCATTAATTCAAAACATTCTGGCATCATTTCTCCCGAAAAGAATCAACTGGGAAACGGTTGTCGAAAAAAGTGAAGGACTGAGTCACGCAGAGATTGATTATGCCTGCCGAGATGCAATAAAGCAGTCAATTCTGGCCGATAAGCAGTGTGTGAACGAGGCCTTGTTAAATAATATGCTTGAAGAACGTAGTAACGCTCTGCAAGCCAAGATGGTTCATTAATTGATTTTATCAGTGAACCAAATGCTGACATGCCCATCAAGAGCCTTGAAAACATAAGGTCTGGTATCCGGTTGCTTAATGTTCGTAAGGCGATCATTGAGCAGAATGAGAAAACTCAGGCAACGGTTTATGTTCCACATGCAAGTCGTAACTTCTTTCTTAAGCGAATAAACGATTATGCCGGACATGATTCAAAAAGCGGTAAACCTAAACACCAACAATTAATCAATTGCATTGGTGATATAAGACAGTCAGTTTTAAAGTCGTTCTGGCCACTGAACGAACGCGCTCTTATTCCTGGGGATGAAGCTCTCTGGGTTGAAGTGTGGTTAAGGTGTGAGGAGAAACAGGATCCACCAGATTCGAATCTGACAGCGAGTTTTAAGGTGCTTGCCGGTGAACAAGAGATTGAAGTGGCGGAGGGAGAGTTGCACTTTCCCGAGAGAGCGGTCACACTTATTAAAGCCAATCGAAGACAGTTGGAGTTTTTGATTACAGCTTCCGATGATATTGCAGAATTCCGTTTGGCAAAAGAGGTTGCCTCTTTCTATATTGAGCTTACAAATAGAGATCAGGTCGCACAGGTTCATGGACTTCTTGATCGAACAACTTTTGATGAGAACTCTGCTGTATGTGTCTGCATTCTTGATCATGGTGTGAATAATGGACATTTGCTTGTTATAAGTGCAGGTAACGTGAGAGACCAGAATGATTGGAAAAATTATCCAGCGGCTAACATTACCAACGAAATTCACGATCCGGGGCAATCATGGAATGCTCTGACGGTCGGTGCGTACACAGAAAAGGTGCAGATTGTTGATCCATTTTTGAGGAGCTATGTTCCTATTGCTGGCCACGGGGAGTTGTCCCCGCATAGTACAACATCTGTGACCTGGCCGGTGAATAAATGGCCTGTGAAGCCGGAGATTGTCTTTGAGGGCGGTAATGTTGCTAAGGGGCCGAATGACTCTATTTTTCTCTCTGAAGATCTAGCTTTGGTGTCAACTTGCCACAAGCCACACAAGGCCCAGTTTGCCCCTTTTAACGCAACCAGTGCGGCATCAGCGCAAGCTGCCTGGATGGCTGCGCAAATCCAGTCTATGTATCCTGAAGCATGGCCTGAGACAATCCGGGCATTGATGGTGCATACGGCGGAGTGGACAGATGCTCTCAAACGTCAGTTTCTGCCTTCAGCAGCAAGTTGTACTAAAAGTGATTATGCTCGACTTTTAAGAATCTGTGGATACGGAGTCCCCGGCCTAGAGAGAGCATTGCATTGCGCCCGCAACTCGCTAACTTTAATAAAACAATCAACTCTTCAGCCCTATTGGAAAAATGACAAAGGTACTATTGCCACAAAAGATATGCATGTGCATGATCTGCCATGGCCGGTGGAGGCTCTCAGTGATCTTGGAGAAACAAAGGTTAAGATGCGAGTTACTTTATCGTATTTTATCGAGCCCGGCCCGGGTGAAATAGGCTGGAATAACCGTTATCGTTATCCATCGCATCTTCTGCGGTTTGAGGTAAACGGAGCTGGTGAGGATAAGCCTGATTTTGTGGCGAGAGTAAATGAAAAAGCTCGAGATGAAGATGGTCACCCTGGGACAAGTGGGCCTTCTGATAAATGGTTTCTGGGCCCGAATGCGCGTAATGTTGGTTCCATCCATTCAGATATATGGGAGGGTACCGCGGCTGACTTAGCCGCCTCAAATCTGATTGCTGTTTTTCCTGCAGGGGGGTGGTGGAAGGATAGACAGCACTTGTGTAAAGAGAATAGCAAATGTCGCTATTCGCTTGTTGTTTCGATAGAGACTCCTACTGAGGATGTTGACATATATACTCCCGTTGCAGTTAAAGTCGGAATACCAGTTGAAATACCTGTATAGGCAAAATGCTGATGCATTAAAATATTTCTTGACCATGTCGCTCACGGACATTGTATCCTTTTCCTTGATGAGATAGATGCGTTTGCCAAAACACAGAGCTACTTTCAGACCTTTCAGAGGGAATGACCGGGTCAGATATACGGACAATTTCACAAAACGCAATTAGGGATGCGGTGGTGCAAAACAGGAAGGCCATTGATGCAAATCGGTTGATATGGCAAGTAGTTGAAACAAGGCTTAAGCGGAGCATCTCACCAGAGGATGGTAAAACGCAAGATATTATTGATGTTAGAAACTTAAGCCCATCGTTTTTCAAGGGGAGCGTTTTAGCCGAATTATTCAAAACATCGGAGTCAACAATATCACGTAAGATTCAGGCTGGATTACGCAGGATCTGCCAGTAAAAGTGTAGCCATCATCAACCGGAGACATATCCTATTTTGATTAGAGTTCAATAAAAACTATAATATCGACGCGGACAGAAAAGCTATCAGCGATATCTGCTAGGCATATACTGCCTGTTCCAGGTAGTGCCATCCTTGAGCACCAGCCAGGGAGTGATGTTTTCGACCGGACACCCTATAAGCATCCGGATAAAGATGCTAGGCCCGCGAGGAGCGCGGAGTGAATAAGTGCGCGAGTGCGTAAATGCGATAGTGCACGAGTGAAGAGGTCGCGCCTTTTATGCAAGAGCAACGTAGGTCCGATTTCCAATCGGACATGTCCGGTTGGAAACCGGACCTACAGAGATCAACTGAATCCGCTCGATGAACGGCTTTTTGCAACAGGCATGCGAAAAGCACATCCTAAATAGGCTTGCTTCCACCGTGTCCGCCGTAGTCTTGGCAAAGGAGGATGAAGCAATTAACGGACGTTTGGTGGTTATTTGCCAAAGGTGCGCCAAAAGATTTCATTATCTTTGCTTGGCTCATCCGGCTTCAGGCTTCGCAATAGCTACGCCCGGACAAGTCGAGCTTCGCTTTTACGCCGTGACATGAAAGCGTGAACAACAAACGGCTGCCCCGTAAGGTTTGTTGTCCAGCCTTTAGGCTGCTCCAAAGCGGATTATTGAGACATTACTCTAAAAGCAACTCACGGCTTACTGCGAATCAAACAACGCACTCAGCTCTGAAAGATCTGAGTGTTTATTCTTTGAGATAAGGAAATTTAAAAAATCAAGTGCGCGGCGGCTGACAATCCGCTCCTCCGGGAAACCAATGCTCTGAACCAAGGCAACGCATTGATCAAACACACCTACGTGGGCGGCAAAATGCGCATCTGAGCCAAAGGTCAATTGACCGCCATGCACAGCAACCGCCTCCGCGAGAGCCCTGCAGTTCGGCTCACTGCCTACTCGGGAAGTGGTAAAAGAGGAGTTGTTGATTTCAATCAGCACTCGATACTCAGCCGCCGCTTTCGCCACCTCATCTGCATCGATTGGAAACGCCGGATTTCCGCCATGGGCAAAAACATCAATCTGTCCGGATGCCATTGTTCTGATCACAGCCTCCGTGTGCATGGCTCTATTTTGAGGCGTGAATAATGGTTCGTGCAGGCCTCCAAGTACGATATCCAGCCGTTGCAGCACATCGGGATTCATGTCCAGCTCACCGCTGCTATTCATAATATTGGCTTCTACGCCGCGAAGGACCCCCACTCCGTTGATTATGCGGGGGACAACCCGTATATTGCTGAAAAACCAGGGGTGCGGTGCCCCCGGCATGGCCGGTCCATGGTCGGTTATAGCGAGTAGTTTGATCTCACGCTCGGCGGCTACGACAATGTTTTCAGCCAGGGTGCTGTAGGCATGACCGCTGGCAATGGTATGAGTATGACTGTCGACTTCGTTATACATATTACTGGAAAATTTTGGTTAGGTTTACAATCAGGGTGGGCTGAACAACCGAATCTCCGCAATGGTGACATTATCTTTCTCCAACACCCGCAGGGCAGTGAACTTCAGGTGACGGGCAGTGACCGGCGCGGGCAGGGCAATCCGCTGGGCGATCGGATTGCTGCGGATATTTGAAAACCCGCCTTCAAGAGGCTTGCTCCAATCCTTGCCATCCGCGCTCCATTGCACTGCATAGCGGTCAACAACGGCATGCGGGGTATTGTCCTGACGCGGAAGCACCTCAATCGCGTCAAAGGTTTCGTCCTTCGCAAAATCAATTGTGAGCGATTGCGGGGGAGCGTGCTCACGCGCCTCTCCATTATGCGTACACCAGAAGGTGCGCGGATTGCCGTCAATGGCGTGGGCAACGGGGTGTTCCATGGAATCAAAATCTGCGTGGATCTTCCATCCGCTGCGATCCAGTTCGCCGGGCTTCAATGCAACGGGAAGATGATGCGGAATGAACTCAGGGAGCTTCCACAGCGAAACCTCGCTAATAAGGGGGCAGGCCGCACTCTCGAGGATACGGACGCGCACGCCATCGGTCGTGACAAGTGTCTGCCGGAAAAGCACGTGCGCCCCAATTGATGAGCCATTGGCCACCCACTCTTTCCAAACACCATCGGCCCGCACGTCGATTGCAAAGCGCCGGACGCGCTGCCCCAGAGCAATGGGTTCACGCAGACGGATCACGTCGAAACTCTGCCTGCCTTTCAGATCAAGGGTCAGGGTGGCGCTCTTTGTATTGTCAGGCGTGGCCCAGTAGGTGCTCCGCTCTCCGTCCAGTACACGCATGGCTGAAAAATCATTGTCAGCGTTGGGCTCGCGGCTCTGGTCGGCCGAGGCCTTGGCGCCCTCGGCCAAGTTCTTGCTGAAGAGCTGCTCCATAATCTTGCCGTAGGTGATCAGTGAATAGCAATCGTTGTGGTGCAGCTGACCACGCCGGTCAGGGGCCAGGTTGAGCAGGAAAGAGGCCCCGTGTCCGACAGAGGCGAAATACAGATCAACGAGTTGCTTGGGTGTTTTCACCTGATCATCCTGATGGGCGTGGTAGAACCAACCCGGTCGAATCGAGACATCACACTCGCCTGGTATCCAGGCAGCCCCATCAACAGTACCTCCCTGTCCCAGTTCATGCTGCACATCGCCGGGACCCGGCAGCCGACCATCCTGGCCCTTGGGCGTGTAGGTGGCCCAGCAAGGGTAGTGCGCAATACCGCGCTCATTGCCGATCCAGCGCACACCAGGGCCAACATCTGAAAAAAGTACCGCCCCTGGCTGCAGTTTGTTTGCAAGAGCCCAGGTTACAGGCCAGTCATAGTAGGTGGTACGGTCGATACGGCGGGTCGTGCGAGCTCCCCCATAGTAACCGTCGCCGCCATTGGCGCCATCAAACCAAATTTCAAAGATATCGCCATAGTTACTCAGCAATTCGGTTAGTTGGCTGCGTAACTTTTCAATATACTTGGGCGTGCCGTAGATCTCGCTGTTACGATCCCATGGAGAGAGATAGACACCGAACTTCATACCATGCCGCCGGGCTGCATCGGAAAGCTCGCGAACAATATCACCTTTGCCATCCTTCCATGGAGACTTCGAGATATTGTGTCCAGTGGTTTTAGTGGGCCAGAGGCAAAAACCGTCGTGGTGTTTGCAGGTCAGGATGAACGCCCTCATCCCAGCGGCTTTCGCAGTGCCGACAATCTGGTTTGCATCAAAATCAGTCGGATTGAATAGCGTTGGATCTTCGTCTCCGTACCCCCACTCCTTATCAGTGAAGGTATTGATAGTAAAATGACAGAAGGCGTACTGCTCCAGCTCATGCCAAGCCAATTGTGCCGGGCTGGGCAAGGCTCCATAGGGTTGCGGGGCCGCGGCTGCAAAAACTTGTGATAACAACATAGACGCTAAAGCGACTTGAGGGATAATTTGCTTCATACGGCTTTTCCTTTCTTTGCGTGAACGAACCATAATTTAAAATAACTTTATCAAATCAACCGCGCCGATGCTACTTTAAAATTGAGTTGCTGCACGCGAGCACGCGAGTTGCTGCACGGTGTCGTAAGCTTTGTCGGAATGGAATAAACGCACTGCGTTGTTTTTGAGGTGAAAAGTGGGATGTGGAAAGTGGGATGTAATTTCCATCCACCGCATAGCGGCGGACATACTGAAAGCAACACAGTATATCCGCCGCTATGCGGTGGATGATTGCGAAACAGTATATCCGCCGCTATGCGGTGGATGATTGCGAAACAAGCCGCAATAAGGCCCGCTAAACAACTTTTTGGAAAGAACAATTACTTGTTTTTTCTAGTCGCCTAAGCGACTAAAGCGAGATGAAGTTGCAAAGCGGGCTGCATAAATTCGCCTCCCCGCGGTCACGGTGCGCTGATACCCATGCGCAGCACAGGCAGGATCTCCTGGCGCATGGTTGTGTCAAGGTTAAAGAGTGCGAAACCCGGACACCCTGAACGCCGCACAGCATTAATCTGATCAATTACCTCAGCGGCATTCAGCCGGCTTTCATTGGCGCTGACACCAATACCAGGCACCACCCGCAGACGTTGCGAACGTGTGCGGGATTGATCAGCCACCCATGTGCGAAAGTTCTCAAGATTTTCTGTGTAATTCATTGGCGAAACATAATCAACCAAATCGATGTTCAGCCAAGACTCCCAGTCCTGCCCAACTGCGGCCAGGCAAGAGGGATATTTTCCAAAAACCGCGGCGGTCAGCAGCGTGCCAGGGGCATCACGTTTGAGTGTGCGCCGGCACTCATTGACAAACTGCGAGATGTGACCCACCCGCCAGCCTGCGAATTGATTGTGCAAAACCCCGCCTGGCTTGACATCAGCCGGCCAGTTTTTGACCGAGCGTTTCACATCGCGTTGAAATTTCTGACGGGTTGATTCACCCAATGAGCTGTTGAAATCCGGGTAACGCGCAAAGTCCAGATGCACTCCGTCCAGCTTGTAATTGACCGCCATCTCCCGCGCTGCCTTCACTAAATAGGCGCGCACCTCCGGCACAGCTGGATTCATCCAACGGGAGTCTTTATTTCCAGGAAGTTTGATCAACCACCCGCGTTTGCCAAAGATCTCCAGCCTCTCGGCAGTAGCTCTCTCAGTGGAAAAACAGAGCATCCAGCCATGCACCCGCAGCCCAAGAGGACGCGCAGCCTTGAGGCAGGCCGCCAACTGATCGCCCTGCTCCTGAAACACCGCCGCCTGTGGCAGCACTCGGCTGTTGTAATAAGCAAAGCCCGCCCCGGCGACATTGACATAGATATCGGTTATACCCGCGTTATGCAGTTGTTCGCAGGTGAGTTTCCAGTTGCCTGGATAGAGCCCCTGACCAGAGTGGTCCCAGACTGCGCGTATCTCGCCCGGCCGCGGTTGCTGCATCAGACCGTAAACCTCGTAGGTCGCAGTCCGCAGATCTGAAGCATCCTGCCAGAGTTGATATCCCTGCCCCTTTTGGAGCCGGCCTTTCAACGCTCGCTCTCCGGCAACCAACGCGGACACGGCCTTTACTGCCCGCGCCCGACGCGGGGAGTTGTTGACACGTCCTGCCATTTCCTGCAACCCAGCTGGCCCACCTGAGCCGCCGACCTTGGCAGCGTCCGCCAGTATTTTACGAGCTGCCGGTGCCCACAGCGAACGATCCGACGCAGCAGCCAGAGCCAGCAACAACTGCGCCTTGGCCGCAGCATCGCCGTCGGCCAGCATCACATGGGTCATCCAATAACCAGCCGATGAGGCGAGCCAGGCTGCATCGTTACGGCGCCCCTGCCGGTCGTGCCACCAGGCGATAACCCGCGACTGGCCAGTTACCGGTGCCATGGCGAGCAGATTGCTGGAACTTTGCTGAATTTTCTCGGGCGCTCCCTCAACGCCTGGCTGAACAAAGTGCATGGATGCCCAATGCCCTGCAGGTCGGTTGCCCTGATATCCCAGCTGCTTCATACCCATCAAGGCAGCCAGCTCACCGGAAGACGAATAGAAAACAATGAGTTTACCGCCGCGATTGACAAACTTCCTGAGCGCGCTCATTTGAGCCGCGGTCGGCTGTGAAACATAAACCAGAAGAGCCAGTTTTTTATTGGTGAGCAGTTGCCCCAGATTACGGTCATCACTCATTTCACAGGGCACGCCGAACTCCTTGTACCAGCGTTCAGCGTGCGTTGCCAGTGCTCTGGCAAACCCGCGCTCGCCGGCCGCCACCGAATCATACCCATGAATGATTGCGATCGCCGCGTAGGAAAAGTCAGCGATGAAAAGGAAAGAAAAAACTAATATAAGTTTACGAAACATAATTAACATCAAAAAAGTCCAGCGCATGTACACACTTATACAAAAATTCTCGAATATTATCAATGGCTTTATTGCCGGTTTTTAAGAATGCTGAATTGTAATATGAAATGCGACAACACATTGGACAAAAAAATGTCCCATGCAACAATACCCCTCAACAAAAATCCAGCAAAAAGTAGTTTAGTTGAAAGTGACAATGAAGAGGTATGATGCAGCTAAGTAAAATCACACCCCGTCGTATCTGGCAGCCGCTTGACGCGCTGCGCGGGCACGCGAAAGGATGCCGTACTTAGGCCCGAAAAGTGCCGCAAGCGTAAGAATCAGGGCTTGGGTCAGCACAATGCAGGCACCTGTCTCTCCGTTGAGAAAGTAGCTGATATATGTCCCCGCAATTGCACTGGAAATTGCTGCGCCAGAAGCAATCGCCATCATCTGTCCAAAGCGGTCGGTCAGGAGCAAACCAATACAACCCGGTACAATTAACATTGCCACGGTCAGGATAATGCCAACAGCCTGTAGTGCCGCGACGATCGTCAGCGAGAGCAGGGCAAGAAAAAGATAGTGTAGAAAGGTTGTGTTAAGACCCACAGCCCGGGCCTGATTGGCATCAAACAGATAAAGCAAAATATCTTTACGAACCACAGCGAGAATTACCAGCGTCAAGCCAGCGGCAATAACAGCCTGGAGCATGTCGCTGCGTTCAATGCCGAGCAGGCTGCCGAAAAGGATATGGTTCAGGTGAACGTCCGTCGTGACTTTCGTGAACATCACAAGTCCCAAGGCGAACAGGCCGGTGAAGACCACACCCATCACAGCATCGCCCTTGAGACGGCTGTGGTTCGTAATCCAACCCGTTCCAGACGCACAGAGCAGTCCAGCAAGAAAAGCCCCCACTGCCAGCGGCGCGCCCACGATATACGCCAACACAATGCCCGGCAGCACTGCGTGGCTGATGGCATCGCCCATTAACGACCACCCTTTAAGCACAAGGTAACACGAAAGGACCGCACACGTGCCACCAATCAAAGCTGCCATGAGCATCGCTTCAACCATGAATCTATATTGGAAAGGTTCAAGAAGATGGTGTAGGTTCATAAGCCTCTCAGTGCTGGCACAGGTTGGGCATCGCCTGCAATAAGCAGCGCGTCTGTCGTGCGGCGCGCCTTACGGCGCGCGGCGACAATACCGTATTTAGGAGCGAAAAAGAATACCACTAAAAACACAATGGTCTGGAGGCAGACAATGCAACCACCGGTCGAACCGTTGAGGAAGTAACTGATGTAAGCACCCAACATGCTCGTGACAACGCCCATAAGGCAGGCAAGCAGCATCATCCGCCCGAAGCGGTCAGTAAGCTGATAGGCGGTTGCGCCCGGTGTCACAAGCATGGCAATCACAAGGACAGCCCCTACGGCCTGCAGTGCCGCGACAGCCGTGGCAGCCAAAAGGGCCAGCAGCATAAGATTTAAGCGTGTGGTGTTCAATCCAATTGCCTGAGCCTGATTAGGGTCAAAGGCGAACAACAGCAGGTCTTTCCACTTCAAACCAACAACGAGCAACGCAACAGCGGAAATCGCCAGCATCTGGATGATGTCAGAATCAGCAATGCCTAGGATATTGCCGAGCACAATGGTTTTAAGGCTGATGTTGCTGGGGAACAGCGAGATCATCAGCACCCCGGCCGCAAAAAAGGTCGTGAAAACAATACCGATTACCGCATCCTCGCGGATACGGGTCTTACTTTTAACCACCCCCATCACCAGAGCTGCCAGCAACCCGCTGGCAAATGCTCCAAGCGCAAACGGCAAGCCGACCAGGTAGGCAACAGCCACCCCAGGCACGATTGCATGAGAAAGCGCGTCACCCATCAGCGACCACCCTTTGAGGGTCACGAAGCACGACAGCAGCGCGCAGACACCGCCGATCACGCCACTGACAACAATGGCCTTGACCATGTACTCATAGTAAAACGGTGTCAGAAGCAGCTCGATCATTCGCTCTCCTCCTCATCGACTTCAGGATGCCAATGGTCAACCAGCCGCCCATCGTGTCCAAAGATGAGCGGCTCCTCGTCATCGCTCAGCACACGGAATTCATTGCTGGTGCCATCAGGCGCATCTGTATGGTCGATGCGCAAATCGCGTAGCGTTCCACCAAAAGCGCGGCCCAGGTTCTCCTGTGTAAATGTGTCGTGTGTCGGCCCGGCGGCAAGCACCGTGCGGTTGATGATCACCACCCGATCACAGAAACTCGGCACCAATCCCAGGTCATGCGTGCTGACTAGAATCAGGTGTCCCTCAGTGCGTAATTCTCGCAGCAACTCAATGATCGCCGCCTCAGTCTGCACATCAACACCGCTGAATGGCTCGTCGAGCAGCACTATGCGACCACGCTGGGCCAGTGCGCGCGCCAAAAATACCCGCTTCTTTTGCCCGCCAGACAATTCGCCGATCTGGCGATCTTTGTACTCAAGCATATTCACTCGACTAAGCGACTCGGTGGCAATTTCCAGGTCATTTGCGCGCGGTATGCGCAGAAAATTCATGTAGCCGTAGCGCCCCATGAGCACAACATCTAAAACATTCACAGGAAAAGCCCAGTCAACATCTTCCGCTTGCGGGATATAAGCAACAATATTTTGTTTTTGTGCGACCTGCACTGGCTTGCCGCCGATTGTCACGCTGCCATGCGTGGGAGTCAGAAAACCCATAATTGTTTTGAATAATGTCGACTTGCCGCTGCCGTTGACACCAACTAACGCGCAGATTGTGCCAGCACTCAGATCAAAGGTGGCATCGAACAGCGCCACATGTCCGTTATTGTAGGCAACGGTCACCTCGTTGACATGCAGGTCGATCTCATAAGATACGCCATTTTTGTTAAGTTTTTTAGATCCTTGTAACATTGCTTCTATCCGTTTCTTTTATAAATGCTGCGCTGTCAGCACGCCCGCCCAGATTATTCAAGACTCTTTTTGAAACCACTCACTATCGTCCCAGCGTTGTACTGTAACAACTTTAAGTAAGTCGGCGCAACACCATCCGCGCTGGTCAGCGAATCAACGAAGAGTACGCCGCCATAGCGAGCACCGCTTTCCTTGCACACCTGTCGCATGGGTTTGTCGCTGATCGTACTTTCGCTGAAGGCGACAGGAATCTTGTTGGCGCGGATCGTATCTACAACCTTCTGGATTTGCTGTGGTTTACCCTCGGAGTCCGCATTGACCGGCCATAGGAACAGCTCTTGCATCTGGTTATCCCGCGCAAGATAGCTGAACGCCCCCTCGCTGGAGACCAACCAACGACGCTGCGCTGGAATCTCGGCTAATGTCTTCCGCATCGGACCCTCAATCGCCTCAATCTCTTTTGTATAGGCAGCGGCATTCGCATTGTAGGCAACGGCATTGGTTGGATCCAGCGCCACGAGTGCCCTCCGGATATTTTCCACATAGATCCGGGCATTGCTCGGCGACATCCAGGCATGTGGATTGGGCTTCCCGTCATACGGCCCCTCACCGATATTCATCGGGGCAACGCCCTCACTGAGATCCACGCTCGGCACGTTACGCACACTGCCCATGAACTTTTCGAACCAACGTTCCAGCCCCATTCCGTTACGAATCACCAAATCAGCCGACTGCGCCTTAACAATGTCCTTGGGGGTCGGCTCATACTCATGAATTTCAGCGCCGGGCTTGGTGATCGACTCGACAATCGCCCGATCACCCGCAACGTTCTGAACCATATCCTGAAGGATTGTAAAGGTGGTGACAACATGCTTCTGCCCCTCTTGACCACGAACTCGTCTCTTTGAGCCGCCCCTATTGCAACCGATACTCGCCAAGCTGAACAACAGCCCCAAAACCAAACAAGCGATTGCGTAAAAACGCATCTTACAAACAGTGGAAGTTATCATTAGGGTTCTTTCTATTGCAATTTAGGTCACTAGAATGACGTTTTGAGCGCAGAAATGCAAGCATAACCGTAGTGGCAGCGGGCCACTTAAACTTGGTCGTGGAATTCACAGCCGAGACGGCTGTGCTACTTTCTTGCTGATCCGATTGACAAAAAGATAAGTCGTTCACATTTAACAGCATATCTTTCAAAAGACAACGGCATAAGCTGGGGTGGAGGGCTGCTGCTGGATGAGCGCACCGGAGTCTCGTACCCTGATGGACAACAGAGCACCGATGGCACCATCTATATCACCTACGATTACAAACGAACAACCGACCGTAATATCTTCTTTGCAGCCTTCAGAGAAGAGGATGCCGCCGCTGGCAAGCCGGTCAGCCAAGCCGTCCGCCTACGCCAGATCATCAGCAAGGGTTCCAAAAGGTAAGCCTGCCAGAGGTGCGACTTTTCAATGTCAGCCACCCCGGCAACTACTGCTCACTCTACCAGAAGAACTGTGCCGCGGATGAAGTAATTACCATTAAAAAATGAGGCGTACCGCTTTTCTTGACCAAATAAAGCTACTGTGTTTCGCAAAAACGTAGGTCCGATTTCCAATCGGACATGTTCGGTTGGAAACCGGACATGTTGCACCTCGGCTCGCCTTTGGTATCGCGGTAGGAACGCCCGTTACCGGGCGCCCCCCGCACAGATCCCGGCGTGCGGTTTTCTCGCACCGGGCTCCTCGTTTTGAACTTTCGCTAATTCCGTATCAGCGCGGATCAAACATTTGCTGATCCGCGCTCTGTTCGCTATGCCGTCAAGCACAGTTTGCATATGTTCTTCGGTCTTTCTATTCCGCATATGTTCTGTTCTCCGGCGCGTTCATCACGCCAATCCCTTTGCCGTCCCCGCTGGATGCGAGGACATTTGTATGCGGCTCTCCCGCACTCAG
>JBAYXX010000101.1:0-14391 GCA_041673345.1 Kiritimatiellia bacterium
ACCGACGAAGAACTACAGAAATTAAGGCTTTTGAAAGCTGAGACCCATCCAGAGTGGAACTACGCAATCCGGTCGCACGAATTGTAAACTTTGTTTGTGAACGGCTACTTAGTGTAGTAGTCGCTCTATGAGCGACATGTGCCGCTTGTAAAGCGGCATCGGCCGACGATGCTGTGCGACGATGTTGGTGGACGATTGGGAGCATGCGTGAAATCGTCCACCAGCATCGTCGCCGTTATCGTCAACCGCAGGCGCGGCTGACCAGAGTGCGTAGCCTGATCAACCGCGTGCCGCCTGCAGTCGCCCGCATAGCGGACGACCTCCCGCACATCACACAAACTCTTTTGGTTACGGCGACTAGCTGCTTTAGTTGGTGTTCGCACGGCGGAACTCCACCCTACGCAGGATCCTGATCTGCAGGTAGGTGAACCCGATCAAGGCCACTCCGAGAAACCACGCCATGGTCGTGGCCGTGCTGAAGCGCAGGTTGTTGTAGGCCTCTTTCCAGATCGTCAGACTGAGAACATTGGTGGCATCCCCCGGCCCTCCAAAGGTGAGCAGAAAGATACTGCCCATGCCCTGAAAAGCGGCGATAAAAGCACCCACAAAGTTGATCACCATCAATGGCAGCAGTTGCGGCAGGGTAATGTGACGGAAGCGGCGCATTATACCGGCACCGTCAATCGCGGCAGCCTCATAGTAGTCCTGCGGCAACGATTGCAGGGCTGCCACATAGATCAGACTGGCCATCCCGGCGCCGGCCCAGACCCCCGGCAGAATGCAGCACAGCATTGCCAGCGAGGGGTCCTGCAGCCAGCTCTGGCTGGCAATGCCGACCCCTGCCAGCAGTTGGTTGAGCATCCCGTTCTCTGTTGGATCATACATTAGCTTCCATAACAGCGTGATAACCAGCGCACTGGTCAACTGGGGCAGAAAGAAGAGTGTGCGGAAGAAGACCCTGCCGCTGGGAATCTCTGTCAGCATCAGTGCCAGCAACACTGGCACTAAGAACCCCAGAACCAAGGTGATGCTCACATAAACCAGGGTGCGCCCCCAGGCGGCCCAGAACCCGCTGTCAGTGGCAACCAAAATAAAATTATCGATCCCAACCCAACTGCTCTCCCCCACAATCTTGTAGGATTGAAAGGCCATGATTGCTCCGCGGATCAGCGGGTAATAACTCCACAGCGCAATCGAGATCAGCGCTGGCGCCAGCATCAGCAACGGGGCTGAGCCATGGTTGATCCGCGCGCCCCCGCCACCTGCCACCGCTTCAGCCCGGCTCTCCTTGATAATCAATGCGAAACAGGCGCACAGGACCATCAAAGCAACCCCGAAGATCACCCGCGCAATCGGGCGTTTCCGCCGCATCTCCTCCTCAGGCACATCAAACATCAGCCCGCGGTTGGCATCCTCGTTTATAGAGCGCAACGCGGACGCGTAATCAAAGTGCTCGCCAGTATCCGCCAGCAGCATACCGAGCATCCGACGGCTGATCAAATCAGAGACTGCCTGCCAGAATCCGGCATAGGGCTCGGTACGGGCCAGAATCTCTCCGGCAGCGACCCGCTCGTAGTTGCGTCGAATGCCTGCGGGCACCTCAGCCAGGTACTCATCGAAACCCATCCGTTTCAAATCATCAGGGTTGCACCAACGGGCATGTCCCTCGAGCACTTTCTGGCGTACCTCCTCATCCTGAACAGCGGTGCTGGTGACTCTCTGCAGGCACTTCCAAACCATGTCGCGCTCCTCTTCGCTACGGCGGCCCACCCCTTCGGTCATACTGTAAAAATGTTTGTGCGCCTGAAAGACCGGTTTCATCCCCTGCCTGGCAGCCGGAATCGGCATAATGCCGATCATATCAGCTGGCAGATTGAGATCCCGGGTCAGTTTTTCAACCAGCTCAGCACCGGAAAACACCGCGACCACCTCGCCTCTTTCAAAAAGCTGCGGCAGTTCGCTGTTAAGACGCGGCAGGGCGCGCGAAACCCCTTTCACAATATCGGCGGCGGTAAAATCAATCCGGCGTCCCCCTTTCAGCACCACCGATCCAGCAGCCACCTCGACTGGAGTGAGATCCACCGGCGCGCCGCTCTCTGGATCGCGCAGCCAGGGCGCCCAGAGCAGCTGATGCAGGAAGCCGGCCGCTGCAATCGCCTCTTGTGAGCCGAAGTCCGCCTGCCACAAGCCTTCCACATGCGACAAATCTTCGCCCGAGTCAGGGACAATAAACCTGGTCTCCTCCATCGCAAAGCGATGCTCTACTCCAGTTTTGGAGGAGACCCGCACGTTCACCACTGGGGAGCCGCCTGCCGCCTGCATCCAGGGCAGCCAGGCCCAGGGACGGTTCTCAATGCCAAAGGCGCGCTGCCCGCGCTCCAGCTGCGCCCCTGAGATCTTGCGGCCAGGAAAGGTCAAGCGCTGACACCACTTGTAAAAATCATCCCAGCTTTCAGGGATGTAATCCGGATCCAGGCCAGCCTGCCGCACCAGATCCTTACGGTAAACAATGCCGTAATACCAGGTACCCGCCTGCGGCACACCGTAAATTTTGCCATCTTTAACCGCCACCTGGCGCCATAGCTCAGGCACACTCTTCCACCCCTCCCAGTGCGCCTCGCTGTTATCAATCCGTCCGTCGCCATTGAGATCATCCCCGATCCACTCATTGAGAGGGTAGATAAACCCCTGATCAATGTCATGACGGATAACGTGGAACCAGCAGTAGTAAAGGTCGGGTGCGGAACCGCCCGCCATGGAAAGCATGAAAGGCGCGCGCCCACCACCGCCTGGCAGTGTCAGCCCCCCCCATTTCTGCGGATTCAAACGCGGCTCCTCCCGCACCAGTTTGAGCACCTGACGAGTGACAGGCCCCTCCGGGGTATCCGGATCATAGCCCTCCAGAAAAGAGACAGTGATCATATCATCAACAGCGGGAACAGCGGGAGCCGAGAGCGTTGAAAGCACGCTGAAGCAACACAGCAGCAGTGCGATCATCCATGGAAAACCCTGCAAGCACCCTGCCTCCGCAGGCCGAAAAGCTAATGAAAATCGCAACATAATCAAGTTTTAACATCGAGGAAATCGAGGAAATCGAGGGAATCGACAGAATCGAAAGCATCGACAGAATCGAGGGAATCGAATCAATCGATTCCCTTGATGTTAAGGACCCCTCTGGTTTTCCTTTTAGGAAAACTGCCTCCGCACGTTCGCAAGAAAAATTCGTGCGGCGTGGCCATACACGACTACCGCCCACGCGCCCGAATCGCGCACACCCAATCACCCTCCCTCGACTGGGAGAGGTTAGCCTGCCTACCGCAGGCAGGAGTTGAAGAATAGCGCGCTAATACGTTATGGCAGGGTAATCACAAGGCGGAAGCCTAAGCCGCTTTGATTTGTCAGATACGGGTAGTTGCCGAGATGCAATGCCGAGTGGCAGGTTGTCTCGCTGTGGCTATAGCGGCCGCCCCGCATCACTCGCTGAGTACCCAACTCCGGCCCATCAGGATCAGACCCGCCTGACAGTGTGGCCGCAAACCAGTCGAGACACCACTCATTCACATTCCCGTGCATGTCGTAGAGGCCCCACGCATTCGGTGCTTTCTGCCCCACCGGATGTGTCATATTCCCGCTGTTCCCTGTAACCCAACCCCACTCATCCCTGAAGTAAAAATTTTCAGCGGAGCCGTCAGTCCTCCCGTTATTGTGATAGGTAGTTGTCCTTGCCCTACAGACGTATTCCCACTGCGCCGCAGTCGGCAGGTCAAACCCTGTCAGCGTCTTTGCGCGCAGCACTCCCATGAAACTGGATGACAGAACTGCAGCGCCCGTCCCCGGCCAATCAATTGCCGGCACACTATTAGTCGCCCCCCGGACAATATCATACGACACCCTTTCAACAGGATTAGACACGCTGTTAAAATATGAAGGATTCGTCCCCATGACGTTTTCCCACTGTGCCTGGGTCACTTGATAAATACCGGCGTATAAACCTTGCGATAACGTTACCCCAACTGCCGTTGTTTTCCAACCCATCGTGAACGTCCCTGCTGGAATCCGGCGCAGGACAAGCTTGTCAGTTCTATAAATATCGTTAGTTGTCACGCCGGTCCAAACCACGGATTCAACGACCGTCCCGTCGTTGGTCACCGGATTTCTAACCCACGCGCCCCAGAGACCGTTTGTAATGTCGGCCTCATAGACGTACTCGGTCTGCCCTGTTTCCCCTGCCGACTTGGTCAGATCCACGATCATGTAAAGCGGTTCTAGCATTGGAGTGAGCTCCACGCGAAACTCCAGCACAACCCCTTTGTCGGCATAAGCGGTCTTTGTCGGATCCCAGACAATCCGCCGGGCACCGCCAGAAACACCAAAAAGATCGCCTGAGAACGAATCCAAAGGCAAGACCAGACGGGATGAGCCGTCATACGCCTCGAGAATGATGTCTATCGACTGCTCCGGGTCACATGTCAGCACATAGTCGATGTTCACCAGCCGGCTCCAGGGCCATTGCTGTTTGACCGTCACATTGCTGATGGTGGGATTGGCCGCCATTGCAATCATTGACACAAAAACTGCCATCACTCCAACCAGGATTTTATTTATTTTCATCTCTTTTTTCCTTTCATCACTCACGCACTTCAAACTTTAGAACTGGGGTAGCGCTAATGCGCTATGGCAGGGTCATCACAAGGCGGAAGCCCTGGCTGACGGCATTGTAAGTCGGTGGGTCGCGCCAACGGTACTCTGAACTACATGACCCTGCTGATTGTGAATAGTAACTGCCCCGATGCACGCGGTGAATACCCGACTCCGGTCCGTCCGGATCAGCCCCGCCTACCACCAGCGGGTCTATCCACCAGTCCAGACACCACTCCCTCACGTTCCCGTGCATGTCGTACAGGCCCCACGCATTTGGCATTTTCTGCCCCACCGGATGTGTCGTGCTTTCGCTGTTGCCGTTCCACCAACCCAATTCATTCATATGATCGTTAGAGGAACCGCTAGTCTTACCGTTATTGAAAGCGGTAGTCGTCCCTGCTCGGCAGGCGTATTCCCACTGCGCTTCGGTTGGCAGGTCAAACTCCGAAAGCCCTGTCTTTGCGCGCAGCAGTCCAAGGAAACTGGACGGCAGCACCAAGGCACCCGTCTCTGGCCAATCAATTGCCGGAATACTGTTTGTTAGCCCCCGAATAATATTGTACGTCACTTTATCAACAGGATTGGTCGGGTCTACAAACTGTGAAGGATTCGTTCCGCTCACTTGGGCCCACTGTGCCTGGGTCACTTGATAAACACCGGCGTAAAAATCCCGCGACAGCGTCACCGCTACCTTTGACTCTCCAATCGTGGACGCCCCTGCCGAAATCCGGCGCAGGACAAGCTTGTCGGTCTTATAAATCTCATTGGTTGTCACACCGGTCCAGATCACGGATTCAACAACCGTCCCGGCGTTGGTCACCGGATTTCTCACCCACGCACCCCAAAAGCCGTTCGTAAGGCCGGCCTCATAGACGTACTCAATCTGCCCCGCCTCCCCCGCTGACTTGGTCAGATCCACGATCATGTAGAGCGGTGACAGGGCTGGGGTAAGCGCCACCCGTAACTCCGGCAAAAACCCGTCATTGGTATAAGCCGTCTTTGACGGGTCCCAGACGATCCGCCCGGCACCGCGCTGCACACCGTAAAGTCCGCTGGAGAACGAAGCTTGCGGTACGTCAAGCAGATCATCACCGTTATACAGGCTGACAGTGATGTCCATTGACTGCCCCGGCTCGCATGTCAACAAATAGTCGATGTCCACCAGCCGGCTCCAAGGCCATCGCTGTTGAATCATCACACCGCTGATTGTCGGATCAGCCGCCATAGCACTCATTGACATAATGACCGCCGCCACACTCAAAACCGCTGCCGCTCTGGTTGTTTTCATATTGCTTCTCTCTTTCTATTGTCTAGCCATAAAGAATCACACCAAATTTATTTAATGCCTATCGTTCAAGATGACAATAATGATATTCAAAAAGAGGAAGGAAGTCAAATGCTTTTTGGTGCTTTCACAGCAGTAAAATACTATTACTGGTTTTTCAATAACTTCTCAATAAACTGTTAGAATTTTCGCATGCCAACTGCTATAATAATTTGTCATGGCTTTGATTACATTAAAAAATATCTCTGTGCAATTTGGCGGTCCTCTGATACTGGACAATGTCAACCTGAATATTGAAGCAGGCGAGCGCGCCTGTGTGACGGGACGCAACGGGGAGGGGAAATCCACCCTGCTGAAAATTCTCAGCGGTGAAGTTGAGCCGGATTACGGCGAGGTCCTCCGCGCACCCGGGGTGCGGGTGGCGATGCTCTCGCAGGATGTGCCCTCCGACATGCCAGGCAAGGTTGTGGAGATTGTCAGCCAAGAGGCCCGCCAGCTCCAGGAAAGTGTCCACCACCCAGGGGCCGAGCGTTTCCTATCCCAGCTCGGTGTCGATGGCGAGGATGTGTTCAACTCACTCTCCGGCGGCATGCGCCGCCGAGTGCTGCTGGCGCGCGCGCTGTCCAGCGAGCCCCATCTGCTGCTGCTGGATGAACCCACCAACCACCTTGACATTGCGACCATTGAGTGGCTGGAAATTTTTCTGCAACGCAGTCGCTGCGCAACCTTGTTTGTCACCCATGACCGCTCCTTTCTACAGAGTGTCGCCAACAAGGTGCTTGATCTGGATCGGGGACAGTTGGCGGGCTGGAACTGCGACTACCGGACATTTCTGCAACGCAAGCAGGAGCTGCTGGAGGATGAGTCGGTTTTATGGGAACGCAAGAGCAAAAAGTTGGCGCAGGAGGAGGCCTGGTTGCGCAAAGGTATTCGCGCCCGTCGCACCCGCAACGAAGGCCGTGTGGCCGCGCTGAAGGTGATGCGCGAGGAGTACAATGCCCGGCGCACACAATCCGGTGTGAGCACATTGTCGATTAACACCGCCAATCACTCAGGCACGCAGGTGATCAAGATCAAAAATCTCTCATACGCCTGGCCCAGCCAAGAGCCGGTGATCAAAGGTTTCACCTCCAAAATCATCCGCGGTGAACGTATCGGCATCATTGGCGGCAATGGAACCGGCAAAACTACCTTGATCAACCTGCTGTGCGGTCGTCTAACGCCAAGCTCTGGTGAAGTCCGGCATGGATCAAAAGTACAGCTGTCGTTTCTCGATCAATTGCGCGACGAATTGGACCTTGATCGAACCATCATCCAGAATATCGCTGAAGACCGTGATGAAGTTGTGATTAACGGCGTACGCAAACATGTATTCGGCTATCTGGAGGAGTTCCTTTTCTCATCCGAGCGGGCCAAAACCAAGGTCAGCGCACTTTCCGGCGGTGAAAAAGCGCGCCTGTTACTAGCCAAGCTCTTCGCCAGCCCTGGCAACCTGCTGGTTATGGATGAGCCCACCAATGATCTGGATATCGAGACCCTCGAGCTGCTGGAGGAGCAGCTGATGAACTACAAAGGGACGCTGCTGCTTGTCAGCCATGACCGCAGTTTTCTCGACAATGTGGTGACCAGCACTTTTGTGCTCTCAGGCTCGGGCGAGGTGGAGCAGTATCCAGGAGGCTATGCCGACTGGCTGCAGCAGCGGCCGGTAATGAAAATGCCGGAAAAGGTCAGCGTTCCCACAGTTAAACAAGTAACGCGAAAAGTTCAAACCCGCTTGAGCTACAAGGAGAAGCAGGAGCGCGAACAACTGCCGCAGCAGATCGACAAACTGGAGGGTGAGATTGCGCGGCTGCAGGAGACAATTGCAGACCCGGCAATTTACCAGCGTGATCCCACCCTGGCGGAAGCTTCAGCTAAGAGTCTGGCGCAGGCTGAGTGCGAACTGGAAACACTCTTTGAACGCTGGAGCGAGATCGAAGAGCTGGCGGAGCGCGCTGGGGAGTGATAGGCAAACTTTGTCCCGAACTTTGTCGTAAACTTTGTCGGAAACAACTCAGCAGTCGGCTGCATCGGGTCGGGATTATAGACGGGGTAACTTGACCAAGTGGCTGGAAAAAACAAGGTTCGAGACAAAGATTGTGATTAAGATTGCGATTAGGAGAAAGCAAGAGACCCTGCAACTGAATGCCTCCTTTCATGCGAAAGTTGCGTGAATACATTTTGAATTCTGAATCCTGAATTCTGACTACTGGAGCATTTATCTGATGAAAACAAGTGACAATAAAAATGACTTTCAGTATCTCTTTGGGCCGGTGGTGTCACGCCGCTACGGACTTTCGCTGGGTGTTGACTTGGTTGTGCCAAAAACCTGCTCCTTCAACTGCCTGTTCTGCCAAATCGGCGAGACAGCGCAAACAACGGTTACCCGGCAAAGCCAGCCGCCAATTGAAAAGATTCTCAACGAGCTGACCGCGTGGCTCGGGAGCGGGGAGACAACCGACTTCATCACTCTCGCCGGTTCAGGCGAACCCACGCTCCACAAAAATTTTGGTGACATTCTCACCTTTGTACGCGATCAAAGCGCATTCAAGTCACTGCTCCTCTCGAACGGCTCACTCTTCTCGCTGGCGGATGTGCGCCAGCAGGCAATTGCGGCGGATGTGGTCAAATTCTCACTGCACTCCTGGGATCAGGTCTCTTTCCAGGCCATCACGCGCGCTGACCCGGCGCTTAAGTTCGAGACGATCATCCAAGGATACCAACAATTTCGCGAGATTTTTCAAGGCAGGATTGATCTGGAGGTTTTTGTGGTTCCTGGTTTGAACGACCGCGAGGATCAAATGGAAAAAATTGCCGCGGTTGCCCGCACCTTCTCCCCCGACTCGGTCTATCTGAACAGTGCCAGCCGCCCGCCTGCTGACTCCTCGGTCGCGCAGGCCGCCCCGGAGTTGATGGAGCGACTCAGCGCCATCTTCGGCACCCTGATCCATGCGCCAGCGCCTCAGAGCCCCACCGCGATTCAAGCGTTCAGCCCAGCGGCACTACTCAGACTCGTCTCACGACATCCGGCATCGTTGAAGCAGCTTGCGCAGCAGTTCAACCTGCCACAGGAAAGGCTCCTAACCGAACTGCAAAAGCTGGAGCAACAACAACTGATAGAGCTAACAGAGCAAGAGGGCGCGCTTTTCGCCCTGCCAATCGCAGTGAAGAAGGTCGATGGTTAGGATTCAGAAGTCAGGAGTCCACCAGCCGTGCGACCGGGCCGCGGTGGACAGGGATGGCCGAAAAAGACGAGGTTTAAGACAAAAATTCAGCTCGCCTCGCGGCAGCTAGAAGTACAGCGGGAGCTATTCGGTTGCAATAGTTGCCGTTCGGTGTAGTAGCCGCTCTATGAGCGGCATTGCATGTTTTGTGTCGCTCATAGAGCGACTACTACACATGCGCTGCACTGCGGAATGCAATAGTTGTCGTTCGGTGTAGTAGCCGCTCTATGAGCGGCATTGCATGTTTTGTGTCGCTCATAGAGCGACTACTACACATGCGCCATGAAAAACCCAGTGAGGAACTCGGATGTCAGCTGCATCAGAGGCGGGGTCGGAATCGGAGTCGGGGTCGTACGCTTTTCGATACCGACCCCGACCCCGACCCCGACCCCGACCCCGAGCCAGAGACTCAGAACTAGGGCTAAGTAAACAAGTTATAGGCAAGATAAAGAACCATGAAAAAAGTTACTATTCAATATCGGGTTCCGTATGCTGACACAGATCAGATGCAGGTTGTCTACTATGGCAACTACCTGACCTATTTTGAACGCTCCCGGAACGAGCTGCTGCGGGAGATGGGATTCTCCTACAAAGAGCTGGAAGCCATGGGCTGCGCCCTGCCGGTGAAGGAGGCGCATGTCAACTACCTGCTCCCCGCCGCATATGATGATCTGCTTGAGATCACCGGCTGGTGTGAACTCTTCCAGGGTGTGCGCATGAAAATCTGCTGCGAGGTGCGACGCGGCAATCAACTGCTGGCCAAAGGCTATACCCTCCACGCCACCTGCGACATAAGAACCATGCGTCCCATGCGTCCCCCCCAAGCCCTGCGCGATGCCATTGCGGGGCAGCAAATTAGGCAGATAGGCAGTTGCGGAAACTCCAGTTAATTGATAAAATGTTATCGTTTTGGATGGAGATATGTTTTGAGCAATAAACTCATTGATTACGGTGTTACTGATACTGAGATTCAGAATATTCTTAAGGTATGAAAAACTTAAACTATCCCTTCACACTTGCCGCAATTAAAGAGCTGCATGTTGGCGACAGCGTCAGGCTCTCTGGCACCATCTTTACTGGGCGCGACCGGCTGCATAAGTTTCTGGCTGAGGGCGGTCATTCCCCCGTTGATCTGCGTGATGGAGCTCTGTATCACTGCGGGCCGGTGGTGGTGCGGCAGCAGGACGAGTGGCGGGTCATGGCTGCTGGGCCCACAACCTCAATCCGCGAGGAGCCCTACATGGCCCAGGTGATTGCCAGTCATGGGGTGCGTGTTATCATTGGCAAAGGCGGGATGGGCCAGCGCACGCTAGCGGCCTGCGTGAGCTATGGCTGTGTTTATCTGCAGGCAATTGGTGGGGCCGCCGCGCTGTTGGCGCGTAGCGTTAAAAGGGTCGAGGATGTTTATTTTATGGATAAATTCGGCTCGGCTGAGGCCATGTGGGAGTTGGAGGCTGAGGGGTTCGAGCTGGTGGTCGGTATGGACAGCTATGGGTGCGACCTGTATGAAGAGACGCGTTTGGCCTCGCTGGCCAAGCTGCGGGCACTGCGGTTAGGGGGTTAGGGGCAAGCCTACCGCACAGCGCGTTGCGAAAAAACGCTGGGGTAACTTGACGGTCAGCTGCATCGGGGTCGGAATCGGGATCGGGGTCGACCTCGTACGCTTTTCGATTCCGATCCCGACCCCGACCCCGAATTAGAGACACGAAACTACGACCAAGTGATCAAGTTATAGGCAAGACGAAGCCGTAAGGCACGCGCCAACCAGATGACACGCGAATCGAAGCTGTGGGGCGGCTGACCGTGAATGCGCCGGCGAGCGACAATGCTGTGCTTCGCGAACCGAAACGCCTGGCGATTGACCATAAACGAGCCCCCCGCGGTCACGGCCCGCGGCTACAGTGCTACGCACATTATGTTTGACTAGCCATTCGCTTAAGCGACTAGATCCGCGCCGGGCACGGAGTAAGTAGTGCGCGAGTGAAGAGGTCGCGCCTTTTGTGCGGGAGCAACGTAGGTCCGATTTCCAATCGGACATGCCCCTCTCGTAAGAGTGCGATCAGGGCGGCGGCTTTGGTGCAACGTAGGTCCGATTTTCAATCGGACATGCCCCTCTCGTAAGAGTGCGATCAGGGCGGCGGCTTTGGAGCAACGTAGGTCCGATTTTCAATCGGACATCTCCGGTTGGAAACCGGACCTACAAACGTTCCGCTTCGCTTTTGATTGCCGTAGCTTGACTAAGATTATGATTCAGTTCGTGAAAAAGGATTTAGATTATGAGAATCGTATTTATGGGGTCACCAGCGGCGGCGGCTGTGACACTCAAAGCCATTGTGAACACGCCGACGCTGGAGGTGATCGGAGTAGTCACGCAGCCTGACCGGCCATCCGGGCGCAACCGTGTTTTGACCCCCTCACCCTGTAAAGTCTATGCGCAGCAGCATGGACTCTCTCCGATTATCACGCCGGAGAAGGTGAACTGCCCCGAGGTCCTCAATCAAATCCAGGCGCTTAAGCCCGATGTGATCGTGGTGGTCGCCTATGGTCAGTTTTTGGGCAAACGCCTGCTGGAGATGGCACCGTACGGTTGTGTGAACGGACACTTCTCACTGCTGCCTAAATATCGCGGGGCATCACCAGTACACACTGCGATCGCGGCTGGCGAAACGCACTCAGGTGTCACTATCATGCAGATGGCCGCGGGGATGGATGACGGAGACATCCTGCTCTCTGAGGGTGCCTCAATCAGCTCCGAGGACACTGGCGAAAGTTACATGGAGCGACTGGCGATCCTCGGTGGTGTGACCATGGTCAAGGCACTGCGCATGATGCGCAAACATGAGCTGAACCCCGTACCGCAGGAGCATGCGCAGGCCACCTTTGCCCGCAAGATCAAAAAGGTCGACGGATTAATCAACTGGAAGCTCTCCGCGGCCGAGATTGAGCGGCGGGTTCGCGCCTTTCACCCCTGGCCCGGCATGTACACCTATCTGCCTGAACACGCAACCAAGCATAATTCATCCGGACGACTAAAGGTGATCAGCACCGCGGTTGAACCGATTGTGTGCGCCGATTGCCCCAAAACCCTGCCGCCAGGCGCTATCTGCACCCTTAAATACGACGGCGCGGTGGTGGTGACAGGCAAGGGCTGCCTGGAATTAACCGCTGTTCAGCCTGAAGGCAGCCGCCGCATGGGGGGCAGGGATTTTCTGAATGGCTATCAACTGAAGACCGGCGACCGCTTACGGACGCACATTTAGTTGAAAATAATAGCTGACGATACTTGACCTTTGCGCCGTTTGGTGGCACAATACTACAAATTAAGTAACAGTTCTTCTATAAAAGAGGAATTAAGGAGATAAATAATATGACAGTTTCAAATAAAACAGGTTTTACACTGGTTGAGTTGCTGGTGGTTATCGGTATTCTTGGTATTCTCTCAGCAGCACTCTTCCCTGCAATTTCAAATGCGGTGATGCGGGCCAATATGACTGCGGTTAGTACACGCGGACGTGACATTTACGTTGCCATCACTGGTGCCAACACTGAGCGTGAGCCTCTGGGCCTTGGTAATGTGTGGCCTCAAAAGGATGTATCAACTTCAGGTGGCCAAACCACTAGTAATCCGGATATATCTGAAAAGCCTTTTACTACGAGTACTGACTACTTTAAAGAGCTGTATGACGATGAGAACATCGGAACAGAAAATCATAGTCCGTATGTGGCAGGCTTTGACTACGGCAAGCTGGCTGGCGCTGGTGTAACCGCTCATCGTGGTAAAAATTTAGTTAAAGAGCATAATATGTGGACCATTGCCGGAAACGTGCGCGATGAGATGGAGGATGTTGTTCCTATCCTTGTAACACGTAACTTTAATGCGGAAACGCACATGTTTGATAAAGTGACAGATTCAGAGTTGAGTAATTCCAAGACTGATCCTTCCTGCTGGGATAAAGAGTGGGATTCTCCGTTTTCCACCAAAGGCATGGTTTTGGTGCGTAAAGGAGGAGGAACATTCACGGTCCGCGCTAAATATGCCGTGGCGCCTGTAATTTATAATAATCAGACATTTGACACAACCTTGGGCGGCGCTAATAAAAGCCTTGTTTACCTGAAGCCCTAATGTGCGCCACGCATAAATATCAAATAACCTTAAACAAGGGGGCAGCTTGCTGTCCCCTTATTTTGTTTACGCACAACGCGCATAGTAAGAGTAACGCAAATCGGTTTACCGTGGCCTTCTGCCTTTGGACAAACTATGGGGTAACTCGACGAAGTGATCAAGTTAGAGTAAAGCATGTGTCGCTCGCAGAGCGACTACTACACGCGTTGCGCACTGCGAAATGCGCGCCCGTGTGCAAGCCTCGCCGTTCGGTGTAGTAGCCGCTCTATGAGCGGCATTGCATGTGTCGCTCGCAGAGCGACTACTACACGCGCTGCGCACTGCGAAATGCGCGCCCGTGTGCAAGCCTCGCCGTTCGGTGTAGTAGCCGCTCTATGAGCGGCATTGCATGTGTCGCTCGCAGAGCGACTACTACACGCTTTGCGCACTGCGAAATGCGCGCCCGTGCAAGCCTCGCCGATCGGTGTAGTAGCCGCTCTATGAGCGGCATTGCATGTGTCGCTCGCAGAGCGACTACTACACGTGCGTCGCACTGCGAAACGCGCGACCGTGTGCAAGCCTCGCCGATCGGTGTAGTAGCCGCTCTATGAGCGGCATTGCATGTGTCGCTCGCAGAGCGACTACTACACGCGCTGCGCACTGCGAAATGCGCGCCCGTGTGCAAGCCTCGCCGATCGGTGTAGTAGCCGCTCTGTGAGCGGCATTGCATGTGTCGCTCATAGAGCGACTACTACACGCTTTGCGCACTGCGAAACGCGCGCCCGTGCAAGCCTCGCCGATCGGTGTAGTAGCCGCTCTGTGAGCGGCATTCGCGAGCCGTGTCGCTCATAGAGCGACTACTACACGTGCGCCGCGACAAGACGACGGGCACCTATAAGGTCAAACGTATCGAAATTACAGGCAAGCCCGCCGCGCACCGCGGGTGCGAAAAAACGATGGGATAACTCGACGGTCAAACGCATCGGAGTCGGGGTCGGGGTCGGAATCGGGGTCGACCTCGTACGCTTTTCGATACCGATACCGATACCGATACCGACCCCGAGTTACAGGCACGAAACTGTGACAAAATGGCCGAGTTA
>JBAYXX010000102.1:0-14232 GCA_041673345.1 Kiritimatiellia bacterium
GACCCAGCCTTCGCGCTACGCTTGCTACGGCGGGCAGGCTGATAGCGGTTAACGATTAAAGCCCACGCTCTAAAAAATCGTCCGCCAGCATCGTCGCCGCTATCGTAAACCGGAGGAGCAGCCGATTTCGATAAGGATTGGGATTAGGATTACGACAAGGATGTGTTCCCTCCTAATCACAATCTTAATCGTAATCCTAATCATGCAGTGGTGATCAAAGATGGGCGAGAGAGATAAGGATTGATTCACAAAGATCAAAATTATGGCGAAAAAACTAAAATACAAGGCACCTGTTGCTGAGGTCAAGCCTAGGGAGCCAGGGGCTGAGGGGATCAAGGCCTTTCTGAATGCGGAGCAGATGCACAAGCTCAGCCGCGTGGTGCTGCAGTCGCGCTATGTGGTGGAGGGCAATCTCGCTGGCGCACATCGCAGCCCCTTGAAAGGCGCTAGCTCTGAGTTTGCGGAGCACAAGGCCTATGGTATTGGCGATGACCCCAAGCATATCGACTGGAAGGTCTTGGCCCGCACAGAGCGCTACTATGTCAAACGTTTTGAGGATGAAACCAATCTGCGGGTTTACATCATCTTGGATCGCAGCGGCTCCATGGCCTACGGCAGCGGGGATGTCAAAAAATTTGATTTTGCCTGTCAGTTGGCGGCTGCCCTGGGTTATGTGGTGGTTAAGGCTAACGACTCGGTGGGCATGTTTGTCTTTTCTGATAAAATTGATATGAAGGTGGAGCCACGCAACTCGCTGAATCATCTGCACAACACCTTGAAGCGACTGCAGGACGTCAAGCCTGATTCGCGCACCAACACCGCGAAGAATCTGCATCAGATCGCGGAGTCGATCCATAAGCGTGCGCTGGTGATCCTGATCTCAGATCTGTTGGATGACGAGCAGGCGATTGTGCAGGGACTAGCGCATTTTCGAAAACAGATGCATGATGTTGTTGTCCTGCACGTGCTTGACCCAGTTGAGATTGACCTTTCGCTGAAGCAGGGGTTTGAGTTTGAGGATCTTGAGACTGGCGAGAAACTGACGGTCGACCCACGCGGTGTTGCCAAGGATTATCAGAAGGCTTTTGGTGAGTTCCTTGAGTATTACCGGGTCAACTGCCAGGCTATGAAGGTGGATTATCGGCTGGTCAAGACCGATCAGCCAGTGGAGACTTATGCGCGGGCCTATCTGGAAGAGCGGCGGCGATTGAGATAATTGATTATGATTTCTTTCCTGAATTTTTCATTTATTTTTGCATTTGCGGCTCTGAGTATCCCGCTGATTCTGCATTTTATTCAATCCAGCAGGACGCAGCAGCTGCCATTCAGCACCCTTCGTTTTCTGAAACTGGCGCAGAGACGCTCCTCCCGTCGTGTGCAGATGGAGAATTTTCTCCTGATGCTGCTGCGCTTTCTACTCTTGGCACTGCTGGTGCTGGGCTTTATGATGCCGATCGTACGCACCAAAAAATTCGGTAATGTTTTGAGCCGTACTGCCAGAGATGTTGCAATTGTGATTGATCACTCCTACAGCATGAACTACAAGCTGAATCAGCAGGTTGTGTGGGACCAGGCTGTGGAGCTGGCAGTAACAGTGATTGAGGGGTTGGGGGACAATGACCGCTACTGCGTTTATCTGGCTGGCGATCAGGTGACTCCGGTTTTTGGCGAGCGCATGTCAGACAACAAAGAGGAGGTAGCCACGCGGCTGCGATCGCTGCCAATGCCGGTCGGCTCCTCGCAGTTGTGCCCTGCCACCATAGCAGCGCTCGATCTTATGGAGCAGGACTCCCGCCGCGGCGAACGTGAGCTGCATATTATCACCGATTTCCAGCTGCTTCCCTGGGGCAGTTTTAAGCAGGGTGAAGGCGGCACGGCGGCAGAGGATGCTGCCCCAGACAGGCCAGCGGGGGCTGGCGAGAGTGGGTGGGACCCTGCGAAGGTGAGCGATAGTGTCACCTGTTTTGTCACCCTGCTTGGCACAGCTGAGCCGGAGAACTCGGCAACCCTGGATGTGGAACTTGCGCCAAAGCTGATTACCGCTGAGACACCCTGCCAGGTGACCGTCACGCTCAGCCGCACAGGGCCGCCGCTGGATTCCGTTGTCTCCATCTTTCTCGATGGTGCGGAGGTGGGCCGCAACTCTGTGATGCTGGGCGTTGATGGTGCCAACAAGGTGCAGTTTGCGCTTCCGCCGATGAGCGGCGGGGTACACGCACTGAGGGTGGAGACCCCGGAGGACAGTCTGGCTGAGGATAATCCATTTTATTTTCTGATCCGCGTGCGCGAGAAGCTGCCGGTCCTCTGCGTCGGTGATCCTGAGAGCACCTTTTACCTGAAGGCCGCGCTGGCCGCCGGGGTGGGCGGCGTTTCGCCGATCAATGCGCAGGCTGTGCAGCCGGGGGCTCTGTCAGGGGAGAACCTGGCAGCTTACTCCTGTATCTTCCTTAGCAATGCGATCAACCTGCCAGGGCAGCAGATCAAGCAGTTAGAGGGTTATGTAGCAGTCGGCGGATTGCTGGTGATCTTCCCTGGAAGCCGCGCGCTCTTGGCCGACTATGCACTCTGGGCCACCTTGCCCGCTGAATCGCTCTCCATGATTGAGCATCCAGTTGAACAACGTAAACGCCTCCTGACCTGGGATCAGCCCCAGCACCCGATCCTATGGAACCTGGTGGAGGACGGATTATCGCCCTCGCTGGTGATCCAGCGTCAGTTGAGATGCGAGAGCCTCAAAGACAAGGCAGGCTCGATTGTCTCAACAGGCTCGGGTGAGCCATTTCTAGTGGCGCGCCCCCATGGGCGTGGCGCTGTGATGCTATTCACCGTGGCTGCAGATCGCTCCTGGAGCGACTTCCCGCTCTCACCTTTTTTCCTCCCGATGATGCATCAGCTAACCCAGTATGCCGCAGGTGTGGGCGCCAACAAGCCTTATCTATGGGCAACAGATTCGCTCTCGCTGACCGAGTATCTGCCAGAGGCCACTCGCGAATCCGTGCTAAAAGATCCAGAGAGCAAGCCAATATCTTTGCGTAGCGCAGCGGGCGAGAGCGGCACTATAATCCACGCCGAGGGGTTGACCAAGCCGGGCCACTATACGCTTAGTGTGACTGGTGGGGGGGCGGCAACTCCAGCATTGGCGATCAATATGCCGCGTGTCGAGTCAGATCTTACCTCACTGCGGTCGCAGGATCTGCCGGATATTCTGGGTATCCCGGCACTGCATGTTGCTGAGGGCAAGGATGATTTATTGAAAAAGTTGGATGACTTCCGTATCGGGCGTTCGCTAGGCGAGACACTGCTTTGGCTGGCATTGCTGGTTGCAATAGCAGAGGTGGCATATTCCAACCTTCTCCTGCGTAAAAACGTAAAGCTGACAGACACGCTGAAGATGGAAGCTTCGGGTAGGCTCAAGGGAAATTAAGTGTGATTATTTATGACCATATAGCACCGACAGCGGTGATTGTGATGGCAGTTGTGGCGGCCTTGGCGGTCACTCTGACCGCGTATTGGCTGTTTGTCAAGCGGGATTGGCCCATGGCTGGCATGATTCTCCTGCGCACCCTCTTTTTCCTGCTTCTCGGGTGGTGCCTGCTGATGCCGGGCGAGAAAACAGTTCAAACCCTTCAGATGAAGAGTCGCTTTATTGTGCTGCTCGACCGTTCGAGCAGTATGACCATGACTCCAGTCGCAGGTGCGACCAACCGCTGGCAGGTGGCGCAATCGGTGCTGCAGCTGCCATGGGTTGAAAGTATGGCCGCAAAGTGCGCGCTGGATGTTTACGCTTTCGCCGGGGAGATTGGCCCCAAACTGACACTGGAGGATGCAGCGGCGCTTGAGCCGGATGGCAGCGCAACCTTGCTACGCGACGCGTTGAAGATGACTGTTGGGCGTTATACCGGGTTGGATGTGACCGGGTGTCTGCTGCTAACCGATGGACTGGAGACGCGCGAGGCGTTCAAGGATTGGGCGCTGGAAAAGCGCCCCTTCCCGATTTACTCGCTACCCCTGGAAAAAGACGCGATCTGGGAGGAGGAGCCGGACATCCGCATTGAGGCCATCAGCACGCCGAGCCGGGTGACAGTGGGGTGGCAATCGGAGTTGAAGGCCGTGATCTCCGGGCAGGGAACCGGTGGCAAGCCCTTTCCGGTTCAGTTATTCAAAGATGATCTCAAGGTTCAGCAGCTGGAGAGCCAGATTCCGGAGGGAGGCGGTTCACGCGAGGTTGTTTTCAAGCTGGATCACCAGGTGGTCGGCTTGAACACCTATCGTGTGTTGTTGCCGCCGCTGCCGCAGGAGAAGCAGATTGATGACAACGAGTCGTCGGTAGTGGTGCAGGTGCAGGACGCTAAAAACCGCCTGATGTATGTTGAAGGGCCGCCGCGTTGGGAGTCGAAGTACCTTGCCCGTGTGTTGCGCGAGAGCAAGCAGGTCAGCCCGGCGATCTTTCTGAAGGGGCCTAAGGGCAAGTTCATGACCTACGGTGTGAGCGGTGACGTGGCACCGGAGATGAATGAGTCGCAGCTCACGCTGTTTAAGATTGTGGTGCTGGGTGATCTGAGCGGCGCGGAGCTTGGCCATGAGCGGGCGCAGGCACTGGTGAAGTTTGTGGAGGCAGGCGGAAGTCTGGTTCTGCTGGGTGGCAGCAAGGGGTGGGCGGCGGATGGCTTTGCCTCCACGCCGCTCAAAGCGTTGCTGCCTGCTTCGAGCTTTTCAAACAGGGCATTGGAGGGCGAGTATCCGGTTGCACTGACTGATCAGGGGCGTTCGCACGCCGCTTTCGGGGGCGATGCTGAGTTCTGGAACAAGGTGCCCTCCGTGCTCTCGCTCTTTCATAATGTCAAACCTTCGGCTGCGGCACGTGTGCTGGTGGAGGCCAGGAGCACCAGCGGGGTCCAACCGATGATTCTGGCGCAGGATTTTGGCCAGGGCAAGGTGGTCGCGATCTTCTCAGATTCACTCTGGAAGTGGCAGCTCAGTGCTGACGCGCTCAAGACCCAGCCCTATCCGCGCTTCTGGCATCAGTTGCTCGCATGGCTTTCTCCCAAGGCGGAGGCCATGGATGATAAGGTTTGGGATATCTTCCTCGACCGGGAGGAGTGCTTTCTGGGTGAGGAGATTGAGATTACCGCTCGCTGGGTTGGGGCGGAGCGCCCACCTGCCGGCACGCTGGTCAAGGCTGAGATCACATTTCCAGATAAGCGAAAATTGCCCTTCAGCTTGGAGAGCGGCATGGATCAGGCGGTTGCAGGGAAGGTTGTGCCTGCCTATAACTTCAAATTTAAGGGCGAGGGGCCAGGGATGTATGCAGCGCAGACCTTCTCTGAGATCAATGGCCAGCGAGTTGAGTCGGAGCTGGCTTACTTCTCAGTCAAGCCATACTCCCCTGAGTCAAGGCCGCGCCCTCCGGATTTGGAGACAATCAAAGCGATTACGCTCAACAGCGAAGGGGCTTTTTATGAGAATGCAGCTGATTTGAATCGCGCGTTGCTGGCGCTTCATCCGCGGCAGTTGGAGCAGGAGATTTCGGAGTACAAAACTTACTGGCAAAGCTGGTCAGTTCTTGCTATGCTTATTGTGTTAATTGCATTAGAGTGGATATTGAGAAAATTCCGTAATCTCACATAGCGGCCTTGCGGGCCGGAAGGAGTAACATGAAACAGATTTACCTTACAATTGGCCTTGTTTTAGGCTTCTCGTTGACAGCCCTCTCCCAAGCAGGGGATTTGAACCTCTGCCACAATGCGGCGTTTGATTCAGAGAAGGGGAATTTCGCTGGCTGGAACCTCGACTATGACTGGACAGGCATCGGGTTGCAGCGGGGCAACCACTTGAACGCCAGTTATCTGCCAGAATTTCGCGGCAAAAAGAACGTGTTGCACATGAAGGTTCCCAGTGGCTATGAGTCCAAGATTGAATGCCAACTAATCGCCTATGAGATAGGTGATCGCTATAAGTGTACCTTTGACATCTATATTGAAGAGGTGAACATGAAGATGCTTTTTAACGGCTATCAATTTGCGCCTGGGATCAAGCCTTATGAACACCCTAAGCTTCAGGATCTGCGCCGTATCTATAAAACCGAGCAGATGGATATGCGCAAAGGGGCTCGGTGGCAGACCATGACCATGAATTTTCCGAACAACTCCCAGATTTCACCGACGGCCTACGCCCATTTGAAAAAGGTGCGGCAGATCTCCGTTTTTTTCTATGTTCCAGGGGGTACCTATTTTAGCGAGGGTAACTTTTATCTCTCCAATATGCGGATAACCAAGCTGCCGGGCAAGGTCAGCGTTAAGAAGGGCTGAAGGCTGAAGGATGAAAGACATCGATTCCCTCGATTATATCGATTCCCTCGACTGACTCGACTGAATCGATTCCCTCGATTCTCTCGACCGCGCCCCGCAGGAACAAAGTACTCGTGCGCGGCGGGCAACTTATTTGATTTTAATAGGAGGTGCATATGGCGCTCTCAGCATTGATTGGACAACTGAAAAGAATCGGGCAGATGCTTAACCGATGGGGTGCGGAGTTCCGCGCCACAGTCGGGCTCTCCGTGATTTTGACATTTCTATTCTGTTTGGCGCTGGTCGATTTTACGGTGCGTTACAGTCGTGTAGGGCGGTTTGCCGCCTGGGGGTTCCTGGTGGCTCTGACCGCGCTTCTTGTTGGTGTGATCATGAAAACTCTCTCCCGCAGTCATACGCCCGAGGCGGTGGCGGCGAATGTGGAGCAGGCCTTTCCTGAGTTGGATAACCACTTGATCAACCATCTGTTGTTCGCCTCCTCCAGGATTAAGGACTCTTTGGTTGCAGCGTATGTCAGGATGGAGATTCCCCATTGGCGATCGCTGGATTTCAAAACTATGAAGGATCGACGCACCTTGCGCCGAGCGCAGTTGGCACTGGGTGCAGTCGCCCTGCTACTGCTGCTGCCGCTGCCTTTTATTGGGCAGGCGTGGACAGTCGCAATGGTGCGGGTGTTGAATCCCTTCTCTGATCTGACGCCAATCAGCCTGACGCGTATTATCAGCGTCTCGCCGGGTGACACAGTTGTGATGCAGGGCAGTGATCTCACCTTGGCATGTAAGGTTGAGGGCAGGGCAGGCCATGAGGTGCTGCTGGATCTGCGCCCGGCTGACGGTGAACAGAAGACTTATAATCTGGGCGCTTTAAAGGGCCGCGGCGAGGAGAGCTTTTCTTATGCTCTACTAACAATCACAACAATCACTAAATATCGTTTCCGCGCTGGCGATGCTAATGTGCCTGCTTGGGAAAAAATCAATCTGCGTCCGCCGTTGGCTTTTGGCGCGTTGGCACTGAAGGTTTTGCCGCCCGCCTATATGAATTTGCCGGCCAAGAGCTATGATGCGCAGTCAACCGTGGTTGATATTCCATATGGGTCGCGGGTCAGTATGACAGCTGAGTGTAACACAGGCTTGCGCTCACTCGCGCTCTCTGGTGTCGGTGCTCCTGTGACGCTCGCGCTGAATGGCACCTCGAAAACCGGCGCGTTTGATCTGGTTGTCACCAACGGCGCGGCCTTAACCCTCACGGCTGTTGATGCGTATGGTGATCAGGCTGAGACCATACTTGGATTTAATCTGCTCTGGGATCGTCCGCCTGAGATCACCATCAAATATCCGCAGAAGGCCGTGCTGCTCGCGCCCGGCTCAGCACCAATGATCGATTTCTCGGTCTCCGACGATTTTGGTCTGAGTGAAATTACGATTGAGAGGATCGCTGCCACAGAAGACAAATCCGCTCCGGTCGAGGTACTTAAGAGCTACAAGTGGGTCAAAAACAGAGGCAAAGAGTTTACTGACCTGTGGAAAGGAGAAATCCGCAAGATCTCGGATTCCGGCACCTTAGTGTTGCGCATGGTCGCAAAGGACAACAGCGGCGCAGGTGGTAACGTGACGGTCTCGCCCTCGCTGACCTTTGAGATGGATGATCTCTCGGAGCTGACAAAAAAGCGCGCGGAGCAGGCCCAGAAAAACGCCGCCGGGTTGACCAAGATAATTGAATTGCAACGCGAGAACATCGCCCGCAGTCGGCAGTTGCAAGGGGTGTTGCTGGCAACCACCGCTGAACAATGGCAGGAGACCGCCACACAGCAGGAGATGATCCGTAAGATTGTCAAGGTGTTGATCGAAACAGGCGGCGCACGCACGCTGGGAAATCTGGTTTCAACCGTCAAAAAACTCTATGTCAACGAGATGTATGAGGCAATCTCCCTGTTGCGAAGTCTGTCTTCGGTTAGAGATCAGGGTGCCAAGGGGCGGCAGGTTACTGCGGCGATCACTGTGCAGGAGAAGATTCTGCGTCAGTTGACAGCTGCTGACAAGTCGGCGGAACTCGCACGCCAGAGCCAAAACACTGGCTCGCTGATCGGCGTACTGGATGGCATGATCAGTGGCCAGAGTAAAATCATCAAGGCCACTGCGCATTGCGTCACACAGGGGGTGGAGGTGGCAAGCTCGCTGGTTGATGAGCAAGATTCGCTCAGCTCTGAACTCCTGTTGTTTATAAAGAGCTGCCGCACCCAGGCCATGGCTGGCGAGGGTGAGGATAAGAGTCAGGGTGTCTTTTTGGAGTCAGTTGCCGCAGCCTGTGAGCAGCAGAAGATCTCCGGCGATATGCTGCTGGCTGCCGAGCAGCTGGAGGAGAACGCGTTGACCAAGGCGCTGCGGCATGAAGGCGACGCCTTGGTAAAACTGGAGACACTTCGCAAGCAGTTTGAGCTGGTGCAGGCCAGCGGAGAGAAAGAGATGCGCGAGGAGATGATTGAGGCCTTGCAGGTGGTTGGCGCCAAGTTGGAGAAATTGAAGGCGATTGAGAAGAAGCTGAAAGAGGAGATGGATAAGATTGTAGAGAACACCAGCAAGAACACCGAGGATTTCGATGTTATGGAAGAAGAGGCCACTGAGATTGCGGAAAACATTAAGGAGGCTCTGCTGGAGATTCCCAGGGATCTGGATATTTTCACCCACTTGAATGTCGGCAATGATCTGGTGGAGGATGTCTACTCCGTGTTCGAAGAAATGGAGCAGAAAGAGGAGCCGAAAACAGATGATCCGGAAGGTGGCGCTGTCAAAGAAAAGGCGGTGGCTAAGCGCGAATGGTATCTTGAGGAGATGGAGAAAGCCGAAGAGTTACTTGAAGATTTTGAGATGTGGCTGCGCAAAACAGCTGATAAAACCAAGGTCACGGATGAAGCCTTTGACAAGGAGGAGATGCCCGATGGGGTTGCGCTGACACCGCTGCAAACAAAGATGGAAGATATTATCGGCGAGTTGCTGGAGATTGATAAAAAACTTGATGACGAGGCTGACGACGGCGCGATTAACCAGGCGTTGCCTGATCTGGCAATGGGTGCTGATATCATGGAGGGTGACACAACCACCTTTTCCGCCAAAGGTAAGTCCGGCAATTCGACCCCGGATCACAAGGAGCAGGATGGACGCTCCAATGTCGGGCGCCAGGGCATGGCAAGTGGCGAAAGTGCCGCCAGTTCAGGGACGATCGGTGAGGGCGACGATAATATTGAGGCGCGCCGCACTCAGGACCCCACGCAGTCTGGGCAGGTGATTGCTGATGGAGAGGCACAGACCAAGGCCTCGGGCGGTGGAAAAATGGGCTCTGGTAAAGGGGATGACTGGGGCGATAGCGGTGGCACCGACCGCATGGATGCCACTGAGGCTGGCTCCTGGGCCCAGAGTCTGGACGGAATGGCGAAGAAGGCGGATGAGGCCTATGCTCAGGCATCACTCAAAGGGCTGCGTACTGACGCGCTTGAAACCGCTGCCCATCATATTCGCCAGGCTGCGGACGCGGTTTCAAAGGGAGCGCCCATCGCACAGGTGACAGAGCTGCGGTTGAAGGCGATCGGATCGCTGAAAAAAGCCAAGACCGAGCTTGGCGAGAGCGCCATTACCAATCTGGATGGCGACATCCTTACCTCAGCCCTGACCGACGTGGTTGAAGCAGGGCAGGAGCAGTCGCCGGAGAAATACCGCGAGTTGAATGCCGACTACTACAAAAAATTGAGCGAAACGATATTATGATTAAATCTTTACAGATAGCTGGATGGTTGATAGTCGTGTTAATCTTAACGCAGGTGGTTGCTACTGCGCAGGAGCGGGCCGCTTGGGCTGTGAAAGACGCGCCTGTGCGCTATGTAGTAAGGCTGTCACGCGCGCCGAGTCACCCTGAAGCCGGTTATTTTGTGAAAATCCCCGATGGCGGCGCGTTGCCTGGGCCTCGTCCTGAGTGCATTGTGTTGGATGAGGGTGGCAAACCGCTTCAAAGCGGGATTCTTTGGCACTCTAAAGAGACAGAGTGCGGGCTTGTTTTTCAAGCGCCGGAATCAGGCGGCAGTGCTACGATCTATTTCAAGGGAACACGCAACATGAATCTATGGAACCCGGAGAGCGGTATCAAACCCAGCGCGATCCTCTGCGAAGCCCATGGTACACGAGCTAAGACGGATGCGACTAAGCTGGGAAAACTTGGCGCGGTTGATTCGAGTACCCGCTTTGTGAATAAGGCCTGGAGCGCTGGACACTGGAAAGGCCAGCGCATTCCCTTGGCTGTATGGGAGTGGCGGATGGGCGGCAGTGCTTTTTATATGCTCGCTCATATTGATGTCAAGGCTCCTGGTGCCACCTGGATTGCGCCGTATAGCCGGTCAGGGGAGATGGAGATTGTGGTTGACGGAAAAACGCTCAAGCAGAGGAAGAAAAACAATAAGCTGGGCGGTGTTGGCGACACGGTTGATCTTGCTAAAGGATTACACAGAGTGGAGCTTTATTTTTACAATCCGAAGGGGAGTGCCACGGGGCCGATGATGTTCACCTGGCGCACACCCAAAACCACAGTTGAAGAGCTGGGCGGACCACGTGATAAGGAGCTGCCCTATCCCGGAACTCCCATGTGCGAGAGTTGCGTGATTGGCTATGAGGATGTTGTTAAGTCCGGCGAGTGTGTTATTATCGATGCCAGTGCGCAGGCTGGCCCGATCGCGGCTTTCAGTTTTGCCCCTAACAGCATATTCTGGCTAAATGATGAGCCGTCATTGATCTCCTGTTTCTTTAAATCTCTGTCCCAGAGCAACCCTGCTGCAACTCGTTATAGTTGGCGCTTTGAGAAAGCTTCAGGGGCGGTGGCTGATGGGGCTGAAATCAGTTGGCTGCTGAACGATCGCAGCTTCACCAAGGTCTCGCTCACAGCTGAGGCGGATGGCAAAAGTTCGGTTGCCAGTTATGTGATCTATCCCTATACAGATAATGAGAGCTCGCTGGATGATGCTGATACACGGCAAGACTTCAAGCTAGCCTGTTACAACATGCTGCGGGCATATCCGGCAGCTGTTGATCCTGTCGCTGGTTGGCATGCAGGCATGTGGAATAATTTTTTTCGGGTGCTGGAGCTTAAAAGAGGCAACGCGCTGCTGGAATATGTGATGACAGAACGCTGGGATTATTTCAAGAAAAAGGTTGACCCAGAGCAAAAAGCGCTGATGCAGGATCTGTTTCTTCTTGCCTTGTCACTGCGTGATCCTCAGGCTGCGATTAAATGGGCGGACAAGTTCAGCGCGGATGAGTTTTCCTCTGCCCGGACCGCGGTCTTGAAGCTGACCAAAGCGGAAATTATGCTGTATTATCTCAATGACCCCGAGGGTGCGAGAAAAGTTATCACGCCACTTTTGAGAGATGCGGGCGAGGGAGGCGAATGGGCTAAAATTAGGATGGGAGATCTTGAGTTTCTCGCTCATAACCTGAATCAGGCCACCCAGCGTTACGGGGATGTGCAGAGCCGCTCCAAGGCACTGGGTGAGGAGAGTTTTTCCACGCGTCTGACACCCCTGTCTTCAGGAGGTGCAACCAGGAAAGCTGAGAAGTCACGAAAAACCGAAGAGGTGGCTGTGGTTGGCAAGAAGGAGCGCAGGGAGGAGAAGGAGTTGGAGGAGCTAAGCAAATTTATTCCGATGAAGGCGCCTTCCTCAGTGCCTGCTTGGAAACTGGCCGCCATCCGCGATGTGGCTGCCTCAGAGAATATTTCGATGCTGATTAGCCAAGGTTTTCTCCTGGAGGCGTTCCGTGATCTGCGGATGTGGGAGCGCGCCCTGCCCATGTCGAAAATCTCCGGTGACTTTCTCCTTCGCGAGGCCAAATTCTATATGGAGTTGCAGGATTACCAGCGAGCGCGTAAAATTCTCAGCGCCTACTGTGAGCAGGTGGATATTTCGAACTTTTTGCCAGAGGCGATGTCGATGATCAGAAGCTGTATGATAGAAATGAAAGAAACAGATGCGGCCATTGAAAAGTATGAAAAAGAGATTATGAAGCGAACGGTTTTTGGCACCCCGCAAGAGTGAGAGGGAAGAATTCAAGAGTCAGAATTCAGGAGTCAGAATTAAGGAGTCAGGAGTCAGAATTTAGCTGCGCTGCGAAAAAACGATGGGGTAACTCGACGGTCAAACGCATCGGAGTCGGGGTCGGCATCGGAATCGGGGTCGACCTCGTACGCTTTTCGATACCGATTCCGATAGCGACCCCGACCCCGAGTTAGAGACACAAAACTACGACCAAGTGATCAAGTTACAGGCAAGGCGGGACGCCTGTGCTACTTTCCACACATGACACTACGCCATTTTTTTTTGCTCTATTCTGGATAAAATGAAATAATTCAAAAAAGAGCTTGCTTCTTACCCCCTTCCTGCGTACCATACGCTATTTTTGAAATAGGTATTGTATTAACCTCGGCATGAGACATCATGCTTAAAAGAAAGGAAACGCAATGAAGCGTATGATAAATAGAGCAGTCCTTGCGGCTGTGGCGGTCTCTATGATCGTGGGCGCGGCGTATGCCGTGCCGGTGGTGAGCAATGTGGTGATGACGCAACGTCTGGGTACGCGTATTGTGGATATCACGTATAATCTGGCTGACGAGGCAGCTATAGTAACGCTGGGTATCGAGACCAACGGGGTCGCGATCCCGGACAGCGCAGTGACGCGCTTGACTGGCGACGTGTGTAAGAAGGTTGAGATGGGAAGTCGTTCAATCACTTGGAATGCAGGCGTGGACTGGCCCGAAAATCTGACGGTTGTTGCTAAGGCGAAAGTGACGGCGTGGTCTGTGGATGCGCCGCCGCAGGTCATGGTGATCGACCTGACTGGCGGGGCCTCTGCCGACAACTACCCGGTCTACTACTACGTCAGTACTGCGGCGCTGCCGGATGGCGGGGTGTCGAACTCGATCTACAAGAATTCGCATTTGGTGATGAACAAGGTCGCAGCTGGAACGTTTTCCATGGGGGAGGGCACGCCTGTTACTGTCAAGTTGACGCAAGATTTTTACGCAGGTGTGTTTCAGGTGACACAGGGGCAGTGGGCCAATGTGATGGGTGGCACCCGAGTTGCTAGTTTCACTGACGTATCGAGCAAGCCGTTCCGTCCGATGGAGATGGTGTCCTACCATGATATCCGCGAAAATCCCGCTACTAATAAACCGATTGATCCGAACTGGCCGCAGTCCAACGAAGCTGGACCAGATTCTTTCATGGGGAAATTGCGGACAAAGTCGGGGCTTTCGGGCTTTGACCTGCCAACTGATGCGCAGTGGGAATATGCTTGCCGTGCGGGAACGACAACTTATTACAACGACAAACTTGGGACACCTGCAAACACTACCTCCAACGCACAGATGGACGTGCTTGGGCGGTACGAGCGAAACGGCGGAAGGGAGTGGAGCGGCACAGAGTGGGTTAATCCCGCTGTGGATTGTGACGCATCAAAAGGCACGGCTATTGTCGGCTCGTATGCGCCGAACGATTGGGGCCTGTATGATATGCACGGCAACGTGTACGAATGGTGTCTGGACTGGAAAGGGACGTTAGTTGCAGATACAGACCCCAAAGGGGCGGAGTCGGATTCGGACCGTGTGGTACGGGGTGGAAGGTGGAGCGACGCCGCGTCGAACTGTCATTCGGCGTCTCGTAGCAGTTACTCGCCGTTGACCCGTCGCAATAACCTTGGCTTCCGCCTTGTGAGGACTATAGCGCGGTAGCGCTACCCTCACCCCGACCCTCTCCCAAGGGGAGGGGGGGGGAATAAAGGCATGATAGCGCTACTTCCTCTCTTAATCGGGAGCGTTGCGTTAGATGCGTAGCACAAGTATATCCTCCGCTACGCGGTGGATGACGCGTCCAGAGACGTGTTGGTTTCGTCCA
>JBAYXX010000103.1:0-14033 GCA_041673345.1 Kiritimatiellia bacterium
GCACTGTGGGGGCTACGTTTTCCCAGCACCGCTACGGTCGTGCGCTGGATCTTATTCCCCAGGAAACCACGGCTGAAAAGATCCGTGGTGACATCATCGCCGACCCAGAGATCGTGACGGACTGGAGGGGTGACTTGCTGATTACCGCCATGGAAACGGGTGTTTCCTGGTTGCATATCGACTGCCGGAACCACGACGTGGACCGGTACGGGCTTAAATTATTCAAGGCATAGGGGGAATTATGGATATCATTAATTGGATCATCGCCAACTGGGTGGCCATCCTTGCAGCTGCCGGGTCTGTGTGCCTGGCTGCGTCTGCCATTACAAAACTCACGGACACCCCGGAAGATGATGCGTGGGTGGCTAGGGTTTACAAGGTCATCGAGACCCTGGCTATGGTCACGGGAAAGGCCAAGTGTTTGCCAGGTGAGAAAGTGCCTGGAGTCCCTGCATCGACAAAATCCAAAACCTCTGTCCTGTTTCTCCCCCTACTGCTTCTTATTTTGACCGTAAGCTGTGCTGCCAACCTTTCTCCAAGGGAACGGGCCCAGTCCACGGGCTATGAAGTGGCCGAGGCGTACCAGGATCTTTATCAAAATTATGTTTCTACCAACGAGCGTTTGACCGAGGCCGGGCAGACCATGCCTGTGGAGCTGGCCAAGTCTATGGACGCCCTGAAGAAATCCATCATCGCATACAACGATCTGGTCATTATCTGGGTGGATACCAATGCCACGGATACCCCTGCAGGGCTTAGCACTCTGGGGGCGGATATTGCTGGGCTTATAGCTGATGTCAGCGCATCGCTGATGTCGTTGGAGGATAAATAGATGCTTACACCGGCAACAGTCGAACTGATCATTGCGTTGATTCCCACGGCCACCAAACTGGCCGGAGGGGTTTTGGATGCAGCAAACAAGCTGGCTGATGAAGGCTATGAGGTTCCGGGGATTGAACAGCTCCGGGCCACCAACGAGGCGTTGCGTCAGCTCCCGGACCTGACACCTACGGAGAAATAGATGGACGCATCAACGGCAGCAGCCATGGGCGCACTTGCCCAGATTATATCTGCACTCGGGCCATGGGGAATGGGGGTTTTGGTGTTTGGTCTCCCGCTGATTATGCCCTTTGTAGTGATATTTTTGTCATGCACCACGGCCAGACGGCAGGCTGATCTGCTGGAAACCTACAGGGCAGACACATGCCGCATCCTGGATGAGTACGGGAAGAGCGTCGATGCCGTGTCAAGCTATTACAAGAACAACGTGTTGCTGGTTGAGGGATACGAGCGGGTGTGCAGGGATCTCCACTCCGTAGTGGTCCTGAACACCCAGACCATGCAGCGGCTGTGCGATAAAATCGACGGTCAGCAAAGCCAGAGGAGTGCAGCATGAACAACGAACGGGCAAAATATTTAGGCCGCAAGGCCGAACTGGAGCAGGACGTCAAGCGTGATGAGGTCAGGGCTGCCGGAATGATTGAGCTGATCCGGTCCCATTTGGACCCCACCGAAGACCTGGAAAATCTGCACATCGAGGCTGTGGCCATGACTGCGGTGGAGCTGGCCGACCTGCATATTAAGTATCTGGCGGACCTCAAGCGTCTACGCGCGGTCAAGGATATCCTGGGAGAATAAGATGGGATTCGAGCATGAACCGGAAACCGTATGGCAGGCGCAGGAAATGTACTGCGTTGACCGTCTCAGCTTTGATGCCGTGGCAGAGAAGATGGGGGTTGCTGCGTCTACGCTCAAGCGCTGGTCCGAGAAGTACGGATGGCGTGAGAAGCGGGACGAGATTGCCCTGGCCGAGTCGGACATCCGCGCGGATTTCGTCAAGGCCAGATCCGGGATGCTCAAAAAGCTGATTACCGACAAGGGCGCGCAGGATGCCTTTGCCGTATCCGCTCTGGAGAACCTTGCCCTGGCCAAAGAAAAAGCGGCCAGAGAAGGACAGATGGCGCAGGCTGCCAAGGCTCCCACCAGGGAAATCAAGACAGCCGAAGACGCGGTGGATGCTCTGAGCGAGGCCGTCAGCACTAAGTTGAACATGATGTTGGTTGATCCTGGCACTGTTGATTTCAAGGCCATCAAGGACTTGAGGCAGGCCATGGACATGATCACGCAGATGAGAGCCCAGACGAACAAGGAAGATGCACCCAAGGCCAAGGGTGTCAGCCTGGCCAGCGCGGATGAATTCCGTAAGAAAATTTTGGGAATCCAATAATGACAACGACTCCCCAGCCAATCCCCAGCACCGTAGAGACAAGGCATGCCTTGTCTTTACCGGATATCAACGACCTGAACGAAACCCCGGCTGTTCTCCTGCCCTACCAGCAGACATGGGTTGCGGACCGGTCCGAGGTTAAGATCGTCGAGAAATCCCGGCGGATCGGTATCACCTGGGCGGAAGGGTCCGACGATGTGCTCACCGCTGCCACCGAGGGGCGTGACGGGATGGATGTCCTGTACATCGGCTATAATCAGGAGATGACCAGGGAGTATATCCAGACCTGTGCCTGGTGGGCCAAGCAGTTCTCCCGCGTGTGCTCCGAGACAGATGAGTTTATTTTTCGGGACGAGGAAGGCGACAAAGACATTGCAGCCTTCCGGATCTCCTTTGCATCCGGTCACCAGATCGTGGCCCTGAGTTCCAGACCTACAAATTTACGTGGCCGACAAGGCCGGGTGGTCATCGACGAGGCCGCGTTCCACGACGACCTCAAGGGGCTCATGAAAGCGGCCCTGGCCCTGCTCATGTGGGGCGGTCAGGTTATAGTTATCTCCACCCATTTTGGTGACACCAACTATTTCAACCAGCTGATCGATGATTGCCGGGCAGGCCGGCTGCCCTATTCCGTGCACCGGTATGATTTCGATGAAGCCTTAAAGGATGGTTTGTATGCTCGTATTTGTCTTGTCAGAGGGGAGGACTGGACTCCTGATAGAGAGGCTGTTTGGCGCGATAAAATCATTGCATCTTATGGAAGTGATTCTGACGAAGAACTCTTCTGCATCCCCTCTCAGGGGGGTGGTGCCTACCTTCTGCGATCTGTTATTGAAGCCTGTTGGAAACCAGAAATACCAGTCATTCGATGGGCACCGCCATCAAAGGACTTTGTGGACTGGCGCGATGATCAAAGATTTCGGGAGGTCCGTGATTGGTGCCTGGCGACGCTGGACCCGCTGCTTGCTGGCCTTCCGCAGAGACCCTCATTTTTCGGTGAAGATTTTGGAAGAGATTGCGATTTAACCGTTATCTGGCCCTTGCAGTCCATGCCGGGGGCCACCCTGTTTACGCCCTTCCTCCTTGAGCTCCGTGATTGCCCCTTTGCCCAGCAGGAGCAGATCCTTTTTTATACCTGTGCACGCCTGCCTATGTTGTCGGGCGGTGCGCTGGACAAAGGCGGCAACGGAGCCTTCCTGGCAGAACGTGCCCGGCAGGAGTTCGGAGAAGACCGCATCGAACAGGTCAGCTTTCATGACTCCTGGTATCTGGAAAACTGGGCCCCAGCCAAGGCTCACCTGGAAGACCGAACCGCATCCATCCCCAAGGACGATGATGTGATGGACGACCTCCGTGCTGTGCAGAAGGTGAAAGGCGTGCCCAAGGTGCCAGACACGAGAACCAAGGCAGGAGACGGCGGCAAGCGCCATGGTGATTCGGCCATTGCCTATGTGCTGGCCGTGTATGCGAGCAGACATTTTGAGTATTCGGGACCGTTTGAGGCCATGACGGCAGGCATCAACCAGAGCAAAAAACTATTCCGAGGCTATTGATGAGCGGACTTTGGGTATCCCCCACAGAATTCAGGGCAGCCGATGAGCTGCGAAAGGAAGAGCTGGGGCGCGAGACGTTTACGGCGTTGGCGGCCACAGGGTTTGACCCTGCCTCCTGGCTGGGGACGCTTCCCGATCCTGACCCGGTGCTGGAAAAGATGCCGGGGGTTGGCATGGAGGCATTGCGCGCCGTGTTGGCTGATCCCAAGGTTACTGCGTCCGTACAGTCCAGGAAGCTGATCACCCTGAAAAAGCAGGATTGGGTGCTGGAGCCAGGCCACGCAGAAGGCGAAGAGCCAATCGAGGATGCTGTCCGCCTGCGTGACGGACTGGCCAAGGATCTTGAGCGGGTCGATATGTACAACCTGTTTTCCGAGATCCTGGATGCTCCGCTGTTCGGGTATTCCGTCGTGGAGCTGATATGGTCCCGCCGGGATTCCTCCCTGTCCGTTGCTGACCTGATCCCCCGGCCACCCGAGTGGTTTGGCTGGGACTCCGACCGCAAACTCAAATTTATCACTGCCGCATGTGTCGGCGAAGAAGTGGACCCGCTTAAGGCCATTGCCGTGCGGCATTTCCCGTCATCCTGGAACCAGTATGGTCTACGCCTTTTGTCCCGCTGCCTGTGGCCTGTAGCCATCAAAAAAGGCGGCATCCGTTTCTGGACAACCCTGTGCGAAAAGTTCGGCATGCCCTGGGTAATAGGCAAAGCCAGATCAGGTGCCAAAAGGCCGGAGCGTCAGGAAATCCTGTCTCAGCTTTCCTCTATGGTGCAGGACGCCGTGGCCGTTATCACCTCCGGTACGGATGTGCAGGTGGAAACCATGGCCGGGACCACAGGGTCTATCCATCAGGATCTTGTCAGCTACATGGACAGCGCCATTGCCATGGTCCTTATGGGCCAGACACTGACGGCAGACATCGGCTCCAGCGGTTCTAAGGCAGCGGCAGAGACCCACAAGGATCTGCTGACAGACTATGCGGCGGCGGATGAAACTCTGATCTGCAATTTTATGGAGAACCTGGGGTGGACCTACGGACAGGTCAATGCTCCCGGCACCATGTCGCCGACCTTTCGGTACCGTGAGCCTGAAGATTACGACGCCCAGGCCGACCTGGATAAGAAGCTGGCAGACACCGGGGTTAGATTTACCAAGACGCATTATACGCGCAGGTACAACCTGGCCGAGGATGAGTTTGAAATCGGGGAGACGGGAGACGGGAACCCGCAGACGGGAGACGGGAGACCGGAGGCCGGAGATGGGCTTGATCATGCCCAGGGTGAAGGCGGGTACACGCCCGACCAGCAGGCCCTGGAGGATCTGGCAGACACCGGACGAGATAAGGCCGCAAAAATATTTGGAACCCAGATGGCGGAGCGTATCCGGGCCATCGTCCAGGAGTCGGACTCCTTTGAAGATGTGCAGTCCCGTCTTGCTGCCGCCCTGGCAGACGGCGGGCTCGTAGAGACAGGGCATGCCTTGTCTCCTTCAGAAAATGACCTGGAGTCCCTCGTCCAGCAGGCCCTTGTTGCTGCCGACCTCTGGGGTCGGTTCCAGGTGGGTGAAGAGGTTAAGAACGATGGATGAGGTGGATATTGCCAATGAGTATCTGGCCCGGAGATATCGAGCATGGGAAGTAGAGACAAGGAATGCATTGTCTGTGCAGCCAGAAGACGGTCCGGACAGATGCATTGATTGTGATTGCCTGATTCCACCAGCCAGAAAGCAGGCCGTTCCAGGATGTGTTCGGTGTGTACAGTGTCAGCAAGAGCACGATGACGGGTAAAACGCCCTAGAATCGATTCTAAGCGCCGCAATCAGTAAACCCGACCTAGTAGAGGGAAAATAAAATCAGACTAGTATCATACTAGTATTATGGAGCCGTCAGACCCATGCCAGTCGAATTAAAGCCGTTACCCATGGAAGAGGCGCAGGAATATTGGGGGACAAAGATACAGATGCCCGCCAAGGAATTCTACGCCATCGCCGATGCCTACAAGGCCAGGGCCTTCACTGTGTCCGGCATTGCCGAGGCCGACGTGCTGAGCATGGTTTTCGACTCCATAGGCAAGGCACTGGATGAAGGCACAAGCTTTGAGGCCTGGAAGTCGTCCCTGGGGGATCTCTGGGAACGACAAGAATGGACCGGGGTCAAGGCCTGGCGAGTGGACAACATCTTTCGGACGAACATCCAGACGGCCTACGCCACGGGCAGATATAAGCAGATGCAGGCGGTTAAGTCCGCTCGGCCATACTGGCAGTATTCAGCGGTAAATGATTCCCGGACCAGGCCGACCCACCGGGCACTGCACGGCAAGGTTTACCCGGCTGATTCGGAATTTTGGGATACCTTCTATCCACCCAACGGGTTCCGCTGCAGGTGCTCCGTCAAGACCCTGTCGGAACGTCAGGTCAAAAAACGTGGGCTGGAAGTTGGCGAAGGAAATGGCTTGGGCGATCTCATTGAACCTATCGATCCCGTCACCGGCGACCCTCTGCCAGCGAGACCTCTCATGCCGGACAAGGGCTTTGAGGCCAATTGCGGGAAGGAAGGATGGGAACCGGATCTGTCGAAGTATCCGGACAATCTCCGGAAGGCCCTGGAAAAACGGTTATCCCGGTAAATTTTGAACACATCCCGATATTTTTTGAACATCAAGGAGCCATACCATGACATGGACAGCAATTTTTAGAACAGGAACCCACACCGATTCAAACGGAACGTCCCGGAACTGGACAAAGGCTGATCTGGATCATGCCGTGGAATCCTACGACCCAAAGAAGCGCGAAGCCCCGTTGGTCCTTGGTCACCCCAAGAACAACGGCCCGGCCTTTGGGTGGGTCGAAAAACTGAGGCGTACCGGCGATGTACTGGAGGCAGCATTCAAGCAGGTTCCGGATGCCCTGCGTCAGGCAGTGGCGGCCGGTCGATATAAACAGAAGTCCGTATCGTTCTATCGGGACGGGAGCATCCGTCACGTTGGCTTGTTGGGAGCGGCCCAACCCGCCATTGAGGGCCTTGGAGAGGTCAAGTTTAACGGTATGGAAGAGTCACACACGTATAACTTTACGGAGGAAGATGTGAATATTGAGGAGATGCAGCGGAAGCTGGATGCGGAAAAGGCCGCCCGCAAGGCTGCCGAGGATAAGGCAGCAGAGTTTAAGTCCAAGGCCGATGACGTGGAAATCAAGTTCAAGGAAGAGAAAACCAAAAACGAGAAGCTCGCAGCGGATTTTACCCAGGCCGAAAAGGCCAAGGCCAAAGAAGCCCGCGAAGCCAAATTTGAAAAGCTGGCCGGTGATGCCAAGGTTCTCCCTGCCGAAAAGGAAAAGATCCTGTCCTTTGCCGAACACCTGGGCGCCGAATCTGAAGAGATCAGCTTTTCCGAATCCGAAGGCAAGAAGCCCCTGGAAGACCATTTCTGGGCCTTCCTGGAATCCCGTCAGGAACATGGGCTGTTTAAGGAATTCAAGGCCCCAGCCGGTGACAGCGATGATGGGTATGTGGACCTGAGCGACCGAGTGTAGGAAAGGCGGTTTTAGGTTTTAGGTGTTACGTTTTAAGTAACTGCCTAAAACCTAACCCCTGAAACTTAATACCGAAAAAACTGGAGGAATATATGACTATCACCGCAAAAATTTCAACCATGTCCTACGACGACGAACGGGCCAGGGGTACGGCCCATCATCCTGTCATCTTGTCCGGCGCTCTGGCGGGGAGTGACGGGGAGTATCCTGTCGGCTTGGTGTTGGCCAGGAACACCGCCGGGAAACTGGTGCAATATGAATCCGTAGCTGCCGAGGCAGTCGGTGCTGGCGATGGGTCTACGAAGACTTTTGCCGCCACCCTGGCCAAGGCTCCCGTACTGGCGGGGTCCATGTCTGTCACCGACGGCACCGAGACCTTTACCGATGACGGACTGGGCAGATTGACCGGAGATGCAGGCGGGTCCGGCACTATCGCTTACGGCACGGGTGCCTTGTCCGTCACGTTCAATGCGGCCGTGACTAATGAACAGGCGATCACCTCAGACTATGAGCGCGAGCCCATTGGCGTGCTGGACCAGGACGTAGACACGGACGCCAGCAACACGGCCCTGTATATCACCCATGGTTCATTCCTCCTGTCCGTTGCCAAGGTCGGGGCAACCGCAAAGGCTGTCCCGTCGACCGCACTGGTCAATACATTGCGTGATAAGGGGATCTTTGCGGAATAACGAGCCGGGAACCTGGCACGCGTAGAGACAAGGCATGCCTTCTCTCTACAAACACACAACCTGAAACCGATACGAGGTATTATCATGTATAATCTGTCAGCGCTGTTTACCAGGGATGCGATTATCAGCAATCTGAAATCCCTGCCCCCTGTCCATACCACGATCATTGACGAGATCTTCACCGATCGTCCCAACCTGGGTTCGCCGATTGTGGGGTCGGACATGGTGTCCGCAGTCGTCCGGGAACTGCCCGTGGTCCTGCGTGGTGCTCCGTCCGTGCCCGCAACAACTGAATCCGGGGCCATCTCCTTTTTCGAACCTCTGCCCATTCGGCCCAATAAAATGGTCACAGGCGCGGACCTGAACAATCTCAAGGTTCTTGGCCGTGGCGGTCAGCAGGCCTGGGCCAGGGAGAAAACCGACTACCTGCGCAAGGCATGCCGCAAGACAGCCGAGGCAATGGGCGCCATGGCCCTGTCCGGTCGGATCCAGTGGCCCGTGGCCATGGAGTCCGGAAGCTTCGAGTCCTGGGATGTCAATTTCGGTTCTCCCCTGACCTTCACCTGCAATACGCTGATCAGCGCATCCACCGCCAAAATTAAGGATGTATTCGCCATCCTGACCGGCATGGCCGAACTCATTGAGGAACAGGGTTTTGGCGGCGAGCTTGTGACCTATGCGGGCAAGCTGGCATTCTCCAACCTGGTCGGATTGGCTGAAAATGTAACAACCACTGCCAAGGTTAAAGTTTCCATCACGGAAAACGTCATCGATGTCGGCGGGTATAAGGTCAAGCGGATGGCCGAACGGTATCGGAATCCGTCCTCTGGTAACATGACCGCCAAAGTCGGTGATCATCAGTTCGTTATGGTGGCCAAGGACGGTGGACATAAAATGCCCTACTGCGCCATCGATGATCTGGACGGGAACCTGCAGGCCATGCCCTTCTTCATCAAGCCCATCACCCTGAAAGATCCGTCCGGGGTGAAGCTGGTTGCGGAATCCAAGCCCTTCCCCATCGTCAATACCAGCGCCATATGCTCGGCAACGGTATCCGAGGCATAATCTATGTATTCCACTATTGCTGACATGCAGAAACTCCTGCCCGACTCCGAGCTGCTTGATCTGGCCGATGACGCCGGGGCGGACAGCCTGGAAGATACCACGGTGCAGGGAATCCTGCAGGAGGCCATTGATTCAGCTGATCGTGAGATCGACGCCTATGTCGGTACGGTGCAGGTGGTGCCCATTGCGGCACCCCTGCCCGGACTGATTGCCAACATCTCCGCCAAGCTGGCCGTGCACCACCTCTACCTCCACCGGCCGGGAATCGAAGAACCTGAAGGCTGGCAACGTGAGTATGCCCGGTGCATCAAGCTGCTGGAGTCTATTGTCTCCGGCAAGATCGTGATTGGTCCGAAGGTCGGGGAAGAATCGGAACCAGAAGGGGATGAGGTGCTGGTATCTGCTCCGGACCGGATATTTACCGGGAATGCCTGGAAGGGGTTTTAGATGTCAGGCGTAGCTGTCACCGTAAATACCGCCCCCGTCCAGGCCATGCTGGACGCGATTGTTAAACGCATGGGGGACATGACTCCGGCCATGCGGGAGATTGGGGAGATCGTGGTCACACAGACTGCGGAAGCCTTTGAAGATGGCGGGTTGCCGGGGCATGCCTGGAAGAAATCTGGCAGAGTCAACGAGTCTGGTGGTCAGACGTTGGTCAATACGTCCAGATTGCGGAATTCAATCAACTACAAGGCGACCAAGAATGATGTCGAGGTGGGAACAAACGTTGCCTACGCTGCCATTCATCAACTTGGAGGCCAGACGAAGCCGCATGTGATCCGGCCAAAAAACGGCAAGGCGCTGTTCTGGCCGGGTGCAAGTCACCCGGTAAAATCGGTTAATCATCCAGGGTCAAAGATCCCGGCTCGTCCATTCCTACCGGACGAAGCAGGACTTGACTGGGAAGAAATTGAATCTGCGTTGATGAGGTACCTGCTATGAGCACCACACGCCCGGCTACGGAAGATCAGATTATTGCATTGCTCAAAGCCAAGCTGGCTACGTCTGTACAGATTGATTCCCTGCCCCTGGGCCTGAAAGACCGCAAGGCGCTGGATGTGCGGTCCGCTGCCGTGTGGGTGGTCTATGCCGGGAGTACATCAAAACCAAATCAGGCCGCCGGCGCACTGGTGCAACCGGAGACCTGGAACTGGTCAACCCTGGTGTTGGCCAAAAAATACAGATCGGCACAGGCGGCCGGGGATGCAGCCCTGGAATTGCTGCAATCTGTAATCGATATCCTGGCCGGTGAAGAGACCGACGCTGGCAAGCTGACAAAGTCTAAGGACACGATATTGGGTCTGCCCGAAGGGTGCGGGATTGTCGGCTACGAGGCTGTATTCAGCCTGGAAACATATCTAAGGAGAACATCATGAGACTAACACGAAAGCGGGTGATCCTGGTCAAAGAAGAATCGGTCCGGGGTACGGATGCGATTCCGTCGGCGGATACCGACGCCATCAACTGCAATACAGCTGCGGTCATGAAACCGACCGGCGAGGAAATCACAAGAGATACGGTGCGGCCTATCTGGTCAAGCCAGGGGCATGTGGTCCACGGCGTATATAATACCATCGACATTGAAGTTGAAATTGCCGGGTCGGGCTCGGTGGGCACTGCACCCGCATTTGCTCCCCTGCTCAAAGCATGTGCCCTGTCCGAAACGATCTCAGCGGATACGTCGGTGGCCTATGCCACGGCAACCCAGAGCCCGACAGAACAAAAAACGTGCACGGTCTACTGGTATGAAGACGGCGTGATTCACAAGATGGTCGGCTGTGTTGCAGACATGAATCTGTCCGCCCCCTCGGGAATCGGCAAGCTGACCTTTTCTGTGACAGGAATGTATGTTGCGCCTACGGACACACCCATGCCAGCTGCTATACTGCCGGACGTTACCCCTCCCGTTGTAGCCGGAATCAGTGCCGTCATCGGATCGTTTACCCCGGTTGTGACATCTCTCTCGTTGGCCCTGGGCAACAGCATCATCAAGCGCCAGGACATCAACAACGAAAACGGCATTGCCGGATTCCTTATCGGAGGCCGCGAGGTGACCGGCTCTATTGATCCCGAAGCGGATACCCTGGAGAATTTCAACCCCTGGGCTGACTGGAAGGCAGGGACCACAGCTGCAGTGTCTGCAACCATCGGGAGCACTGCCGGGAATATCATCTCTCTGTCCCTTCCTAAAATTCAGTACAAAGCCCCAAGCTACGGCGACCGGGACGGGATTAGAACCTACGATCTGTCCTTTGTGGCTCGGGATAATGCCGGGGCTGAAGAATTTGTTATGACCTTTGCCTAAACAATATCTGGGCGGCCAGCAGGTCGCCCTATACACCGAATCAACCCCTAAAAACACACGCGTAGAGACAAGGCACACCTTGTCTCCCTGGAGGAATAACACAATGGCACGACGTCTCGGCGGCAAGAATAGCCTCAAGGTTGAAGACAATATCTCCGGTACCACGGTCACCATGTTTTACGCATTGCCCACCAATAAACAGCGCTTGGCCTATCAGGGCGCAAGCGTTGAACGCAAAGGCAACCGGATCATCAACAAAACAGCAGAGGCCCGGCAGAAATACGGCCTGGAAATCCTGACGGGGATCAAGGCCGGAGATCTGGAGGTGCCAGACGGAGACGAATGGGTCCCGCTGATTACCGATGCCGGGTATGCTGGGTATGATCCAGACTGGAAGGATGTTGTTTTAAACCAGGCTTCCGACCTGATCGAACTCCTGGCCGCCCACGTCTTTGATGTCTCGGCCCGCGTATCTCCCGACCAGGGCGAGGACGCTGAAAAAAACTAACGGAAGATCTGACGGCCATCCGGGCGGGGCTGTGTACTCCGGCAAAACAAGAGCAATGCCGCAAAGCAAACGGCAACTGGCTGGACGGGGTTTGCAAAACATGCCCCAGCAAACGGGCCGAAGATCTCCATCCATACACCCATAAATTACTCAGGCTCAAAGCGCTGCAGGATGGCGGATATCCACTGGATAAAGACGATCTCACACTGGAAGAATGGCAGGACTTAGGGCGGATCAGGTATGAACTCGAACACCGTAAAAATAACGCTGCAGGTAGACGATAAGGGAACCGTCAAAATCAAGGGGGCCGGTGATGCTCTTGATCAGATGGGAACCAAAGGCAAGGCAGCGGGCAAGTCTCTTGAGGGGATGAATACCCAGACAACAAAAGGCGGGACCGAGCTTGGGAAGTTTACGACTGCCAGTGGTAATGCGAATAAGTCTTTAGGGCAGATGACCAAGGGTGCCGGATTGCTGGGCACGGCAATGAAGGGGGCTATGGCCTACTTCTCCGTCAAAGCGTTGGCTAATCTCGGGAGCGATGCCATCGGCGTTGCGTCGTCATTCGAGACCCTGGGTGTCAGCCTAAAAACTGTGACCGGGTCTAGCGCCGCTGCCGACAAAGCGTTGTCGTGGATCACTGAATTTACGGCCAAAACACCTTATCAGCTTGACAGTGTTGCAGATGGTTTTCGCAAGCTGACTGCCTACGGGCTGGATGCGACGAAATATCTAGGCACCTTGGGAGATACCGCATCCGCCATGGGCAAAAGCCTTGACGGTGCCGTCGAAATGTTTGCCGACGCCGCCCAGGGTGAATTTGAGCGCCTGAAAGAATTTGGAGTCCGGGCATCTGTTGAGGGCGATAACGTCACGTTCAAATGGATGGAGAACGGACAGCAGATGGAGACCACAGCCGAGAAGACCCAGACCGGCATCACCACCGCGCTGGACGGGGTGTTTGCCCATTTCAAAGGAGGGATGGAAGAGCAGTCGCAGACGTGGAGCGGGATGATGTCCAACCTTGAGGACACCACTACGCTATTTCAGAAAAAGGTGATGGATTCCGGACCGTTTGTTGTCATGAAATCCACCTTGTCCGAGTTTGTGGGCTACCTGAGCACGGTCGAAGGCCAGATGACCATGGATCAATGGGCCGAGGATACGGGCCACGCCATTGTTAATGCCATGGAGGTGGCGACCTGGGCGGTGGAGCCCCTGGCTTTTGCCGTCAACGGACTGGGCGGCGCATTTGATGCCTTGAAGCTGGGCGTAGCAGAGGCCGAAGAGTTTCTGCTGGATATGTACACCTCGGTGCCTACCTGGATGCTCCCGGAAAGCATGGAGATGTCCAGCGTAACAATTGACGCATTGCGCCAGACCATCCACCAGACCAAAGAAGAAGCGACTGCGGACATTATTGAGACGTCCGAGACCATCGAGGGACTGCATGGCAAGTTCGACAGCCTGAGGGGCATGATTGATAAGGCTGGCGAATCCGGTTCCAAGTCCATCAAATCTATTGGATCAGAGGCCGCTGCAACTGCCAAGACGGTTTCTGGCGTGGCAACGAGTACAGCAAAATCCGTTACATCCACCGCAACGGATACCGCAAAAACACTGACCAAAACCGATTCTTCTTACATCTCGGATTCCCACTCTATCTACAAAAAAGGCCTGCAACGCCGGGGCGAACTCCTCACCGACTGGGAGCAGGACCAGCTCGACCTCCAGGATGATCTGGTTGACGAATTTGAGGAGATGACTGGCGACCAGTATGAGTTTGAGCGCAAGGCTATCCTCAAAAAAGCAAAGATGTACGAAGACGCCGGGGCCGACAAGGTAGATGTTGCCGAATGGGCCGAGGGCGAGATTGAGAGGATAAATAATGAAGAGGAAGAGGACGCCGCCGACCTGTTCCGCAAGAATGCCATTGCCGGAGATGATTTTTTTGCCGGGCTGCAGGCTGGATATGCCGACAACCTGGAATACGCCAGGACCTGGGGCCAGACAGGATATGATATAGCGCGAGATTTCGCCCAGGAATCTGGGGACGTAGTCGGTGATGTGCTGTTTGATGCCGTCAAGGGCGACATGGCGAGCCTGGGAGATTATTGGGAGTCCTTCTGGGATTCCATGCTCAGGTCCATGAC
>JBAYXX010000104.1:0-13764 GCA_041673345.1 Kiritimatiellia bacterium
CGGTTGAAGGTGCACCAGCAATGGGCTTCAGGGGCATGCATATCTGCTGGTTCCCTGAGAATGACGAAGTTTTCATGGAGAAGTGCATCCGGATGGCAGCTTATTACAAGTTCAATTATGTTGTGCTGGAACTCTGGGCAATCTTTGATTATAAATCGCACCCTGAGTTTTCCTGGGCTGAGAAAAAGATAAAGACAAAAACCATTCACCGCTTGGTTCGTCTGGCCCGCAGTCAGGGGCTGACGCTTATTCCGCAACTCAACCTCTTTGGTCATGCGCCCGCATCACGGCACGTCTCCGGCAAGCACCCGGTGCTGGATTTCCATCCTGAGATGCAACCGCTGTTTGAGCCGGATGGCTGGACATGGTGTTTGAGCAACCCTGCAACCCGCCGTTATCTGACAGAGATGACAATGGAGCTGTACGAAGCGTTTGAATCGCCACCCTATTTTCATATTGGCTGTGATGAGGCCTATTCAATGAGTACCTGCCTGACTTGTCGCAATGCCGACTATGCGGCATTGCTTAAAGATCATTTGCTGCATTTTCACAAGTTGTTTGGCGAGCGTGGTGCTAAGATTATGATGTGGCACGATATGTTGGTTGTAAAAGGAGATCCTCGCTGGAAGGGTTATACGGCGATAGGTTCAGAGAAGATCGGAACTGAAGCTTTGCTGGATGCGCTGCCGCGTGATATTGTTATCTGTGATTGGCAATATCGTGCCGCGCCGGAGAAAGAGGCGACACAGTGGCCGACCATGCAGTATTTTCATGAGAAAGGATTCTCTGTGCTGGCGTGTCCATGGAAAGATTCCAAGGGCACCCAAAGTCAGTCCAAACTTGTTCTTGAAAAAGGTATGACAGGTATGTTGTGTACAACCTGGAATTATATGCATGGTAATGATATGTATCGCATGTTTTGCTATGGTGCCCATGCGACCTGGGGCTATGGAGGAACTGGCTGGAATCCTAGATCCGCTTTCAATATGCACCTGCGTCAGATTGGCTGGGAGATGCCTATTAAACACTACCGTGATACAGGCGTAGCGCAGTGGCAGGTGCCGCCTGAGAATGCATTGCTGCATTGACCATCGGCAACAGTAGGTAACGGAACATCGCATTTGTTCAGCATTAAAAAATAAAGGCTAAAATGAAACGAAACAGCATCATGTTAATTTTAGTATGTATGTCTTGGATGTATTTTCCAGCGGCAGTCTTGGCCGCACCTTTGAGCGCCGAAGAGTTTAATGCGTCCAGCATATCCAATGAACTTTGGACCGGGGCGGTTGTGATGATTGGAACGCAGGATACCGTTTTGTTTATGCAGGCATGGGGATGGATGGATAAGAGCAGAGATATCGCAGAGATATGTGATTGTTTTGACGAATCGGATCGGCAATCATGCGCAAGCCAGCAGTGCACGGATAAAGCTAGCGGAATATGCATTGAATGAAAACGTTTCATCAAGTGCTGAAAACCCACAATAACCCATGCCGTTTTTCCGTCTGCAATAAGCGACTAATGTTTTAAAGGAACCAAAGAGGAAAAGATATGGATACAGAACAGTTGAAAGTTAAAGCCCGCGCATGCGGAGCTGATCTAGTGGGCATTGCACCTGTGGCGAGATTTAGTCATCTGCCGCTAGAGCAGAGTCCGGCTGCGATTTTTCCTGAGTGTAAATCCGTGATTGTACTGGCTCGCCGTATATGTCGCGGTTCTTTGCGAGGTGTTGAGGAGGGAACCAATTTTGCCAGCACCTACCAGTGTTTTGGGTATACGTGGGTTGAAGATAATTTTCTTTCGCAGACATCGTACGATCTCTCTTTGTGGGTTGAAGAGCAGGGCTTTGAGGCTGTACCGCTCTTTGCATATAACACAGCTGGCATGCCTAAAGGTCTGCCGGTTGCAGCAGGCAAGCCCGCACCAAATGTGATTATTGATCCGCGCATTGCCGTGATGGCATCGGGCTTAGGTGAGGTGGGGTTGGGTGGGTTTATCCTTACCCCTCAATACGGCACCCGCCAGCGCTTTGCCTTTATCCTGACTGATGCGGAGCTGGAGGGCGATGAGGTCAGAGAAAAAAGCCTTTGCAATGATTGCGGCAGCTGCGCTGCGGCATGTCCCTTTGGCGCAATTCATCTGGATAAAAAAACCACACTTGAGGTGGAGGGTGCTGTTATGGAGATTGCTGAGGTTGATACAGGGCTGTGTCGGGATTGCCCCAACGGAGCTTTCCTGGCGAGTGGGCGCGGCAGTGAGCCCGACCGGATTGCGGCGGCCTGCGGACGTGAATGTCTGGTGCAACTTGAAAAGAGCGGCAAACTGAGCAATAAATTTGAAGCTACATTCCGAAAACGCGCGCCCTGGCAGCTGGATGCCTTTAAACGTCCACTGTTGCGCGATGAATCCGGCGGTTTGAAACCAGTTGACATGGGTGCAAGCTCAGCTGTGGGAACCGGTGTTGTCTCTGTTCATGCAACAGGCCAGATATTTTCGAAATAGGAGATCGCATGAAATTAACATCGCAGATGATTAAAGATTTTGCGGGCTCACTGGGCCGTCCATGCCTTGTGGGGGTGGCGGATATCGGTCGATTCAAAGGCGCGCCGCGGCAGATGCACCCGGCCAACATTTTTCCGGAGTGTAAGTCGGTGATCTCCATAGTTGCTCCTTTTCCGCGTGGCACCTATCGCGGTATTACAGAGGGCACGCACTGGCCGAACTACACCTACTACTCTTACAACCGCTTGAATAATCTCTTTCGCCCCCGCATAACCTATGAGCTCGCCTGCTACATGGAGGATCATGGATGGGAGGCGGTTCCGCTCTATCCGGCAGTGCCGGAGCGCGGTGGAATGCATGCTCCGGTATTACCGGGACGGCCGAGTCGTGAGATCAACATCAATGTTCGTATTGCGGCAGTGGCTGCCGGGCTGGGCGAGATCGGTTGGTCCAAGGTTTTCTTAACTGAGAAATGGGGGCCCCGTGTGCGTATCGGAACAATCCTGACCGATGCGGAGCTGGAGCCCGATCCACTCATGAAACCAGGGACCATTTGCAACCGCTGTATGAAGTGTGTGCGGACCTGTCCAGGTGGCGCCATACCTAAAGCCGGTGAAAAACCGCCGATTCGGATTATGATTGATGATCAAGAGTATGAGTGGGGTGATGTTGCCATGGGACGCTGTACGCTGACACACCATGGACTCAACCGGGAAGTTTCGCCCTTTCTAGCACAGGATTTTCCAACCATGGATTTGAAGGTGCGCGAGAGCCGCTTCTCTGAAGAGCAAGCCTATCGCATGGCGTATACATTGGCAACAGGCACCTGGGTTTCTTCAGAGGAGTTTCCGCATGGCAATATCGTTGATTTTTATCATCAGATTCTGGGACATGTCGGTTACTTTGCAATCTGCGGTGCTCAGGGATGCATACGCGGGTGTATGGATACACTGGAAAAGCGGCATGCCATTGAGCAGTCCAATTTTCAGACCGCGCTGTCGCCGCGCGGCCAGTGGAAAATCCCTCCGTCCGAGCATGAGGAATCTGCCGGTGTTGCGGAGGGTTGTAACGCGGAGCTTTATCATGACCCTGATCCGCAGGCTGGTAAATGGGAGTAAAAGCTCGTTTTCACAAGGTCCGGCCCTTTTTAACCACGTCATTGCGGCCACTTAGTGGCCGCAATATCTCTACGAACTTGAAACAAGAAAGGAACAAAATTTGAAAAGAAGAACAATGATTACAATGGCCCTGTTTTGCAGTGTCCACGGTATGCTGCTGGCAGCACCGCTAAATGAAAGAGAGTCGCGCATCATCAAGTCGAGACTTGTCCCGTCACCACAAAAAATTATGCTGATGGATGGCGCTGATGTGGTGCTGGATAAATCGCTCAGGGTAACGCTTGCCTGTGCCAAGGATGAGGCACTGGCAGCGGAACAGAGCAGGAAGAGCTTTAAGGAGTGGTTTGGCTTCACACCTGATTTAAAACTTATAAAATCCGGATATGTGGCTGAGAAGGCGGATGCCTATCGGATCACAGCGTCAAAGAGCCTGCTCACGATTGAAGCCGCGGATGCGGGCGGTGCGCGCAATGCACTGCGTACCCTGCGGCAGATTGCTGAGCCAATGCGGGGGACCTCTGAATTAAAGGGCTACTTTGTGCCGGAGATGGAGATTGATGATGCGCCTGCCATGGTCTTTCGCGGCTTCCATATCTGCTGGTTCCCGGAGAATACACCTGTGCAGATTGAGCAGTATATCCGTATGGCAGCCTACTATAAAATGAATGTTGTTGTGCTGGAACCCTGGGGCACCTTTGTCTCTAAAAAACACCCTGAGCTTGCCTGGCCGAATAGCACAATGACTGTGAGAGAGATCCGCCGGCTGGTGAAGATTGCCAACGAGATCGGCGTCACACTCGTGCCGCAGTTCAATCTTTTTGGCCATGCTTCGGGATCACGCGAAAGTTGTGGTAAGCATGTTGTGACAGATCGTCATCCTGAGCTTCAGCCCCTGTTTGAGCCGTTAGGGTGGACTTGGTGTCTGAGTAATCCTGATGCAACTAGTTTGATTGAAGATGTGGTCGTGGAGCTGCATGAGGCCTTCGGGCGTCCACTCTATTTTCATGCAGGGTGTGATGAGGCGAGAGATATGGGAACATGTGCGGTCTGCCGTAGGTGCGATTATGCGGCTGTGGTTACCAATTTTCTATCCCACATTCACGGGGTGCTGGCAGCACGTGACTGCCGTATGATGATCTGGCATGATATGCTTATTAAATCCGGTGATCCACGCTGGAAGGGATTCTACGCCCACGGCTCTGACCAAGCAGAGACGATGCTGGAGGGTCTGCCCAGAGACATGATTATCTGCGATTGGTATTACGGGGCGCCAAATAAAGAAGAGAGTTGGCCCACAATGCGGTACTTTAAGGAGCTGGGCTTCTCGGTTCTTGCCTGTCCGTGGGAGAATTTGGAGGGCTACAGGGGACTTAGCAAAGCAGTGCGGAGCGAGGGTTTAGATGGGATGCTCTGCACTGCTTGGCATCACCTGTATGGACAAAGCATGCTGCAGATCTATTTCCGGGCGGCCCATGCAACCTGGGGTACACCTCCAATGGGAGGTTATGAGAATCTGGTTTTTTCGCAGCATCTGCGTCAGGTTGGGTGGGATATCCCAGTCAAGAACTACGAAGAGACCGGCTATTATATTAACCAGCTGCCTGCAAAAAACCACAGTCCGCGCTAAAGCGTGTTATTGAGGCGTTACTGTAAAAGCGATAATGGAGTAGTGCAAGCATCTTGCTTGCAGAAAACATTTTCATTCAAGCTGGAAGCTTGAGGTACTTCATTCAAGCTGGAGCTTGAGATGAAATCTCATCTATACCGGAGTGAATAGCAACTAAGCACAATCCTAATCACAATCCTAATCAAAAAATGGCTGCCTGTGGCTGGTCGAATGAGATAAAGATTGAGATTAAGATTGGGATTAGGATTAGGGCCCCGACAACAACCATGTTTTGTCTTGCCCTTTGGTGAGCGACTAAGCTCACTGCCCGTCTATGTCGGGTGACAGAGATACAGTGCGGTTGCGCAGGACATCATTGGGGGTCATGCCGGTGATGCGTTTGAAGACTGTGGCGAAATATTGAGAAGATGAGAAGCCGCAGGCAAAAGCAATCTCTGTTACGGTGTCGTTTCCAGTGCGTAGCAGCTCCTGGGCGCGGTCAATTCGTTTGCGCAGCACATAGGCGTGTGGTGTCATGCCGGCGACCTCTTTAAAGACGCGCTTGAAACTGGACAAGGAGAGCCCCGCCACTGCGGCGAGTTGCTCCAGCGTGATCGGGTTGGCGAGTTCTCTCTCCGCCCACTCGGTGACCTTGCGTATACGGGTCAGGGATGCGGGCGAAGCTGTTATTTGTGGAGTCAGATGCAACAGGTCGAAGAGGATTATAAGCAGCGAGGTGCGCATTGCTGCTGTGCGTACCGGTGAGGCCGGGCGCGCAAAGAGATTGAAAAGCGCGGTGATGCGCTGGGGGAACTCCGCAGGCCATTTTGAACAGAAGAGGTGGGTTGAGCTCTGCAACATTTTAATGAGCGGTTCAGCCTCGTCGGGTGCGAGGCCCAGCCAACGAGCGTCGGGTTCCTGCGGCAGTCGCAGTTGTACCCAGATTCGTTTGCCAGGATAGGAGGGGTGACCTTGTGAGCTATGCGGTGTGTTCGGTGGAATGACCGTCCCTTCGCCTCCAAGCAGCGTGAAGTGCTGACCATTGACATCATAGGGCTGGTGACCGGCCTCTACAAAGGCAAGTTCCGCCACCTCAAAGTGTCGGTGTTCCGGCAAAGGAGGATAGGCATGCTGGTAGATGGATTGTCCTACGACGATGCACTCCGGTACACCGGCGCCACGAAGATCAATCACGCGTCGGTCGGGACGATTCACATAGTATGATTTAAGATCCGAGTATGGTACAACTTTCATAAATTATGACTTCTTTATACACTACTTTTGTGGTTTAATCAATGCTGAGTTGAACATCCGCGTCTCGGGTGTGGCAACGCACGAAAACTCAAACGGAAAGTAAAAACAATTGGCATGTATAGGAAGAATATTTACTAAGGGCTCACAGACTGGGAGTGGGACGAATTGTGTCTCTCGATCTCATCCGCCACCCGTTCGGCGGCATCAGGCACAGCCAAAACTCGTATGGCTTGACTCATATGTGCCAAAGAGGGTCGGTTGCGTAGCTTATTAGCGAGATAGCGCATCAAAGATCGCGGGGTGAGTTCGCTCTGAACTCCCTCATCCGCCCCTCCGGATTTGACCAGTACGCGCGCGTTGAAATGCTGGTGGTTACGCACTGCCGAAGGCAGCGGCACAAGCAGCGCAGGCTTGCCCAGTGCGGAGAGTTCAAAGCAAGTGGAGGCCCCAGCCCGCGCCACAACAAAATCAGCCGAGGCGTAGGCGCGCCCCATCTCCGGGAAAAATGAACTCACCATGGCGGGGATGTTCTCTTTCGCATACAATTTCCGCAGCGATTCCTCATCCTTTTTGCTACTCTGATGAATCACATAAAATTGGCCGGGATGGTCTTGGTTGAGCAGCACCAGAGCCTGCGAGACCAGTTGGTTTAAACGCAAAGCCCCCTGGCTGCCACCAGTGATAAATATCACAAAGGTCTCAGCTGGGATCTCATCAAAGCGTGGCTGGCCAGCTAGATCCTCCCTGACTGGCAGACCAGTGCAGCAGACATTGCGATCCTGTAGCCACTCGCCAGTCTCTTTAAAACTCGTTGCTGTGCAGACCGCAAAGCGCGAAAGAAATTCAACCGCCTTGCCTGGCACTGAGTTGGCTTCATGCAGAAAAACCGGGACTTTAGCAATCTGCGCCGCGAGTACTGGCGGCAGGCTTGAGTAGCTGCCCATTGCCAGCAGCGCATCTGGTTTAAGTCGATGAAGCCCTTTCAAACAACGAAAAAACGCACGGATCATATGGAGGATGGTTCTGATTGAAAGTTGACGCGCACCGGTCAAGAGTACCTCTCCGTCCCACCCTTTGATAGCCACGCTTTCGATGTCGCGTCCGGAGATCCACACTGCCACCCGGTGACCGCGTTGCTTCAACACCTGCGCCACAGCCAGACCAGGAAAAATGTGTCCGCCAGTTCCGCCACAGGCGACAATATAACATCTCTTATCCTCTATCATTTTTTCTCCTGAATCGTTTTACCATAATGGAGGTCACATGTGAAAGCTCATTCCTGCAAAAGATCGCCAGGAGCAGGGCATAAACAGCACCTCCGGCAGCAATTGAAGCTAAGACCGCTATGATCTGGGCAGCCTTGTCAGCTGGCAGGAGTGCTTGCAGCGCGCCATGCGCGCCATGCGCAATAAACGCCATGAGTATTGCAGCTACAAGCGTTTTTCCAAAAACGCCGCCCACCCTGCTATGATTAACACCACCGATTCGCTTCTTCAAAAGCCAGTATAGCACGCCCACATTCACGGTCGTGGTGACAACCGTTGCCAAGGCAATGCCAGCGTGCTTCCAGCCCTGCGGCAGGAGCGCAATGCTGGTGAGATTGAGCACAATGTTCAACACAACCCCGGCCATCGAAACCCTCAGCGGTGTTTTCATGTCTTGCAGGGCGTAGAATGCGGGCGTCACCGCTTTTTGAAAGCAAAAAACCAACAACCCGGGGGCGTAGGCGATCAAAGCGCGTGAACTTAACAGTGCGGAGTCCGCATCAAAGGCTCCCCCTTTGGTGCGGTAGATCATGCTGATCACCGGTAGCGCCAACGCAATCAGGCCCAACGAGCAGGGGAGAATCACCAGCGTCATGTTGACCAACGAATCCTCCAGGTCATCCGAGATCCTGCGGTACTCACCAGCAGCGGCGTACTTGGAGAACACAGGCAGCAGCACTGTCATAAAGGCTGTGCCAAACAGCCCCAGCGGCAGATAGGTCAAACGCTCGGCATATCCTAAAGCAGCCGGTCCATAAGGACCTACCCAGTAGGCGAGGAAGCTGTCAAAAAACACATTGATCTGAAAGACCCCCATGGTCAATGCGGCTGGCCCCATCAATTGCACAATCGTTATAACCCGGCTGTCGGAAAACGCCCCTCTAAAGAGCGGCTTGAAAAAAAAGCCCTCCCGCCGCAGAAGCGGCAATTGAATCGCGATCTGCAAAACTCCGGCGACCAAAATCACCATGCAAAGCAGACGGATCTGCATATTCTTATCCTGTGTGACAAACACGCAGATAACGGCCAGCGCAATCACCCAGATAAAATTCAATACAAACGGGGCAAAGGCTGAGATGGCAAAACGGCCCACAGAGTTGAGCATGCCGGCCACCATGGCCGCCACGCAGATCAGAACTGCGTAGGGCAGCAGGAGCCGGATCATGGGCAATGGGATCAGCCATTTGCTGCCCAACGGCAGAAAACCCGGCAACAGGAAGGTCAGGGCAACGCCTGCCGCAACGGCGATCGAGAGCAGCACGATCAGCAGACCCATCACACGCATGGCGAGCAAATTGGCCCGCTCACGCCCCTCCAAGACCAAAGACTCGTTGAATACAGGCACAAAGGCCCCGGCGAGTGCCCCCTCGCCAAATAAACGCCGGAAGAGGTTAGGAATCAGAAAAGCAATATCAAAGGCGGATTTCAAGGCTGAGGTACCAAAGAAATAGGCCATGGCCATCTCCCGTACCAAACCGCCCAGACGACTGATGCCGGTCATGAGGCTGACAATCGAGGCGGACTTCAGCAACCGCTTTTTACGGATATGCGCCTGCTCCAAGTTTTCGGCCGCATCTATCAGTTTTTCATTCATCCGCAGTCCAGTCATTCACCCATTTTGCCTAAGATACGGTCAATCGCATCATTAAAGTTGTCAGCACCGGCCACAATTTCGATATCCACCCGCATGTAATAGACTGGCACAGCGGTGCGGCTCAACTTCGGAAAACGCACTGCGTCCTTCTCTGTGGTGATCAGCGCCGTCGCCCCCAGCTTATGCGCTTTATTAATGGCATCAATGATTTCCTGCGCGTGATAACGATGGTGGTCGGCGTATCGCTCCACCCAGATCAGCGCCCCCCCCAGCTTGCGTAAAGACTGCTCAAAACTCTGTGGCACCGCAATCCCTGAGAGCGAAGCAACACGCTTGCCCTCCAGCCATTCCAATGGCAGCTCTTCGCCTGAGTAGACATTACGCAGGAAGCGCGGCTTATGGCAGCACTCAATTATATCCGCCTTTGGATTGAGCGCCCGGATCTCCTGACGCAGCTCCTGCGAGTTGCCATCCGACTTGGAAATAAATATAAAATCGCCACGCTTCAAGTTTTGTACTGGCTCACGCAGCACACCACGCGGCAGCATGTTCCCATTACCAAAGGGATTTGTTTTATCCACCAGCACCACATCCACATGCGGCCGCAGCTTTTGATACTGCAGGCCATCATCAAGAATCAGGATATCACTTTTAAAACGCCGGATTGCATACTTACCGCTTTTAACGCGGTCTTTATCAACCAGCACCACCACCCCGGGCAGATTGCTGGCCAGCATGTAGGGCTCATCGCCCCCCATCTCGCTGTCCAGCAGCAGGCGCTCGCCATCACTGACAATTCGCGGAGGAAGATACTGCTCCTTAAATTTCTTGTACCAGGGCAGCTCCTTCTTGCGATAACCGCGGCTTAAAATGGCCACTCGGCGCCCCTTTTTCTGAAGCTCACGGGCGAAAATCTCCACTACCGGGGTTTTGCCTGTTCCTCCAGCGGTGATATTGCCAACACTAATCACCTGACAACCCAGCGGATAGCTGCGCAGGATTCGTTCGCGATAGAGAAACAAGCGTATTGTGACCACCAGTTTAAATACCATTGAAAGGCTCTTTAAAAAAGCCAAGAGAATACGAACCGGCAACGGCTGGTTGCGATCAGCTCCGGGAAGCTGAATAATACGCACCAAATATCGCTCTAGTTGTTCAACTCTTCTTACTTTTGGGTTTGCCATAGGTGTGAAATCGCATACAGAACCGTGCAGTAAAAAAGAGATCGATTTTAGTACAACTAGTTCTAATCCAGTGAAATCTTTAAATATTGCTGGATTACCGGCAAAAACACAAGCGTATAAAGAGTTTAAGTGTGCAATCCAGTGAAGCTGTAGGGCGCGGGCCGTGAACGCGCCCTACGAACGATTTTGCGGCGCAAGCGTAAACTTTGTCGTAAACTTTGTCGGGTGTCCCTTCTTTTTCTAGCAGTTTTTCGGACTTCGGAGAAGTCCTAAAAACTGCTAGCCCCTAACAACGCGCCGATACGGCATGAGATGGTGAACTGATCAAAGGTTGTCCGCAGCAGGGCGACCTTCTCCCGGTTGGCCAGGGCCAGCATCTCATCGGGGATGGAACGGTTGTGTACAACCAGAATCGCCTGCACACCAGCCAGCGTGGAAACCGCCACTGTGTTCTTATGATTCTGCACGGTTATTAAAATCGAGTTCTCCGGGCAATGCCCCATGACATCGCTCAGCAAATCCGAGGTGTAGCCATTGTAAATCTCGGCCCCGCCATCAGGCAATGCGAGAACCTCCAACCCGGCCTGCCGCACTAGCTCACCCAATTTCATGCTTAAATCTCATCTTTTAGTTTTGCATCAATATAGATCACAGCTTTGACCCGTGTGCCGACATCGACCGTGGATTCAATTTCAAATTCGTCGGCCACCCGTTTGACATTCACAAGTCCCATTCCCGCGCCAAAGCCAAATGAGCGAATCCATTCATTGGCGGTTGAGTTGCCATCTTTGCAGGCCCACTCCAAGTCGAAGATACCCGGGCCGGAATCAGTGGCGATAATTTCAACACGTCCATTGGATATCTGCCATGAGAGTGAACCTCCGTCGGAGTGCACACAGAGATTGATCTCCAGCTCATAGGCGGCCACAGCAATACGGCGGATTATTTTCGGGGGAAATTTTTTCTCTTGCAAAATTTGTTTGATCTTGTTGGCTGCCTTGCCGGCGTTCTCAAAATCATACTTACTGACCGGGAACTCGCGCAGCACATAGAGATTATAGGGTTGCGCGGTGGCTTTACTGAGAACCCACTCGCTCTCCAGCCGATTGAGTTCATTGGCCAATTCCAGCAGCAAGGCGCGGTTGATATCGCGCTGGCAGATAATTCCGACCAGCTTCTGCTCACGGTTAATCACTGGAAAACGCCCATAATGATAGTTCTCAAAATAGCGCAATGCAAAAGAGAGCGGCATGTCATCTTCTAGAACGACCAACTTAGTTGACATGTGTTTCTGACAGGTCTCATCAATATAGCCGCCCTCCAAGGCCCGAAGAATATCATTGATCGTGACCAGCCCCAGAAAACGCCCGCCCTCCTCGACTGGAACTCCACTGATCCTTTTGGCTTTCATCAGGCTCTGGACTTCACGTAAGGGCGAGGCGCGCACCACGGTGACAAGTTTTGAGGTCATCACATCGCGCACCTTCAGACGCTGGATCATCTCAATCAAGACTAGCGGTTCCGCGGGCTGCTCAGTTCCTTCACCGTTTAATCTCGGCTCGGAAACATAGCTTTTGGGAAGATCACTCATGCACTTTCCAAAGCTTTATGAACTGCAATGCAGGCATCAAATTTATTCTTGTCTGATTTAATCAGTGTAATTCCAAGATCACGCGCCACCTGCACCATCGACGTAGGCAGGGATTTGCCATTCACAACAATGACACCCACTGCGCCGATAATATGCGCGGTGCGTAAAACCTGATCGCTAGCCAGAGAGGTTAAAAGTAATATATCCTCATCATCCACAAGCAACACGTCACTCATCAGATCAGACGCGACAACGTGCCGGATAGAATTGGCAACCGCATCACCTTCAACAATCACCTCGGCGTTTAATTTGCGGGCAGCCTCCAAAATAGTCATACAAAGCCTCTCTAACTGTAAATTATAAACGATTTGAAAAATTTATAGTCGGGTTGAAAATAATAAATTTATTATTATATAGCAAAGCAACGGGTTGAACAACCATAAAGACAGAAAAACTAAAACTGTTTGGCATCAAACACTACGTTTGATGTCGGCGCGGATATCTCGACTACATTCGTGCAGCCATCATACCCCATTATGTTGCGCAGTACCGCATTCTGAAGCGGTGCCCTGACCCACAAACTCCTCTTGCCGCGGGTCAACACGTTGTTGACGGATATGTTGGATATGTCACCCATATGACCTCTTGACATTGATGAATAGCCAGACTCGCCGAGTTTTACGCCTGCATTCGTCCGCCGCCTGTCACCCACCTCGGAAGCGTCCATGATATCGCTGATAAAAATGTTATACAGTTTGATACCGTCATGGCATAATAGCATCACCATGTGATACGGCGTCTTTACGCGCACGTTGCGGATCGTGATGTTGTATATATTGTCATTTTCACGCGGTTTTTTTCCGCCAATCTGCATACTTTTACGCCCTGGCGTAGGTGGTTTGTCGCTGCGCAGTGCAGTCAGTGCCACGGCGTCATCTCCGAGTTCGCCCGTGATATTTTCGATCAGGATATCGTGACACCCTTTACGTATGTCCACCCCATCCTGGTTCGGGTACTTGGCGGTATTTTTAAAATGCAGGTTGGCAATGCGTCCAAAGGCGCAGCCATTCTCGACCGAGATCGCCCACGCCTGGGTCTCTTCCAATGTGAGCCCTTCGATTGTGAAATACTTCACCCCGCACAGCAGCACACCGATCGTAGGCCAGCCGCTCCGGTCACCCGGCGGGTCGAAGTGCGCCTCGGTTCCACCGCTCAGCATTGCGTTACCGATACCGAGAATACGAATATTCTCGTTCTCTTCCATTGGCTCCTTGCTGGTGCCTGCATTGCGGATAAGGTTGTCCTGGGTGCCTGGAGCTAGCCGCACCAGAGAGTCGCGCAGCAACAGTGTAAAGTTTGACGGCAGTAGGATCGCCCGCTCGATCAACCAAATCGGCTGTCCGCTCTTCGCGTTCATACGCGGAATCTCAATCGACCGCTCACCTGTCTCTACTGCCTTGGCAATCGCCGCTTCGATCCGGTCGCTGTCTGAGCCCTCGTTAAACGCGTTAGGCGTTACTGCTGACCATCCCGTCCAACTCCACACAGCCACTCCGACACAGAACACCCCGACATTCAACCTATAAATTAAACTAAGCATCTTGCTTCTCCTTGAATAACTTTCATACAGTTCACGACTTTTTTTCCAAC
>JBAYXX010000105.1:0-12983 GCA_041673345.1 Kiritimatiellia bacterium
CAACGCAGCAAAAAACGCATCATAACAAATCGGTTTGTCCATCTGATCCTCCTTATTGGTTAAAGAAGGGTAGCAAATTGGACGCACAGCGTAAATGTTATTTTTGAACAATCACTAAGTTCAAAACAATGCAGTTGCAGCGCGCTGTATCAAAAGATTCTCAATATCCGCGGGGTGATCTGCAGCAGGCTGGTGGTATTGGTAAGGATCTGATCGGCTTTGGGGCCGACTGCCAGCAGCGGCACCTGATTGAAGGTGTGGCTGCGTGTACTCATATCCTCAATGTTGCCATGGTCGCTGGTGATAATCAGCAGCATGTTGGTGGCTTGGCAGAGCGCGGCCACCACATCTATGAATTCATCCAGCATGCTCAGGGTGTTGCAGGCGGTTTCGTAGCTGCGCGAATGCCCAGCCAGATCGGTTAAAAAGAATTCAAAGAGCGTGAAATCGTTGGCACGCGCAACCTGAACCAGGTGTTCAGCGGCCTGCTGCGGTTTGATAAGGGGAACATCATGTCCTTTTTCTCTCAGGTGCGCACGTGTGATATCGTGCGAGACAGCCTGGTTGGCAAGTAGATCCTCCTGAGTGGCGATGGTTTTCGGTTCGGTCAGCGCCATCACAGTGGTGACTGATTTGAATCTTCGGTTGATCAATTCATCGATCGTGTTGATCATATAAGCATCGGCAAAGCGGCAGCGCAGCCCTTTGCGGGTCAGCTCCATAAAAAGATTGTTACTTTCGATGATACGCTTCAGGCTTGGCCCAGGGAAGCCTTCACAGTGCCGCCCCATCTGCTGTGACGCATTGACACCGGTGAAGATGACGGTTTGACCGGTGGCGCTTTGTGGAAGACCTTTGACTCCCAGGCACGCATCAATCGGCACTGCGTAACTTTCAATCAGTTTGCAGAGTGCCGGGCAGTTGTCAGCATGAACAGGATTGTCCGCAGCTGGAGCGCGTAAGCCAACACCATCAATAAATAAGAAGAGTACTTTTAACACACCTTATTTTTAAACAAAACAGGGGGTGAATTCAAGACCAGAATTCGTTAAACCTGAAATATTTGCGTTGGGCGCGGATGTTGGCCACCATTATTTCAAAGGCGGAGGTTGATTTGGGCTACTGCGGCTTGATTTCAAAGTCAAAGATCAAAGGCCGGTGATCGGAGATGCTGATCTTGGGGATTCGGAACCGTTTTGGGATAATGCGGTCATCATAGCAGATGAAATCCAGTTCACGGTGGGGGGCCCAGGCAGGAAAGGTTGAAACATGCTGATGGTTGCAGCTTTGCAAGCCTGCGGCTTTTAGAAAAGTGGCGATCTCCCACTTGCCAGAGAGGGTGTTGAAGTCGCCCGCCAATAATTTAGGTTTTTTGCATTTCTCAAAAAGACGATGCAGCTCCTCCAATTGCCGGTGGCGGCTTTGCATTCCGAGTGATAGGTGAACGACAAAGAGTGTCAGCTCAGGCAGTTCAACCTCGATCACCAGACTTTTGAAGCCGGATTTAAAGTCATAAAACCGCTGTTTGCAGATCTCCTGTTTTGAGAGAACAGCATTGCACTGTTTGTTCATAACAGGTATCTTGCGGCCAACGCTGGTTTTAGAGTATTTAATCCGGTGGGCGAGGTGGTAGTTAAGTTTTTTAGCAAGATATTCTGCCTGGTTCTCTTTACGACTGCGGTAGGAACCTGAATCAACCTCGACCAGTGCTACAATATCAGGGTTGACCGCTTTGACAAAACGTAAGATTTTGTGCATGTGGTTGGTTGTGTGGTGGAGCGTGGTCAGCCATGAAAATCGTTTCAGACGTCCGGTGCCATATTGAATGTTATGCAGTAATAGTCGCATTAGTCGGGCTTTGCAGTTTAGACAGCAGATAGGGCAGCACAGTGGTCTGCATCTGGCCAGAATATAAACCAAAGGAAAACACATTGAAAAAAAAAATTTCTTCCATGCCGTAATAATTTATAGAATTACGCGGTGTTGGTCAAGTGCGATATATGGATTAACTTCAACAGTGAAAACATCTGCCAACCGGCTGCGCAGGATGACGTTGCGGCTGGATGGCTTTGTCGTTGTGCGGCCCGCTGTGGCGGGCGGTAAGGCCACGGCGGGACCGTTGACGTTCATCGGTAAATTGAGCGCGATGGTTGCTTGCTACTTGACACATACCGCTGGAAAGCGTATAAAGCGCCGTTCATATGCAAAAAGAAAAATCTTATAACCGCCGTGGTGATCGGTCACGGGGTTCGTTTCCTCGAAAAAATCGTCATCCTGGCCTGGCTGAAAATCAGCCGCAGCGCCGTTTAGAAACACCAAAGGGTGAGATCCCAGAGGAGTTTGCCAAAACTGTTTTTGGAAGTGTACATCCTTTACTGCAACACGCTGTTCTGGCTCAGGGCTTTCAAACCCCCACGCCAGTGCAGGAGCAATCTATTCCTGAACTGCTGAAAGGACGCGATATTTGCGGCTGTGCTCAGACCGGCACAGGAAAGACAGCCGCATTCCTGCTGCCGATCCTGAACCGCTTGCTGGAGTCCGGTGAGAAATCCGAGCGGGGAAAACCGCGTGCCTTAATCATTGCTCCCACCCGTGAGCTGGCGGCCCAGATTGCTGAGAGTACCGTTGATTTCGCGCGCTACACACGCATTTCGTTCGCTGTAGTCTTTGGCGGTGTGAGCCAGCAGCCACAGGTTAGAGCGCTTAATAACGCGGCTGACATTGTTGTGGCAACCCCGGGCCGTTTGCTTGACTTAATGAATCAGGGTTGCATTTCGCTGGAGGCAGTGCAGCATTTTGTTTTAGATGAGGCCGACCGCCTTCTGGATATGGGCTTTTTGCCTGATATCAAACGAGTTCTAGCGGCTTTGCCGGAGAAACGGCAGACAATGTTCTTCTCCGCAACCCTCTCGAAAGAGGTGTTGCAACTCTCTGATACGATGGTGCGTGACCCGGTTCATGTTCGGATTGATCCAGGCACACCGACAGTTGATAAGATCAATCAGTCGTTGATGTTTGTGGACAAAGCAAAGAAGAGCCACTTGTTGATCTGGTTGTTGGACAATATGCCCGAGATGAAACGGGTGCTTGTTTTTTCGCGGATGCGCCACAGTTCAGACAACATTGCCAGCAAGCTTGGCAAGGCGGGGATTGTTGCCACGGCCATTCACAGTGATAAGACCCAACGTGTGCGTACCAAAACACTGGATGATTTCCGTAAGGGGCGCGTGCGCGTTCTGATTGCCACGGACATTGCCTCACGCGGTATCGATGTCGAAGGGATCACGCATGTGGTTAATTATGATTTACCGGAAGAGGATGAGTCGTATGTGCATCGAATCGGGCGCACGGCGCGTGCAGGCAGTGAGGGTGCTGCCATCTCATTCATCAGCCAGGGGCAGCGCAATCTGCTGCGTGGGATTGAACGGTTAATCAAAAAAGAGATTCCGCGTGATAAAGAGCAACCATATCATGATGAAGCCGTGGAGAAGTCGCTTGCGGGGAGTGGGGAAAAGGAGAAACCTCAGGGTCGTTTCACTCGCTACCGCAACCCAATGCGGGGTAAAAACCGCGGCGCTGTCAAGCCTGACCGCACTAAACGGATGAAGCCGGGGCTCCGCACAGGTGCGGTCGCGGCGTCGGTTTCTTCCGAGCGGGCGGCTCGCTCTGAGCCTCAGGGGCGGCCACCCGCCCGTCGCACTGAGTTATCCGCTCCCGCCACCAAGGCACCGGGCGAGAGGGCTGCTAAACGCAAGGGCACAGTCAGCCGCAAGCCCAAAAACGTGCCGCCCTGGATGCAGCGCTGACAGGATGGGTCCACCGACATGTTTTTAAGGACCAACATATCTTGCCCTTTGGTAAGCGACTAAATCCGCGCTGGGCGCGGAGGTCGGCTGCGCCTTCGGTTGACGATAGCGGCGACGATGCTGGTGGACGATTTCTTTAAACGCGGAGTTTTTCACAAAATCATGTGCAATTGACTTAATATGTTTTACAGACGGGCGGTTTTCTGTTACAAAATAAGCTTTTGATTGCTTGTTGGCTCTTGGACTCTTGATGACGAGATATAGGGCCTTTTTGCAAAATTCTTAATCACAAAATCAAGGATTGTCAAATGGGCGGTTTTTTTGGAGTGGTGTCAAAAGACAGTTGTATAACAGATCTTTATTACGGGACAGATTATCATTCGCATTTAGGCACCATGCGCGGGGGTATGGCCTCAGCCAATATCAATGGATTTGACCGGTATATCCATGATATCCGGACAACTCAGTTCCGTTCTAAGTTTGAGCTGGATGTTGAGAGGATGTCCGGTAAATACGGAATTGGTGTGATCAGTGATTTTGATGATCAGCCTTTGCTGATCGTTTCGCGCCTTGGCAACTACGCCATTGTGACAGTGGGACGGATTAACAACATTAAAGAGTTGACTCAGCGCGCTTTTGATGAGGGCAGTACGCACTTTGCAGAGGCTGCGCACGGAGAGGTCAGCCCCACTGAGTTAATGGCCACGCTGATCAATAGAAAATCTAGTTTCACGGAGGGCATTCGCTATGCGCAGGAGCAGATTGAGGGTTCCTGCTCGTTGCTGTTGCTAACCGCTGATGGCATCTATGCCGCGCGTGACAGGTATGGGCGTACGCCAGTTATTATCGGTAGAAAAAAAAGTGCTTTCGCAGCGACCATGGAGAGCTGCGCTTTCTTCAATCTCGATTATCAATTTGAAAAAGAACTGAGACCAGGGGAGATCGTCCTGATAACAGAGGATAAAGTCGAGCAAAAATACGCTGGCGGAAAAGAGATGAAGATGTGCGCGTTTCTCTGGGTTTATTACGGTTATCCCGCTTCAACCTATGAAGGGCGCAATGTGGAGGAATCGCGCAATGAGTGCGGTGTCCGTCTGGCAGCCTGTGAGCACGTGGAGATCGATACAATCGTCGGAATTCCTGACTCGGGCGTAGGCCATGGACTGGGCTACGCAGCTGGATCAGGGGTGCCATATCGCCGCGCTTTTGTAAAGTACACGCCGACCTGGTCGCGCAGTTTTATGCCACCTAATCCAGCTTCGCGTGATCTGGTCGCCCGCATGAAGCTGATTCCAATCCCTGAGTTGATCAAAGGGCGCCGCCTGCTGTTCTGCGAAGATTCGATTGTGCGTGGCACACAACTCAAAGACACGATCAAACGTGTTTTTGAGAGTGGTGCCAAAGAGGTTCATATGCGCACAGCTTGTCCGCCCTTACTCTATGGCTGCCCCTATCTCAATTTCTCCCGCACAAAATCGGTCATGGATCTGATTGCCAGAAGAAAAATCAATGAGATGGAGGGGGCCGAGGTGGAGCCGCCAGCAGCGTATCTGGATCCCGATTCAGAGAAACATCAGGAGATGTGTCGCCTGATTGCCGAGCATCTCGGGATTAACAGTGTGAAGTATCAGCGCCTGGATGATCTGATTGATGCCATAGGGATTGGCGCTGAGAAGCTGTGTACTTACTGTTGGAACAAAAAAGGATAAAATGAGTGAAATAGGGTTTGACAGTGAGAAGTACCTGGAGGAGCAAAGTCGCTATATTCTGGAGCGGGCCTCGCAGTTGGAGGGGCGACTTTATCTTGAATTTGGCGGTAAGCTGGTTTGTGATATGCATGCCGCCCGCTGCCTGCCAGGGTTTGATCCTAATGCCAAGATCAAGCTGCTTGAGCGGATCAGAGAAGACGTGGAGATTATCATCTGTATTCAGGCGGATGCGATTGTACGCAAAAAAATACGTGCCGACTTCGGTATTACCTATGATTTTGAGATTCTGCGCTTGATCGATGATCTGCGCAAACGCGAGCTGCAGGTCTCCGGTGTGGTGGTCACATGCTTTGGCGGGGAACCAGCCGCAACTCAGTTTATGGATCGACTCCGGCGGCGCGATGTCAAGGTTTACACCCACTATGCCACCCCGGGATATCCCGATGATGTCGACATGATTGTCAGTGATGAAGGCTTTGGTGCCAACGAATATATCGTGACCACCCGTCCAGTGGTGGTGGTAACTGCTCCGGGTCCGGGCAGCGGCAAGATGGCGACCTGTCTCAATCAGCTCTATCATGAAAACGCGCAGGGCAAGAAATCAGGGTATGCGAAATTTGAGACCTTTCCTATTTGGAATATCGCATTGGATCACCCGGTGAATATTGCTTATGAGGCCGCCACCGCTGATCTGGGGGACTGCAATGAGATCGACCCGTATCACTTGGCGGCACATGGTGTCAGCGCAGTCACCTACAACCGCGATGTGGCTAGTTTTCCCATTCTGAAGAGAATGCTGGAGTGGCTCAGCGGCGGGGCGGCTGTGTATTCATCGCCTACCGACATGGGGGTGAACCGTGCCGGGTTCGCTATTGTGGATGATCAAGTTGTACGCCAAGCAGCGCTCCGAGAGATCGCGCGCCGCTACTACAACTACCGCTGCGACTATGCTCAGGGATTGATCGTCGAAGAGACGGTCAAATGCGTGGAGCGGATTGTTTTAAGGCTGAATCTCAACCCCGATGATGTGCATCGGGTGGTGTATCCGGCGCGTGCGGCACTTGAGAAAGCCCTTCTTAAAGAGGGCGTTGATATCGACATTGTGTGCGCGGCAGCGCTTGAGTTGCCGGATGGCCGCATTGTGACAGGCAAAAACTCGTGTTTGATGCACGCGTCATCGTGTCTGATTTTGAATACGCTTAAGGTCATGGCGGATATCCCCGACGAGGTGGACTTGCTGGAGCCTTCAGTGATCGCCTCTATTTCCAGCATGAAGCAGACCATCCTTGACGGCTGCAAACCGACCCTTGATTTGGAGGAGATGCTGATTGCCCTGAGTGTGAGTGCGGCCACCAGTTCAGTGGCACGGCTCGCTGTCAAGTACTTGGGCAAACTGCGCGGCTGCGATGTGCATCTGACGCATATTCCCACACCAGGCGACAGCTCAGGCATGCGGCAGCTTGGAATTCAGCTCACCTGTGATGCCAAATTTGCCGGACGCAATCTCTTTGATGCCTAAACGTCTACAGAGCCTCAGACAAAACAATGAGTGTTTTTTTCATGGACGAAATACATTTTTCAGAATTGTCCTGTCTATCCAGCAAATCAAATCGAATGGTATATTCGCCTTGGCGTAATGGTTTTGTCGGTAAAACCACTTGTGTTCCGAGCGCAGGATCGGCTTTCATTATGGAGGCAGCTTGCCCTTTTGAATTCAGAACAGTAACCCGTAACGTGTACATTCCGACTTGTATTGATCTGGCTCCGAATAGCTCACAATCCATTGTCACCATTGCGGAAGACAAACGAACATACTCAGGCGCATTGATGGTATGTAATATTGGGTTTTTAAATTTTGCTAGAGAAATTTGATCAATATCAAAAATCAGTTTGTTTCCATGCGCATACCAAGACTCTGCAATGTAAAAATGGAAAAACCGTAAATTCATCCATCCCTGTGGCGCTGCATTGCTCTCTTGGATATAGTCAGCGAGAGAAATTCGAATTGGCATCCATACTCCCTGTTCACCGCCCAGATCTATGTTTTTGTCGTGTTTGGCACCGCTGTCACGATCAGCAAAGGTCATCCCAAACATTGTTACGTCATCCGCCACTTCGTCGCGATTTGAATCGATCCGAATCCAAAACGTCAGAAAATCATATTCCGAAAGGTTCACTTTTCCCGCGGGAAAACTCAGGCTGACACGTGGCCAGCCGATTGGATACTCTCCTTTTCCACCGCCACCGTCTACTTTATGATCAACATTCACGACAAAACGCATGCCGAGTTTGCTATGATGCGCGGCATCGGGAATTATTGAAATACTTGCTTCGGAGTCATTCGCCCTCCACCCGGCAAACTGCTTATCGCCCAAATCAAGGGTCTCCATATTATGCGCTGATTCCGGGTTCTGGAACGGATCGAATTTGCCGAAACCTGTTTTCGGAGTTGTGTCTGCTACGTGTACAGAAGGCGCCACCGCATCTCGAAGCGCGGGGAACTGACGCAGCTCTTGAATCATTTGCGCCATTCGCCAGCGAAGATTATCAAAATCGTCATCGTGCATGATATTCGCATTCAGATACTTTTCCTGGACACGTATTTCATCCCACGTTTTTTGCAAAAACGCCTTGGCTTTCACAAGTACAGCTTGGCAAGCGGCATCTGTCGATCCCTCTCGATTCACAATTTCGGATTGAAGGGTGTAGATGTAGCGGTTGTCATCAACGCCCTCACGAAAACACTCCCAATATACAGCAGGAATTATCTCGCCCTCCTCTGTAATACGCTGCCCGCACCCCGAACGGCTTCCGCGTAAATAATCGAACGGGTCTTTCCAATTGGTAATCCAACGCCAATGCCAGGGGATCATAACAGTATAACCGCTACGCCAGAAGCCAAAGCCATACGTCATTCGTCCGCCCTTACACATCACTTCACGATTTTTGATCTCACCTGCATTATGATTAGGGTAGGTCCAATATTGATAACGCTTATCTGCGACCACTTTTTCGTATGGTATGGAATACGGTTGGGAGCACCAAGCGTCTACGGCATCCAACTCTTTATAATACTTGGCATCGCTCGTAGGATCCTTGGTAATATATGTGGAAAGTCCACCCGCACGCACAGCCTTAAATGCGCGTGCAGCAAACGGCGCAGAGGACGAAGCCACCTCATCCATGGGACAACAAAACATTTTTGGCCATCCGCTATCTTTTGTGGAAGCAACAAAGGTTTTTATCAACTCGGTTAGTTCTGTATAAAACGCATCTGGTGGAAATTTATCTACGGCCCAATGCCCTTGGATTTTAGCATCCGGCACATGTTTCATAAACAACCTGTGTAGACTAAGAGTGATTGGAAGCGGGCCCTTTAACCCAACATCCATCATCTGGTTGATCTTTTGAGAGTTGGGCATATGAAACTCATACGTCTTGGGATCATTACCTAAATGACATTGCGGCAATGTGTCCAAACCATAATCAACCATAGCCTGAAATTCATTGATTTCCGCTTGCGAACGTAGATTTTCCTTCACATTGTTGAAAAGTCGATCACTGGCGCCATAGTACACAGAGTAATGTTTTGACGGATCTCGTTTCAACGTAAATGGAAGTACCTCCACGGAAAGCGGAATGGCCAGTGCCTTTTCAAATGCATCAGACCAGAGTGTGAGCGTTCCGTTGTAAACACCTGGGGCGGCATCTGCCGGAACGTGAATCCGCACCCAATAGCGTTGGCATTCGCCAGCCGCCGCATCATTCAACGTGACTTGCTCCAAAAGCTCAGGCAAACGCCGATAGGTGCCCTCCGAATAATACATTGGATATCGGATGTTCCAGTACGTCAACAGGCGCACACCAACGGCGGAAACAGGAATCGAAACACCACTCGCAGCCTGCAGCGCAGATACTCGCGTACGGATGTTTTTTAAATCACGCAAAGGATAAAGACTAAAGCACGGCGGCTCCCATTCGCCTGGCGTGGCAAAAACAGAGAGTTCTGTACAGCGTTCTTGCGGAAGCGGCCGCGTGTTCAGGTGTACTGCGCGTGTGATTGGGCGATGGAACAAAATGAAACCATGTGCTGTTTCTTCTGGTGTCGCAACGGGTGCCGGCGCGGTTTCGACAAAAGGAAGTTCTTTCCATCTTCTTGCTCTCCTAAAAATTAATATTTAAACAAATTTTTATATTTTGTGTCAAGAAAAAACCTTAAAAATACGATAAAATAGATTCTTTCAAAGGGATTAAAAAATAAACATCATGAAGGCGCTTGACTCTTTTCCCTGCCTCACCTATAGTTAATAAATATCTCGTGCTAGGTCATTTAATAAACGTGGCGCGCTTCCGCGCACCCAAATAACAGATAGGAGACAAGCAATATGAAAGTAACAAGAATGGTAACGGTTTTGACTGTGGCAATGTTTGTGTCAATAGGCACTATGGCTGCTGATCCGGCAATCAGCGGTGTGATGGTTCAACAGCGCTGGCCTTGGAGTCGGCTGGTGGATATCGACTATGTGCTGACATGTGATCCGGGGCAGTTGATGGACATTGGTGTCGAGGCGTATGACGGATCATCGTTTCTGACGCTGCCGCCGGGTTCACTCTCCGGCGACCTTTTCGGTGTGCAGCGCGGTCTCCGTCGGATCGTCTGGGATCCGACAATGACCGTTTATACCAATAGCGGCGCTCTACTGGAGTTTCGTGTGGCGCTTACCTCGGCCCCGACACCGCTCTACATGATCGTGGATCTGACCAAGTCGGTGGAGGATGCGGAACAGATTGAATACGTCTACGAGTCGGAACTCACGAATGGTCTTTGGGGCGCGTGGGTGCGCAATCCGGTGACCAACGACGGGGCGGTCATTCAATCTGTGGTCTGGACCGGCGTGACAACCGACGACATTTATAAGACGGATAAGCTCGTTTTGCGGCGCATCTCTAAAGGGACTTTCAATTATTCTACGGGTTCACTCTCCACGACGCTGACAAGGGACTTCTACGCAGGGGTGTTTCATGTGACACAGCGGCAGTGGTACAATGTGATGGGCGTCGGGCGCACGGCGAACTTCACCAACGTGGTGAGCCAAGCGTTCCGTCCGATGGAGAATATCTCGTACGACGATATCCGGGGGGCGACGAACAGCAACCCGGTGGTCGACTGGCCGAGAACGGGAGTTTCGGTGAAGCCGTCCAGCTTTATGGGCCTGCTGCGCGCGAAGACGGGGCTTTCCGGCTTTGATCTACCGACTGAGGCGCAGTGGGAGTACGCTTGCCGCGCGGAAACCACGACCTACTTCAACGACGGCGATGCGGACGCAAACATCACACTTAACCCCAACCCATGGCTACATGCGTTGGGTCGGGACAAGTACAACGGTGGCTATCTGGCGGACGGCGTGACCTTGCCTGATCGCAACTGTGGTCCGACGAACGGCACGGCCATTGTCGGCTCGTATCTGCCGAACGCATGGGGCCTCTACGACATGCACGGTAACGTGTGGAGTTTTTGTCTGGACTGGTCCGCAGATAAGTTGACAGGTGGAGAAGATCCCAAAGGCGCGGAGGAAGGGGAAAAGCGCGCGTTACGGGGTGGCAGCTGGATCGGCAGCGCGCCAAACTGCGTTTCAACGTATCGTGGCACTGCCGCACCGTCGCGCAATGCCTACACCTACGGCTTCCGTGTTGTGAAGGCTCTGCCATAGCCGAGTACACTACCCGGCCCTCACCCGGCGGGAGGCAATATGGCACCCGCAGGTGGAACTGAAAGAAATACATCTCTGGTTTTCAAGCAGCCTAAAATGAATTTGTTCGACATGCACGGCAATGTAATGGAGTTTTGTTTGGATTGGTATGTTTCTTTGTTGCCGGGCGGAGTAGATCCTCAAGGGCCGGAGGAGTCGGGTGCGGCGGATAATCCTGCCCGCCGCGCGACTCGGAACGGATCCTGGCAACAGGACGCGTCGTACAGCCGTCTGGCATCTCGTGGCAGCCTCCCGCCGACGGGCCGGTGGCCCGTCTATGGTTTTCGCATCGTGCGGACCCCGCCAAAGTTCAAAATGGCGAGATTGCCATTACTGCCGCCAGTTATCGAATCTTTATCCCTTGTGTTGCGATTAAAATTCGAGATTTATGGATTTCATACTTTCTAGAGCATTGTCGTTAGGAACACCCTTAAAATCCCATAAAATCAACGCGGCTTTGGTTTTATTCGGATAAAAAAGTCTGAGATAACACGCATAATTACTGACAGAAACCTCACGCTGAACGGTTTGCTTGGGGTTAAACAATACCGCGCAGGGACCATCACCGCGGTTTGCCGCCGGATCGAAGTGTTTATCACAAAGAAAAATCCACGGTTCATCAATGCCAAGTGGCATCCATTTTTCGTCTTCATAAAAAACGCGCGTAGCGCTGCTGCCCTCACGTTTACGCAATTCACGCCCAGCTTTGGAGCCGCCAGCATAGCTAGAAGGATACATTAGGAGCTGAAGCATATAGGTTTTTTGTTTTTCTACATCTAACTCCGGAGAAAATTCAAGTAGAAGCTTGTCGTCGTTCTCTGGCAAAAAAATAGTCAGCACTGCTTTATCTGATCCGTGTTGCCAAGTGATTTCCGCTGTTTCTCCCTTGACTTCAACATTCGAAATTTCGAATTCTTGCTCGGACACTCCATTCAGTTTGAATCTAAAAAAACCGTTGCCATCAAAATTAGCTCCGGAAGGCCTAATCATACCGACGGTGCCATAGAGCTTACCCTGTACATCAACTTCGCCCCGGACAAGAAGCACATAGGATTTTATACTGTTTGAAAAATCCAGAAGAATGGCGCGTTGCGTAGGGGTGGTCATGAATTTATTCTCACCCCAGATGTGGACACCATGCGCTAAATAAGCCTTTTTTGAGTTAGGATCTCCACCCTTGAGTTCGAGTTTAGTGACGACACTTGCGCCCATAGACGCAGTTGCAAGAAAAAAGAACAGCAATGTTTTCATTTCAACTACCCTTGATTATTTGTTTTACTCCGGTAAAAATATCGGTGACGACGATGACCAAATCGCCTTGTGGTTCCAGACCTTGATCAAGAACGATTGTTCCCTTGCCGCGAACGTAAGCAGGGATTGCGCACGCTAGAATCGATTTTACTCAATCCAATAGGGTGCATCGTCATCGGAGCGACACGCATATTAGCGCGAAGACTTTTTTCATTGTGAAAACGCACACTGTCAACAGGATCAAAACTTGGTCTGCTCCCTGCAAGAAATACGTCAAAGCCGAGCTTTTCAAGCTCATCATAACATCGATAAAAATGGTTCTTAGTACTGCCCCAGAGAACGACGTATGCGATCAGAGAGAAGTCCTGAACCTGCCGGGGAAGCGCTGATTGACGGATTTGCGGTTAACGCAACGCCATCTGGAAGCGAGGTCATGCTGACGATACGCCCACCTGAAGCAGGATTAA
>JBAYXX010000106.1:0-12951 GCA_041673345.1 Kiritimatiellia bacterium
ACTGGGAACGTCGAGCCCGAACTTTACGCCTTTGAGTCTTTGCTGGTGGAAACTCTGAAACAACTCAGAGAACTCTGTGCCTCTGTGAGAGATAAAGAATTGGTTGCGGCTATGCTGCGCTAGGGTTCACTGCGGCTATCTTCTCTCTGCTACGAGTATTGAAGTTTCTGTTTACGCGGATCGCGTGGAGATCATCTCGCCAGGCAAGCCTCCTAACGGAATCAATCCTGATCGCATGCGGGCTGGCTGTCGGGCTGCACGGAATCAGCTTCTCAAGGATGTTTTGCGGGACTATGGATGCATGGAGCATATGGGAATGGGCATTCCGCTGAAGATCTTCAAATTGATGAAAGAGCAAGTGGGGACCATACCCGAGTTGATTATTGATGAAGAGAACTTCACTTTGATCTTGAGGCTAAATCACAAAACAATCTGAATTCTGAGATCTGTTGCGAATTACGATGCCCGCCACTCACAGCTTGAGGTTGCGCGCACTTAGTGCTAACCTTACTCGTATTTATTAAGCAGAGACAAAACAACGAGGTACACAATGCCCGATGAAGCCAAAATCGCTTTACTGATTGACTGCGACAACGTAAGTCACAAATCCATCCAGGGGGTGATCGATGAACTCTCTCAGTATGGCACCGTCAATATCCGCCGCGCCTATGGCAACTGGAAGAGTGATTCAATGCGGGGATGGGAGGAAAAACTGCACCCCAACGCCATTATCCCCATCCAGCAGTTCGCCTACACCAGCGGTAAAAACGCCACCGACTCCGCTATTATTATTGACGCGATGGACCTGCTCTACTCCAAACAGCTGGATGCCTTTGCCCTGATGACCAGCGACAGCGACTTCACACCGCTGGCGATGCGGATCCGTTCCGAGGGGAAAAAGGTTTACGGGTTCGGCGCGAAGAAAACCCCTGAGCCGTTTGTAAACGCATGCTCACAGTTTATCTATACAGAAAAAATTGAAATCCCTGAGGATGAAAGTTCAAAAACGCCCAAAAAAGCCAATGCCAAAAAAACCAGTTTGGAACTTAAATCTGACTCCGCCCTGGTCCGGCTGCTGAGAACCGCGGTTGAAAAAACTGAGGCGGACGATGGTTGGTCGCACCTGGGAATGGTGGGCCTGTATGTCTCCAACAACTCCTCTTTCTCGCCAATCAACTATGGCTACAAAAAATTGAGCGACATCATCCGGGCGATTGACCTTTTTAACATCGAGATGCGCGATAATAACTCCACCGTCTTTATCCGTAAGAAAAAGTAAGGGTTGCGCGAGTGCGGTGAAGTCGTTTTATGGAGTGCGAAAGAACAACCCTTGCACTCCGCAGTGCAACGCATGTGTAGTAGTCGCTCTACGAGCGACATGCCTGAGCCAAATAATGGCCAAACTCCAGAGTCGCTCTACGAGCGACATCGGTTGACGATGCTGTGCGACGATGTTGGTGGACGATTGGGATCATGCGGGAAATCGTCGATCAGCATCGTCGCCGCTATCGTAACCCGAAGGTGTAGCCGAACGCCAGTACTTCCCGATTGCATCTGGACATGTCCGATTGGAAATCGGACCTACGTTGCCCCAGCCAGTTCCCCATAAACCGCCACGGTCTTCTCCACCATCTGTTGCAATCCAAAGCAACGCAGCGCATCCTCGCGTAGGCCGTTGAATTTGATGTGGGGTAGCTCAGCCAGGATCTCAGCCAGCGCCTGCACATTCCCAGGCTCATACAACCGTCCGTTCTCGCCCTCACGCACAATATCCAGCGCGCCGCCAAAGCGCGAGGCAACCACCAGTGTGTTCATGGCCAGCGCCTCAGCCATGGTGCGGCCAAAGGCTTCCGGCTTCGCGGCGTTATTGGAGGTCAGCACGTCGCCCAGTGCGTAGATCTCCGCCATCCGCGACTCTCCACCCGCGAAAATCACCTGCTCCTCCACCCGCAGTTCGCGGACCAACTGACGCAGCGAGTTGGCATAGGCAACCCGCGAGGGGTCAACACTGCCAACAATCACACATTTAATCTGCGGCACCCTCTCCCACGCTTTTGCCACTGCCCGGATTAAAACATCATACCCTTTTAACGGCGTGATGCGCCCCACACCTAAAACCACATAGGCACCCTGCAAGCCATGGCGCTGCTGAAATTCCCTGATGAAATTATGGTCGATCCGCTGCGGATCAAAGTGGGTGGGATCAACGCCGCGCGGGATCAAACGGATCTTCCACTCCGGCACACCATAGTGCTGCCGGATATATTCGACCACCCCGCTGCCAGGGCAGATAACCCGCTCGCCGAAAGTCATCACCCGGCTGTAAGCATTGACGCTGTTAAACCCATGCACCGTGGAAACGCAGGGCAGCTTTAGCGAGCGGTTGGCCATCACAAAAAGCCACCCCGGCACCCGACTGCGGTAATGAACCACTGTGGGGTTCAACCCGCGTAAAATTGTGCGTAGTTGCGAAACCCGCAAGAGCGCGCTGATCGGATTCTTGGATCTCACATCCATTGTGATCAATTTGCCGCCATCGGCAATGATCTGCTCAGCCAACTTCCCGCCGCTGGCAATCACGGTACTCCTGTGGCCGAGTTGAACTAATTCACGGCTGAGTTCAACTGTTCCGCGTTCCACCCCGCCTTGATTCAACGCCGGTAATATCTGAACAATGTGCATCTGGTAATGTTAAAGTTTAACTGCGAAAAACTAAAGCGTAAAATGCCAGGCCTTCTTGCCTTCAGCTTTTATCCTCGTCTGTGCGACCACTGAGTGGTCGCACTGTTTTGTCGCACTGCTTGGCCGCATTTTGGTGGTTGGAAAAACCGAGCCCTTTACTGTATAATGCCCGGCATGGAGAACAAGGAGAAATTACTTATTATAGCGGGGAGCGGCTCATATCCGGTCAGCATGATCAAAGGCGCCCGCGCAGCTGGTGTGAAGCACATCTCAGTCCTGGCGATTCGCGGCATGACCTCACGTAGGTTGCGGCCATTGGTGGATGAGATGTTCTGGGCCGGAATCGGCGAGGGCCGCCGCTACCTGGAATGGATTCAATCGCAGGGATTCACCCTGGGCATCATGGTCGGCCAGATCCACCCTTTAGCACTCTTCACCACCCACTTTGATGAGGTCTCCCGTTCTTTTTTGAACGGCCTCTCAGCTAAAAACGCGCATACCATCTTCGGAAAAGTAGCTGCGACCCTCGAAAGCGCTGGAATCCAGGTCATGCCAGCGTCCTGCTATATGGATGAATGCATTCCCGGTTGCGGCACCCTCACCCAACGCGAGCCGGATGAACGAGAGCTTGTGGATATTCATCTGGGCTATAAGGTCGCCCATCAGATCTGCGGCCTCGATATTGGTCAGACTCTGGTGGTTAAAGAAGGCGCCGTTATGGCGGTCGAGGCTTACGAAGGCACCAACCAGGCCATTCTGCGGGGCGGCAAGCTGGGTGGCCGAGGCGCAGTCGTCGTGAAGGTAGCTGCCACTGGCCATGATATGCGCTTTGATATCCCGGTGATCGGAATCACCACCATTAAATACCTCCGGCGCGCGGGCATTACCGCTCTGGCCTATCAGGCTGGACGATTGATCATGCTGGATCAAGCGCAAGTAATCCAACGCGCCAATGCCCTGGGGATTGCCATCATCGGAATCAACAGCGGACTGCCGCAGGCACCGACGCGGCCATAGGATGCGGTGGCGGAGATCGGAATCGGGGTCGAGTTCATATGCTTTTCGATACCGATTCCGACCCCGAGTTGCAGACAAACTTTGTCGCGAACTTTGTCGTAAACTTTGTCGGAAATAAATGAGCGAGAAGGGTCGACAAAGTTTGCGACAAAGTTCACGACAAAGATAAAAAACACATGGAAAACACCTTAAACCATTTGAAGTTATAGGCAAGCCGACCGCGCAGCGCGCTGCGAAAAAACGATGGGGTAACTCGACGGTCAAACGCATCGGAGTCGGGGTCGGGGTCGGGGTCGGAATCGGGGTCGACCTCGTACGCTTTTCGATACCGATACCGACCCCGACCCCGAGTTACAGGCACGAAACTGTGACAAAATGGCCGAGTTATAGGCAAGCCCGCCGCGCGGCTGCGCCGCGAAAAAACACTGGGGTAACTAGACCAAAGAGGTCAAGTTATAGGCAAGCAATTAAACTATGAAAAAACCTTTAAAAATTTACATCTGCGCTGGCGAGGTCAGTGGCGATATGCACGCAGCAGCGCTGATGGCAGCGCTGCGCTCCAGCAGCCAGTCGCCGGTGGAGTTTCGCGGGTTTGGCGGCGATGCCATGGCCGCCGAGGGTGCAGAGCTGCTGTATCACACCGACCAGACCGGTGTCTGCGGCATCACCCCAGTCTTGATGGAGCTGCCATTTCTGCTACGCATGATCAAGCATATCAAAGCCGATATCCTGGCCTGGCAACCCGATGTGCTGCTCACAGTCGATTACCCAGGCATGAACCTGCGGCTGGCGAAATTCGCCCACCACCGCGGTATCACAACCATCCACTACATCTGCCCGCAGGTCTGGGCCTGGCATCGCGCCCGGATTCCCAGGATCGCCAAATTTCTGGATTTGCTGATCTGCATCTTTCCCTTTGAACCAGAACATTTTGCCGCCACCAAACTCAAGGCGGTTTTTACAGGCCACCCGCTGGTTGATCGGATTCTGGAAACACGCTCTGAACCGCAGCCGGAATTTCCATGGCAGGGCCAGTTCAAAGTCGCCCTGCTGCCAGGCAGCCGCGCTGGTGAGATCACACGTATTCTACCGCGCATGCTCAATGCCGCAGTACTGCTGGAGCAAAAGTTGGCAGGCAACTGCTCTTTCATCATTCCCTGCCCTACGGAAAAGATGCTGGAGCTTGCACAACGGGTCGTACGCCTCCACCCCCGACAACCGGAAGCACTCACCTTGATCACAGGTCAGGCGCGTGCACTCCTGATGCAAGCCGATGCTGCGGCCATTGCCTCGGGCACCGCCACGCTGGAGGCATGTATGCTGCTCTGCCCCTCAGTGCTGGTTTATGCTGCCGGACGAATGACCGCTATTGCAGCGCGCCTCTTAGTGCGCGGCGTGCGTCACCTTGGTCTGGCCAATATCATTGCCGGCAAAGAGATCATGCCCGAATTGCTACAGGAGGAGTTCACCCCGCAAAAACTATCCGAGCACCTTTACCAATTTATCACCAACCCAGCACTACGGTCGCAAACCATCGCCAACCTGCAGGCAACCAACGCCCTGCTAGGTAGTGGCCAGGCAGCAGAGAACAGCGCCCACGCAATTCTCGATTTCCTGGCTATCAAAAGCCACGTAAATCATGTAGAATAACAGGTGTTGTTGATTTGTCTTTGTAAATTAACCAAAGGACGACCGTGTTGTGAAAAAGATACATGTTCAGGCCCAGAAAGATCATATCGATTCTCTGTGTTCCTCCTCTGCGATCCTAGCCCTCGCCGAGTTAATCTGGAACGCTTTGGATGCAGATGCGTTTGATGTCAAGATTGATGTTATGCAAAACGCGCTCGGCGCGATCGACGCTGTGCGTGTCGCTGACGACGGCACTGGTATCAACGCATTGGAGATTGAGAATCTGTTCGGAAACCTAGGCGGCTCCTGGAAGCGCGACGCAGGCAAAACCCGCCAAACCGGGCGCGTGCTGCACGGCTGCAAAGGACGTGGCCGTTTCAAAGCCTTTGCACTCGGCCAGTATGTCGAATGGCGGACAACCATGGAGAGCAGCTCGGGTTTGAAATCCTTTGTAATCTCCGGCGACGCGTCCAACCCCAGCCAATTCACGATTGAAGGCGAGGAGCAGCCAGGCCCTGCAGCGGGCACGGAGGTGATGATCACCAATGTGCGCGGCTCCGTGAACTCTTTGCGCGACACCACTGGCGTATTGCAACAGCTTTCCAGCTATTTCGCGCTCTATCTCAAAGCCTACCCAAATGTGAAAATCTATTTCCAGGGTCTGCTGGTCAACCCGGTCATTGTCCAGAAAGCCGCGCAAAGCTATACTCTGCGCTCATCAACCGGTGCCATAGCTGAGTTGGAAGTGATTGAGTGGAAGGCCAAAAAAACGCGCGCCAAAATTATCTTCTGCAATTCAAATGGTTTTGCCCTGCATGAGGTGGATGCGGGAATCCGTCCTGGCAATGAGTTTAACTTCACCGCTTATCTGATCTCTCCCCTCTTCGCGGAGCTGCACACCGAGAATCTGCTGATTGTCGAGGAGCTTCACCCGGAAACACGCGCCTTTCTGGATGCTGCCCGCGAAACCCTGCGCACCTACTTCCGTGACATCCGTGAGCGTCTGGAGAGCGATGTCATGAAGCAGTGGCATGATGAGCAAATCTACCCCTTTGAAAAGAGGGCCGCTAGTGCGCAAGAGAGAGCGATCCGATCACGTTTCGACAGCTGTGCCCGCATGTTACAAACCTACTCAAATGGTTTTGACGGCCTTGCGGCGGAGGACAGGTGCCTGATCTTCCAACTGCTAAAGAGTGCGCTGGAAGCCAATCCCGCAGGCACAGTGGAGGCGTTGATCGCCAACCTTAAAATCCCCGTCGCCCAACAGAAGACCTTGCTGGGTTGAGACGAAGATATTCCTCGATCCTAACCGCAATCTTAATCAAACGCAACCTTATCACATTAACCGTTGAGCATTGAAATCGGCCTTCACTTCAGCATAGCAGCTCCAAGCAGACACAGTTGAAGGATCATGGCGATCCCGTTCACGAACCACATGGCGAAACGGCGGAACCTAACGCCGTAGAGACACCAGAAAAGATAATTCACCATAAAGCCCGCCACAAAGACGGGAGAGAGTGTGGAAGGATCGGGATTGACCCACTCCGCGTGAATCTGCACGACAATCAGTAATAGAGCAACAATCCCGAAGGCCACTCCCGTTGCTTCAAACACTTTATCTGGAATTTTAGACAGCATAATGTTTTCTTTCTCGTGCGTAACCGCGTTTGCGCAACCGTCCATGACAAGGCCTGACCGCACATGTCAACCTTAGCTCGCCCCAAGGCCGTTGAACTGGATGCGCTAATGTGGGCAGTATATCATATTGTCGCTTGCGCCTAAGTCTGAATTTTGGTAAATTTTCATTTAAGCACATTGGGTATCAAATAACGGCTCCGCACTTGGCGGGCGCCTGATCTAAAAGGCTGAACATGATTCAGCCGGAAAGCGAGAAAAACAAGATGAACAACGGCTTCAACTACGAGCTTGCCGAATTTCTTCCCTTCCGCGACCGCAAAGCCTGCGAGCGCGTCAGGGCGATCCGTCGCGCAGATATCACGAAACACAAGAACAAAAATTTCAGGATTCATGTCATCGAGAATGAGCAGGCCTTCCAGTTCGCCTATGTGATGGATATCGTGGCCGGCATCAAACGCGCGCTGGACGAGGGGCGTAAGCACTACACCCTCCTTCTTCCGGCCCCTAATCCCAATTACGCCTACGTGGCGAAAATGATCAACGAACTCAATATCCCCTGCCACCATGTCCATACCTTCAACATGGACGAGTATGCGGATCAAGACGGGCGTACGGCGCCGCGCTCGTGGAAGGGCGGTTTCCAGTACTGGATGTGGAACGACCTGTTCAGCCAGATACGGCCGGAACTCCGCATACCGGAAAAACAGATCCATTTCCCCTCCATGCGGAACGTCAACGCGTACAGCCGTATGCTGGAGGATATGGGTGGCGCCGATAAGGCCTATGGCGGCATCGGCTGGTGCGGGCACGTCGCCTTCTACGAGCCGCACATTGCAGTCCGTGACCACGGCGAAAACATGGCGTCGTTTCTTGAGCAGGGTTCCTGCATCATTGATATCCATCCCATCACGGTTTGTCAGAACTGCCTGTATGCCGATGCGGGCAGTGCCGGCGACTGGTCCTGGGTGCCGCCCAAAGCCGCTACGATCGGGCCGCGCGATCTGGCCGGCGCGAAACTCGTGAGCTTCTGGAACGGCTTTGGCGCCGGAGAATCTGTTTGGCAGCGCTTCATAAGTCGCCTGGCCGCGCACGGCCCAGTCACGCCCAGCATTCCCGCGAGCATGCTGCAGGTAGTGAAAAGCGAGCTGACCCTCTCGGGTTCAGTCGCCGCCGACTGCAGCACTGAGACTAGCGAGCGCCGCGTCCGAATAGTGTTCTAAGGCTACCGGAAGAAAGGGGTTCACATGCGTCCACAAACACGCCGGACACTATCCGGCATGACGATCGACAGCCACAACCATGCTGGCGTTTCGATCAACGCCTACGCGCGGCAGGAATATCCCTACGCGGCGACTGTCGAGGGCATCTATTACCGACAGAAGGCCTGCGGTATAGATGTGAGCATCGTGTTCCCCTTTACCCCTGACCTCTATTTCGACTTCCCCGCCTTCCTCGACTGCCGCATGCAGCCCGCCCGTCGGCCGCTTTCACCCGCTCCTTACACCACCGAAAACGAGTTGCTGCTCAGGGAGGTCTACGATTTTTGCCCCGAACTGACACCGCGCTTTCTGCCTTTCGTTTCGGTCGATCCCCTGCGGAAAGTGGCGGCGCAGTGCCGCAGCCTAGAGGCGCTGTCCCTGCGCTATCCAATCTACGGGATCAAGGTGAGCGGCGTTCTCTGCCAAGCGCCTCTGACTGCGTTCCTGAAACAGGGGCGGCCGCTGCTCGATTTCGCACGCGAGCGCAACTGGCCGCTCCTCTTTCACACAACGTGCTCGATGGACGATTGTTACTCCAATTCCGAACTGGCTTTCCAGGTTATTGAAGCCCGACCCGACCTGCGGTTCGCCTTAGCGCACGCCATAGGGTTCCAGCAGCAGGCACTCGACCGGGCCTGGCAATTGCCCAACGTCTGGATCGACTCCGCCGCGCTGGCCATCCAGGCTCGTCTCGCCCGCGACGGCAGTACCATCGTCGCGCCGAAAGAGCAGCAGTTCCGTGCTGACTACCGCCATCCTGGAAAAGTACTCCGCGCGCTGGCCGCAGCCTATCCGGGCCGTATGCTGTGGGGCTCCGACACACCGGCCTACAGCTATATCTGTCGGCGCCGTCAAGGGGGTGACACCATCCAGGAATTCCGGCTGAAGGCCGTTTACGAGGACGAGGTCGCCGCGCTGCGCTTCCTTGATGCGGAACAGCAACGCGAGGTTGCCAACCGCAATACACTCGACTTCCTTTTCGGGCGGAACTGATCCACCCGCTGTTTGATTAAGATTATGATTAGGACTGAGATTAGGAGGGATGCACATCCTAATCTCAATCTTAATCAAAATCCTTATCCAGGCAGGTCATGTCTCCGGTTGACGACAGCAGCGACGATGCTAGCGGACGATTTCTTTAATCGCGGAGTTTTGAATCGTAACCCAACATCGTCGCACAACATCGTTGGCCAGCATCGAGTGTAGTAGTCGCTCTATGAGCGGCATGTGTCGCTCATAGAGCGACTACTACACTAACCTCTATGTCGCTCATAGAGCGACTACTACATTAAACCCCGATAAACGCTCCAACAAACAACATTTTCACCTCCAAAACAAAGCAGCATTCCCTCACCGCACCTTCGCATGTGAACCTTTCCGCTGCCTTCAGCTGCCGCCTTATTGTTGGGGTCTTCTTTTTTCATGCAGGACGAGAGGTAGGTGCTTAGCGAAGAGAGGAAAGTCTTTATCGGTCGTATAGATTGCAAGCTGCCTGTGCACCGCAACAGCGCAAATAAGAAAGTCCGTGTTGGACCCTTGGATACCTTTAGAGCGGCAAACGTTGCTTTTTATAATCGTACGCAGGGTCGAAGTCCATCGAACCAAATAGCGAAAGGATGTTGTCCTGTTCTAGATGGTTAATGTAAGCAGTTAAAGCCGTCGTGACTGCAGCTTTTTTCGTACGGTGATTTCCAAGCTTTACGGCACGCATAATCAGCTTGTCATCTATCTGTAAGTTTGTTGCCATTGCTATTTTCCTTCACACAGATGCATGTGTGAAATCAACTGAAAACTCTGCATTTACGTATGAATGACGCGAATTGTTACTGGATGGAAAGCGCAATTGTTTTTACTGTCGCCATTGAGAATTTACTCTTGCAATGATTGATAAAAACTGGTTATATAGATCACAGCTAAGCGTTATTTGATCGATAGAGAGAGAAGGTATAGATCATGAACTGGAATTGGGAAAATGAAAATTGGCCTGAATTCGCTTACGACCAGCTCGCTCTGAGAGCTTTTGAAGAGAGTTTCATAAAGAACTCAGGGATATTATTGGGGGTCTGTAGGCACCTCGACAGGGATGAGCAAAATATCGTTCGGGTTAATTTTCTCAGTGAAGAAACGCTTAAAACAAGCGAGATAGAGGGTGAGTATCTGGACCGGGAGAGCATCCAGTCTTCGATACGATTCCATTTTGGACTGCAATCTGACCGGAGAGGTATCAAGCCTGCCGAACTGGGAGTATCTGAGATGATGATCGATCTGTATGAAACTTTTGCTGAACCGCTCACGCACAACACTCTCTGGCGTTGGCAAAAAATGTTATGCGGGGGAAGACGAGATCTTAAAGACACAGGGTGCTATCGCAGCCATACCGATCCGACGCAGATTGTCTCTGGATCGGTTTATGAACCTAAGATCCATTTTGTCGCGCCACCATCTTCAAGTGTCGAGATTGAGATGGACAGGTTTATGCGCTGGTTCAATGCAAGTGCGCCTTCACAAGGTTCAGCTCTGCCCACCCTGACGCGCGCTGGAATAGCGCATCTTCATTTTGTGAGCATTCATCCTTTTGAAGATGGCAATGGACGCTTAGCTCGGGCTCTCGCTGAAAAGTCACTTGCTCAAGCAGTGGGGCATCCCACACTGATCGCCCTATCACAGACAATCAATAAAGCGCGCAAAGAGTACTATAAAGCACTTGAGCAAAATAGTAGCACGCTGGATATTACAGCATGGCTAGTCTACTTCTCAAAGACGGTTCTGGCAGCTCAGGTTTCGGCACTCCAGATGATTGAGTTCATCATCCTCAAAGGTAAATTTCTAACTCGTTTCGAAAGCCAAATCAACAACAGGCAGCTCAAAGTTCTGGTGCGCATGTTCGAAGCGGGGCCGGAGGGCTTTAAAGGAGGGCTAAGTGCGGCCAACTACATGAGTATAACCAAAACTTCATCAGCCACTACAACTCGCGACCTCAAAGACCTGGTTGCCAAAGGCGCACTCACAACCACTGGCCAAAGAAAACATACCCGCTATGACCTAAAGCAGCTAGACGCCGTCTGTCTGCGTGCGACGCACAGGCAGGCAACCAAATGATGCTATTCAATAGATTGTAAGTTGTCTGCGCACCGCAACAGAGCATATAAGAAAGTCCGTGCTGGACCCCTGGATATCTTTGGCGCGGTAAACGTTGCTTTTAAGAAGAAAAATTTTAGAGGTACAAATTGGCAGCGTGCTTCATGACTTGTTTTTTAACTGCGCTTCAAGTTCCTTAATCAGCTTCAAAGCGTCCTCCTTCTGATGGCGCTCTTCTGCCTCTCTTTTTAGAGACTCTTCCTTCTGTCGGCGCTCCTCTTCTTTCAGTCGACGCTCCTCTTCTTTCAGCCGACGCTCCTCTTCTTTCAGCCGATGCTCCTCTTTCAGCGCCTCCTCCGCTATTTCAGCCCGCTTGATACTGAACTCGATTTCACTGGCTTCGATCCGCAACTGCTCCTGATACTCATCATAGGCAGCTCTCTCCGCCCCACTAAGCTTCATGATGTCCAGCTTTGTCTTGGCCTCAAGCAAACCTTTGGCTGTAATTTCTTTCGGCAAGGCCTCGTTTTTCAGAAAGTAGATCCACTGATCCAAGCCAGTCTTAGCCAAATCATTAAATTCATTGATGCGCAGAATATAAAAGGTGGGAAAGATTTCATTGATGGATTCAAGGCCAAGCACCTTTTTCTGCTTATCATTTAATTCCAGCAGATCTTTGTCATGCCGCCCGCGGAAGGTGGTCTGACCGCAGTAAACATAATCAGTGCCCTGACCCAGCTCGAAATAGACAAGATTAACGGAGATGACCTGATCAATGTCGGCGTAGATTTGACCCTTATTGATTGACGAAGCAATCAATTTGCTGACACCAAAGGCCATTCTATGGAAGTAATCGGCCTCATCTTTATACTGAATCTCGATGATGATCCTTTTACCGCTCGAATCTTTCACCAGAAAATCAACTCGATTGGCCTTATTGAGGGCATATTCGCGTCCGCCCTCACTCTCCAACAGCTCCGTGATGGTTATGTCATCTTCCAGCAACTCCGACAAAAAGCCATTTAAAACCCCAAAGTTCGCCTTACTGCGCAGCAGTTTCTTCATGGCCCAGTCAAAACTGACAAATTGTCTGATTTTAGCCCTCATAGTTGATCTCCATTTAAGAGAGTAATATTCTATCAACTAACCGCCATTTACACAACCGTCGATCTGCCAACAACAATTCTAATTATGGCCGAAGACACGCTAAAGCGTGAACTACATACCCCGGAAACCGCATGTAGTTCACGCTTTAGCGTGCCTTCTGAACAGGGGCGCAGGCCATAATTAGAATTGGTTCTGCGACTCACTTGGCTCTAAACTACGAATGAGCGCGTATGAATGCGGCTTGTTGCTTTTAAAATAACTTCAATTCACCAAAAATTCCATCTTCAAGCAAGATGCTTGCACTACTTCATTTTTAATGTTGGTGACATTATCACGCTACCAACATTTTTCACCTCAAAGATTTTTCACCTCAAAAACAACACGGCATACTCTCGCCGTACATTCGTATGAGAACTTTCCGCTGCCTTCAGCTGCCGCCTTATTGTTGGGGTCTTCTTGTTTCATGCAGGACGAGAGGCAGGTATTTAGCGAAGAGTGGAAAGTCTTTGTCGGTCGTATAGATTGCAAGTTGTCTGCGCAC
>JBAYXX010000107.1:0-12546 GCA_041673345.1 Kiritimatiellia bacterium
TCAAACGCATCGGAGTCGGGGTCGGGGTCGGAATCGGGGTCGACCTCGTACGCTTTTCGATACCGATACCGATACCGATACCGACCCCGAGTTACAGGCACGAAACTGTGACAAAATGGCCGAGTTATAGGCAAGTCAGCTGCATCGGGGTCGGAGTCGGAATCGGGGTCGATCTCGTGCGCCTCTCGATACCGATACCGATAGCGACCCCGACCCCGGGTTATAGACACGGAATTACGACCAAGTGATCAAGTCACAGACAAGGAGTAAGAATGAGAGACCTAGCAAAAATATTAGAAGACTTGGTAGTTTGCCGAGTTGCCGTATCTATTGCCGCTCTGTTGAGCTGCGCTGCGGCACTCCCGCTGTGCGCGGCGCCGGTGACCAACCCTAATATTCTGGAGCGTATTCGCTTGTACACAGCGCCTGACCCCTCTGCGGCAGGCGGTATACAGGGGCGCATCGCCTTCCCACGCAAACCGATTGAGCAGATCCTGGCCATGCCGCCGGATGAGCCGAAGTATGTTTACATGGGACAAGTCAGCGGTGAGGACAAACAGAGCTTCTCTTTCGCAAATCTGCCGATGGCGAAATACAATCTCTTTATTATTTATGAGGATGAGTTCTTTGAGGGGCTTGAGTTGTCGCGTGAACCCGACACCCTCACAAGCAAAGACAGGGAAGGCATAACCAAAATAGTGAACGCCTCCGACCCCTTTTTCAATAACAAGGTGATCCACCGGATTGAGGGCACAACCGGGCGGGGAAACTTCGCGCGCTGTGTGGTCACTCAATCCCGTGACCAATCCGCTCCTGGGGAGGTTGTTGCCGGTGAAGGTTTTGGTGTTACAATGGAAAAACATCTGGGGCGACGCACATATAAACTAATTTGGCTGAAGCATGTAGGTGTTGGGTGGCAGGTGGTGCAAAAACGAGACCTTTATCCAGTGACAGTTAATTTGAAGGAGCTCAAGCCTAAACATAATTATTCAAGAAAATTGTCGAGCATACGGGTAACGAACAAGGTGAAAGATTTAGGCGAAATTGATTTCAGCAAGTTAAAGTGATAATGAAGCGATGAAAGGATATTCTATGGCGAGTCTATTAGTAACGCAGGGGCCTTTTGAGGGTCAGGCATATGAATTTACAAATGCGGAAGTTGTGATTGGTCGTGATGATGATTGTAGCATCACGCTGACCGATGACGCGAAAGTCTCCCGGCGCCACGCCAAAATTGCCCCTAGCAACGGGGGCTGGTATCTATCTGATCTAGATAGTGCCAATGGCACCATGCTCAACAATGTGGCGGTTTCAACAGCGCCCTTGCAAGAAAATGATCTGCTTTCCATTGGCAACACTACCTTTATGTTCAGAGGGGATGCGGCAATGCCAGCCCCTTCGAGTGCTGGTGATGCAAAGGAAACCCTGGCAACCTCCGACGATCTGAAGTTGGTGGAGCAGACGCGACAATCCATGGATGCGATCCGCCGGGAGGTGGCGAAAGTCATTATTGGTCAGGAAGATGTTCTGAACGAGATCTTAATGTGTATCATCGCCGGTGGCCATGCACTGCTGATTGGGCTGCCAGGGTTGGCTAAGACCCTGACGGTCAACACGATTGCCAAGGTGCTGGATATGAAGTTCAAGCGGATTCAGTTCACTCCAGACTTGATGCCCTCTGATATCACTGGCACCGAGGTGCTGGAGACCGACCAGGTCACTCAGCAGAGGGAGTTCAAGTTCATGCAGGGGCCGATTTTCTGCAACATGCTGCTGGCTGACGAAATCAACCGCACACCACCGAAAACTCAGGCTGCTTTGCTGGAGGCCATGCAGGAGAAGCAGGTCAGTGTCGGTAAAGAGGTTTATACCCTTGACAAGCCCTTCTTTGTGTTGGCCACCCAGAATCCAATTGAGCAGGAGGGTACTTATCCGCTGCCTGAAGCGCAATTGGATCGCTTTATGTTCAATATCTTCGTGGATTATCCTGACCTGGCCGAGGAGATTGAGGTGATCACCCGTACCACGATGTCCGGCGGCGAGGAGCCGAATGTGGTGATTGACAAAGAAGCGGTGCTTCACCTGCAGCAGGTGGTGCGCAAGATTCCGGTTTCTCAGCATGTGATTGGGTATGCGGTTAAACTCGCGCGGGCCACCCGCCCGAGTGATGAACTGGCGCAGGAGTATACCAAGAAATATGTCTCTACCGGTGCGGGTCCGCGGGCGGGGCAGTATCTGATCTTGGCGGCCAAAGCGCGGGCTGTTCTGGAAGGGCGGATTCATGTGAGTTGCAACGATGTGCGTAAAGCCGCGATGCCGGTATTGCGTCATCGTATTCTAACCAACTTCTCCGCCGACTCCGAAGGGATCAACTCCGTCGACATTGTCAAACATCTGTTGGAAGAGGTTAAAGAGCCTGGCGCTGAAACCTATGAACCGGAAAAACCTGCCAAAAAGAAGCGACGCTGACATTTTTTTGCCACTACGCGAGATGATTTTAAGATAATAAAATGTGGTGAATAAAGGAGAGATCACTTGAAGATTTTGGATATTATAACAGAGTTATCCCATGAGTTTGGAACCTCTGACTATGTGCTTGGCGGCGGGGGCAACACCTCATGTAAGGATGAGCAAACTCTTTGGGTGAAGCCATCAGGTACAACTTTGGCTGGGCTGGCACCGGAGAAATTCGTGGCGATTGACCGTGCTGGATTGGCTCGGCTCTATGCCATCGCAGCTTCTGGAGCGGCCTCTGAGCGCGAGGAACTGGTGAAAGAAGTGATGGTTGAGGCCACTCTGCCGACAACACCCGGCCGAGCATCGGTCGAGGCGCCGCTGCATGATTCATTGAATGCGCGTTATGTTGTCCACACGCATCCCTGCCTGGTCAATGGGATGACCTGTTCCAAAAACGGCAAGGCTGTTTGCGCGGAGCTTTTTCCTGATGCCTTGTGGCTGGATTACATTGACCCTGGCTATACGTTGTGCATGGCGGTTCGCCAAGAGATTAAAGCGTATCAAAAGCAGCATGGTTTCGAGCCAGAGTTGATCTTCTTGAAAAACCACGGTGTTTTTGTTTCAGCTGACACATCAGATAAAATAAGAGAGCTTTACGAGCGGGTTATGGGCAAGTTGCGCTTACGCTACAGTGAGCTGGGGGTTGATATGCAGCTGGAGTTTTCGCCTCTAGCCACTGATTCCTCTTCGGATTTTGATATTAATTTAATCAGGCAGGTGATAGGCGACCAAGGGCTTAAGATTACAACCTCAAGGGGCTTCAAAGTTCCTTCCGGGCCGATTTCGCCTGATCATCTAGTTTATGCTAAAGAGTTCCCCTATCTTGGGGTGCCAACCGTGGCGGGGGTGGCACAGTTTGTCGAGCAGCGCGGCTATCCGCCACATATTTTTCGTTTCAACCAATCGGTTTTCGGAGTCGCTGAGAGTGAAAGCGGGGCTCAGCTGGCGCTGGAGTTGGCCAAGGATGGAGCAATGGTGGAGAAGTTGGCAGCCGCTTTCGGGGGAGTGGATTATATGAGTGACAGCGCCCGTGAGTTTATTGAAAACTGGGAGGTTGAATCCTATCGAAAAAAACAGATTTAGGAAAATGCGGTAGCCGTTGGCTTTGGCCTCGTTGCTCCACATGTCTTGTTAGTTGCAGTTTTATTTCAGCAGAAAATTTATAGTGAATTTCAGGGTTGACTATTCACGGCACCCCTCGCATAATGTGTTCAAACCATTAAATACCGGTATTTTCCGGATACAAGCTTACAAGCTTATCTAAGATGCAAAAAAGGATCACTCGAAATGAATAAACATATTTCAGGCACAGAAAGCAATGACCAGTCCCATGGAGCCAGTGTCGCTTCTTATCTCGACAAATCCGAAAGCGAGGCCCGCATCGGACGGGTCAGGGATCTGTTGAAAGCAAAGGGGTTGGATATTGCCTTGATCTATTACGACGAGTTCAATATTGGCAACGGCTGGTATCTGACTGGCTGGTGTCCTCAGTTCGAGAGTGGCGCGGTACTCATTCCACGCGAGGGTACGCCGCTTATCCTCGGAGGCCCGGAAAGTGCGCCGTTCGCCAAGCTTGAAAGCACAATCACCTCGACGCGCAACTTCCCCGTGTTCATGGTTCCCGACGAGGAGTATCCCAACGCCACGATCATCGGTTTTCCTGAACTGTTCGAAGAGCTAAATGCTGAGTTGGGGAGCGTGCGAAAGGTTGGGCTGGTAGGCGCGGACAGGATGCCCGCCGAATGTTACAGGCAGATCGTCAGCGGCTTTAAGGGCGTAACACTGGTTGACATCACGTCGGATTATATCCAGTTGCGCTATGACAAGTCAGCGTGGGAGCGTCAACAAATTCGCGCTGCATTCCGTTTGGCCGATTTCGCTTACGATGCCATGAAAAACGAAATCAAGCCTGGCACGACGGAGATCCAGGTCGCGGCCGCTGGCGAATTCGCCGCCCGCAGCCGGGGTGCCAGCGGGTTCGGCTTCAGCGCGATCGTCGGGAGCGGCCTGCGGTCGAACGCCGTTGTGCCCACCGCCAGTGCCAAAGTTCTGCAGGCGGGCGAACTGGTTATGGTCGGCATAGCACCGAAGGTGCGCGGATATGCTGGCGTGGTCGGCAACGCGTTGCCGGTGTCTGGTCAGTATTCCGAACGCCAGCGGATTTGCATGGGACATCTAACCGAAGCGTTCCGCTTGACTAAGGCGCAACTGATTCCAGGCAAGATTGGCCGGGAAATCGATGCGCCCGCGCGCGCTTATTTTGAGAAGCACGGGTTTTCGAAATATCTGGTGTGTCCGTTTGTCCACACGATTGGTCTGCACGAAGCCGAGTCGCCGTTCTTCGGTCCCCGCAGCAACGATGTACTCAGGCCGGGTATGACCATCTGTGTTGATGTCAGCTTCTTTGGTCATCCTGAATTCCACGGAACTCGGATCGAAACCGGCTACGAAATCACGGCTGACGGCGCGGTGCCGATGAGCGAGAAAATGGACCGGATCTGCACCGAAGTCTTTTAATTTAGGCATATGCATAAGCACACCTCGGTTTTCAGCCAAAGTGCGGAAGCCGGGGGCTGCTTGCAAGGCGGGATTAGGTTGGCGCATGGGTTTGCGCTGTGAATATGTGTTGCGAATGCAAACTTACTGGATTTGGTTAAAAAGTTTAAGAATTTCGTCTACAATTTTTCTAGACGCATTGGTTTCAACCTTGTTTACGCTCATCCAGGTCTCGTAGCCACCTACTTGATGTTGCTCGGGTGTTGGAAGATATCCATACCCACCATTAGCCAATGCTATGGTAAAGGATGGCTTAAAAGGGCTGCGGGCTTTAATATCCAAACCTATTTCAGCAAAAGGTTCGAAAGGGATTGTCGCTATACCGACCTCTCCAACACGGAATGTCTGTAAGATAACATCAATTTTTTCAGGCCACTCTTTCATTTGGATCGTACGTTCTGCAAAAACAACCTCCAGCCGATTTTTAGTCTGCTCTGCTTTGTTTTCCTGGATGACTTTTTCTGCCCATGCAAGCATCTCTGCGTCAGGTTTGCGTACATCAAGTGTGAGTTCCATTTGAGCAGCTTTTAGGGGCACCCAATCTTTGTATTGGAGGCCCTGGTAAACTCTAAACACCTCCTGGGCTACGTCATTGGCGACAATCCGCATTTTCTCATAGGGGAGATGTTTCTCACGCGTGCCTCCAAAGTTGATATTATTGATATCGCCTTCAGTGCCATTGGACATGATGCCTACAAAAGGACGATCCAAGTGATCGGCCTTCAATAGTTGCTGAAGTCGGTTTGCAAACATGCCGAAATAATCCGCAGAGAGCTCACCCGTCGGCACCCCACCTACGTAGTGCAGTGAATAATTGGCAAACACAGATATGGGGCGGCCATCCAAAGATTGAAGGGCGAGGAATGAAACTTCCGGATCTGTCGGGCCAGCAGGTTCAAGGATATTGGGGCTTCCAATGCCTGGATTCATTTGTACCTGTTCCATTTTGCCAAAGGGATTACGTGTCGGCTCTTTCAGTTTCCAACGGCGGTTGAAAACATGCTGAGGCACACTCCCCACGCCCCAGCTTATCCGTGCAGGCTCCAAGTTGTGCAATGCGACCCTGATTCCATCTGCAATACGGCGTGCAACAAACTTCTGGTAGTCATCCAGTGGCTTCGGCCACTTTTCGTCAGCAGCATAGCGGTCACGAATACTAAGCGAAGGTTCAGGTGGATTAATTTCTGTGCCCGCCCAGACTGAAGAGTGGGTGTGTGTGGATGACATCGTGATATGTTCTTTTGGTAATTTGGTTGCTTCAAAAGTCAACCGTTTCGCCTCGTCAAACACTTCACGGGGTAGCTCCACGTTATCAACAACCACAAAAACCAATTGAACCTCGCCGTCGTCCAAAGCCAGAGAACGAACGTGTAGCTCATCATGGACGCTGGTTGCCAAGGGCAGGGGAATCCAGCCTCCGGCAATGCCCTCTCCTAAAAACGGGGTAATATTAGCCGTGGAAGCACCTGCCCGAAAAATCCTGTTTTGGCCCGGGGTTGATTTAGTTTGCGCGTTTATTGTCAAAGTCCCGCAGAGCATAGTGACTAAAAAACATAAAGTGCTACTTTTCATGGTGTTGTATATCTTTTTTATTTTGCAAAAAGTTGTTTTGTCGAACGTCAGTAGGCCCGGTTTCCAACCGGACATGTCCGATTGGAAATCAAACCTTACGAAGCAGTCGGTTTGTTGTTCACGCTTCAGCGTGCTCTTAGTTCTCTATCCGGTTATTGAAAAGTTACCAAGTTTGTCCTTAAAAAGCATGTTGTCGGTCGATCCAACCTTGCCTCAATCCTTGTCTCGAACCTTGTCTCAATCCTTGTCTCGAACCTTGTCTCTTTCGACCGATCCTTGTCTATCATTCGGCTGGCACGTTCTTTACGGCTGCGACTTGCTTACAACTTGACCACTTGGTCGCAGTACCCTAGTCGTTTTTATCAGCGCAGGTGTAGTAGTCGCTCTATGAGCGACACATGCAATCACAGCGCAAATGCCGCTCATAGAGCGGCTACTACACCGAACGACAATTTTTGCAAACGAATAGCGCCCGCTGTACTTTCTCGCGGCACAGCCACGCCACGCGGCTGACTGACTTCTGACTTCTGACTTCTGGGATCTCGCCCTTAAAAATAGTCGTCATTAAATCCAATGATTTTTTTAACTCAGCGGCACAATGGAGCTCTAGGCTGCGGCATCATAACAATCCATATCTAACGTAAATCCGTTTCTTAAGCAATCAATCAAACGCCATTGCATCAAAAAGTCCATGCCTCCATGTCCACCTATTTTTTTGCCATTTTGTTTTTTATTATACAGAATATGGTGGAAGAACTCAACACTAGTCGCTAAATTTTTTATGCAGCTAAGGGAATGAAGGTTCGACACTAGCTGGCTGTCGGACTTAAAAGTCCGGCTGTCGGCTAATTACAGCGGCAAAGCCGCTGACGTAAGTTTCTATGTCCGCGCAAGGCTTGAAGTGAAGAAGTGAAGAAGTGCGATAGCGCGTGAGTGCTTGAGTGAGTGCGCGAGTACGCGAGAGAAGAGGTCGCGTCTTTTGTGCGGGAGCAACGTAGGTCCGATTTCCAATCGGACATGTCCGGTTGGAAACCGGACCTACGGACGTTCAGCCGCGCCTCCGGTTTACTCCTATAAACGTTCGATAAACAACTTTCTACAACTCACGGAGCGAAGCGGCCCCCGGATATCCAGGATATCCAAATCGCCCCCTTCATCAGCAAGCTGCGTTATGATAGTGGCATTTTCTCCGCACCAAAGTTATGAAAATGAGCCAGATTGCAATGGCTGTAGAGGAGATATAGATGATCGGCATGATGCCAACTGTGCCCATCAATGGAATCGCCATGCTTGTCCAGAGACCACCGCCCATAAAAGGCTCGTGCAGAAGCTGCTTGGCCGCAAACGAGTCGGCTGCATCGGTTTTGTATTCAGGATCGGTTACGCGCAGCAACAGGAGCCCGGTGGCTGTCACGCCCATTGACTGGCCTAGTTCGGCAATGGCCTTTTCGAACCAGGAGTTGCGAAATACACGCGGTGCGAGCACCATCAGGCAGAATACATTCCAGGCAATTCCCAGCGCAGCCAGGATCAGTAAAGGAACCATCCCATCGATAATCACCTGTAATTTGATTGTCGCAATAGCGGCCACAATCAGATAATCCAGTGATGTGTTCTGGATACGTTTCATCAAACCTTCATCAATCAGATGGTGATCGTCGAATTTGTTTGCAATGATCTGAACGATAAGTCCGCCAATCATGCAGAGCGGAAAAAGGGGAAAGCTTCGCAGCAACCCCTTTTCACGCAGGAACGGTGACAGAAACTCAAGCTGGAGAAGTGCGATTTTTATGACGACCCCTATGCCGATCGCCAGTCCCACAATGCAGAGCTGAAAGCTCAGCGAATCGAGGGCATCTGTTTTTATGGTTAGACGTCCGGCTTCCGGGCGCAGGTCAAGGGCATGCACACCTTTGATGCTTTGCGTCTTCTCGGCCTGAAGCGTTGTCTGTGGATGCGTGATGTAACCCCGCCGCGCAGCCCAATTGATCAGAATCATGCCGGTGATAATTGCGCTCACAACACCGATGGTAGCACTTGCCAAGGCGAAATCAGCACCTGCGGGCCAGCCGAGTTGCACAAAAACATCTTTCAACCCGGCAGCTGTACCATGGCCGCCTTCAAAACCAACCGGCAGAACGCCTGCGAACATTGCCGGAAGATTGAAGATGCGCGCTAAGAAAAAAAGGACTGCCAGCGAAGCAACCAGATATTGGCCCCAGGCAACTATTTGCCCATAGGCGAGCTGCATGCCGGCCCGGTGACCAATTTCCTTGATCGGCGGCAGTTTTACACCTAGAAAGAGGCACGCGAAAACAATGTTAATGAAAAAACCTGGAATTACCGACCAACCCAGGGTGCAGGCTTGGGGTAGGGGGTGTCCAATCTTTTCGGTGCCTTGAATCACAATCAGGGCTAGAATCCCAGCGATGACCGCTGAAGGAAGGTATAGTCTGTGAAAAAGCGCAACCCGCATACGCAGGAGAGAACCGACATAGACAAACAAACAGAGAACACAGAACGAAACAGCTATTTCCATCGCATGATTTGAACATAATTCGTTTTGGTTGTCAATTGATAGATGAAGGGATAAAGAAACGAAGTCAGATGTCAGATGTCGAAGGTCAGCTGCATCGGAGTTGGGATCAGAATCGGTTTTGAGGTCGATCTCCTCCACTTTTCGATACCGATTCCGATAGCGACCCCGAGTTACAAGCAAAAACACCCTTATCCGTTCACATAGATTCACGGGTATGCGTAGTTAAAAACCGTGTACAAAAAAGCCTTGCTCAATTCTGTATTTTTTGTTTATATGCCGCATGAAAGGACACTTCATGAGAGTCAGTTTAACACTTTTAATCTTCGCATCATTATTGTTGTCGCACACCAATGCAAATAGTCGCAATAGGACAGATGTTGTCCCGTTGGAGGTGGGCGTAGCTGTTGTAGATATTACTCCGCCAGCGGGTTTCTCTCTCTATGGTTATCCACCAAAACCAAGCACCGGCATCAAGGACGCGCTTTATGCCAAAGCGATTGTCTTTAAACAGGGAAAAACCCGAGGCGCGTTGGTTGTCTGCAATTTGTTGGGAATACCTAGAGATCTTAGCCGAATTGCCAGAGAAAAGGCATCCAAAGAAACCGGGATACCCTTTCAAAACATGAGTATCTCTGCAACACATACCCATACCAGCCCGGGTATAACCGAAAGCTTTAAAGAGTATGCCCTGCGTGAATCGGCAGGTAAGCTTACAGAGGAAGACCAAAACAGCTATTTTGCAGATCTGATCAACGGGATAACCAAAGCCATTATCTCAGCAGACAATAACACCGTTGAGTCAGAAATAATTTCTGGAAAAGGAGAGGCGCCGGGAATCGCATTTAACCGCCGGTATCTTATGACTGACGGCCGCGTGTGTTTCAATCCGGGCAGGAACAATCCGAGTATTGTTTGTCCAGCAGGTCCCTCTGATCCAGATGTGAGTTTTGTTCTTTTCCGTCAGCCCGGCCAAAAAAATTACGCTTCATCCTTGACTGTGTTTTCAAGTCATTATGTGCGCGGCGGCACAGAATTCAGTTCGGATTATCCTTGTTTTATCCAGCAAAGGTTGAGTGAGTTGTTTGGTGCTCAACACATTTCCGTGTTTGGATTGGGGGCATGTGGAAATGTGAGTACAGTAAACGTAAGCGGCCCTAATGAAAATGCCGACATTAAGGTCAAAAGAGTTGGTTACGCTCTTGCCGATGCAGTTAATGCGGCCATCCCAAAAGAAACCAATGGAGTGCCCTCCCTTGAAATAGTGTCAAAGATACTCTATCTTCCTATTCAGGATTATACGGCAGAGGAGCTGGATTGGTCTAAAGAGGAAAAGCAACATTATAACGAACGTCCGTTTTTGAGCCATAGGCGCAGGCTCAAAATTTCGATCTGGGGAGTTCAGCCCCCGCTTGAAAAACTTCGCATGTACGAGGCCGTAGCACCTGCTGTTTCAGGTGAACCTTGGCGCATTCCAGTAGAAATTCATGTGTTTAAACTTGATCAGAAAACGGCAATTGTGACAATGCCATGCGAGCTGTTCACTGAATTCGGAATTGATCTTAAAAAGCGATCACCTTTCCCAAACACCATGCTGATTGAACTGGCTAATGCGGATATCGCCTACCTTCCTACCATCCAAGGATTCAAAGAGGGTGATTATGAAGCGATCAATTCCAGGTTGATTTCAGGTTCAGGGGAGAAGATGGTTGATACAGCTATTGAGATTCTAAAGGTTCTTAAAAATAACGAGGAGTAAGGTGGAGGAAAATTTCCATTACTGCTCAGGTAGTCAAAAATCAAATTCAAGAGGTAATATTCTATGACAACAAAAGATCACTTTAACAGACGTCAGTTTATTGGAAGCGCCGCCACTGCCACGGCCAGTGGTTTAATGTTATCAATGCCGAACGCATTTGGAGCTGATCGCTTGGCCACACCAGGTGATTATCCATCAACGCCTCACTTTTGGTATAACAAACCACCTAACAGGCCTTATATTGATTCACAGAATAAAAATATGGCTTTCGCATTTACCGACACCGAAATCCTGTTATCTGATGACAACAGTCACACCTGGCGTTACAAAAAGGCTTTTTCTGATGCAAAAAATGTCACTTTCAGCCATGTTTTCAATGATGGGACAGTTCTGTTCGGCACACGCGAAAAGCTGTATTTATGCGACAAAAAACTTAAATCCTACAAAGAAATTATTGTAAAGGATGCTGAGGGCAAAGACTACCTCCCCCACACCCCGGTAAACCCAGATAACCCAGGCTGGTACTTCAACACTCTAACCGGCGCTGATTCCTGGATTGTTAATGGAAAAGAGATGCTGGTGTGGGGTAACTACTGTAATGTAAGGGGAGGTGCGGCCCCCACGAACATTTACTATACAACAGATAACGGGAAAGCGGTGAAGATCGCCTATTCATTTGGGCAGAACCGTGTCTTCACAGACAACGGCTCTCCCGGAGGACGTCCGGGAGGTAATCTTCTGGGCAATCCTGATAACCCGGTAGTATGCCGTCATGTTCATTCGGTTGCTTATAATCCTGCTGAAGATGCGTTTTATGCGTGTACCGGTGACGGCAACAGGCCAGAAGGATGGGAGTGCCACTGGCTACGCGGCACATACAACCAGGCCAAAGACAAATGGAACTGGAAAGTTATCCTTACAGAAAGCTTGAACTCACGCTATAAAGCTGGTGGTATTAACTTTGTCGATGGCCGCATGTACTGGGCGAGCGATGCCAACGGGCCTGAGCCATGGGACAGAGGGATTTTCAGCTGTAATCCGGCTGACATTGGCAATCCTGAAGCCCATACCTTGCTCTTCAATCCAAAATATGAAACCGGGATTATGATTATAGAGGACGGGGTTATACTTGCCACTCAGTATGCAGTTGCCTCTCCATATACATTGGGAATCCTCTTCTCCCCTGATCTAGGGAAAACCTGGTTTGAATATGATATCAAAGATTTTGGCCCCTACTCCCCTGCACGCATACATAAAAAAAATGCGGAAGGCTGGTTCAGGCTTGACTTAAGAAAAGGTTGGATTGACCTTGCTGACTATATGTTCATTAAGCCAAAATAATTGAGTAAGCGACTAAGTCCGCACAGGGCGCGGAGGTCGGCTTTGCCGTCGGTTTACGATACATTAACCTATGTGTCGCTCCTAGCAGTTTGTCGGACTTCTCCGAAGTCCGAAAAACTGCTAGATAAAAAAGAAATACCTCTTAATGTTGTTTTAATATCTAATATGATATGATATGATATGATATGATATGATATGATATGATATGATATGATATGATATGATATGATATGATATGATATGATATGATACAAGTAATTATTAA
>JBAYXX010000108.1:0-12470 GCA_041673345.1 Kiritimatiellia bacterium
CTTGCCCACAGTTCGTAGGATGGTAGCTACGCTCGATTTACTGAGTAAATAGACAGGGCTGTAACTTCGCAAACCATCCTTCAAAGAAGTCACCGAGCGAAGCGAGGTTACCCTTGAATCAAGATATGATCGTAAATTGCTAACGTTCGTATAATAACTTGTTGGCAGAAAATGGAGGTTGATGGAATGAGGATGTTACATATATTACACATGGCCTGTTCAATGTTGCTGGTAGTGACAGCGGCCACTGGAGGCGAAACTACGCTTGGTGAACCGATAGAAGCCGATTCCAAAAGCGGCGCGCAGGTCTATCTACTCGGTGCAAATGGTCGTCCCGCCGACAACATCTACTGCGAGCAGCCCTACAATGACCCGACCGGTCGCTGGATCGCGATCCGATATTACCCCAAAGGCGAGCAACCGGGAGGTATTAGCGTTCTTGATCTCACCGACGGCTCGCGCCGGGATGTCTTCACCGGAAAGCCACGCTTCCCGGCTTTCCATGCCTGGGGGAAACATCTATATTTCCAACAAACGATTGACGGCAAACTCATGCTGCGGCGCTGCTGTTACGAGACGCTTGAATGCAATGATGTTGCACAGCTGCCGGGGGAGATGGGATGGTTCAGCTATGGCACGGTCTCGCAAGATCTCCGCTACTTCGCAGTTTGTGTGACGCAGAAAGAAGCCAAACACGCAAAGGTTCACCTGCTCGATTTTCAGACTGGAAAGTGGCGATTGCTACTCGATAAGCCGGGCTACCATGCAAAGCACGAGCAGTTCTCACTCGACGGGCGCAATCGCGTGTTGATACAACTCAATAAGCTACCTGACATAAAGCAGGTACTACTGGGCGAACTCACAGTTGACGGAGAAGAATTTCTGTTCCCGGCCGACAGGCCACACACCCCCCGTCCGACGGGACATGAATCCTGGATTGGAACCAGCGACCGGATTTTTTTCTCAACCCGCTATGATAATGAGAAGAACGTAAACATCTGGACCGCGAAAGTCGGCGAACGCCAAGCCGTGCCCGTCGGCGACGGCAAGCAGTCGTTCGGGCATGTCAGCGTCTCAAGATGCGGTCGCTACTGGATCTGCGATACCTCCGAAAAAGGCATACCCATTTACATCGGCAAGTTTGGCTCGGGGACGTGCAAACGGCTGATCTTCAGCCGCACGGTATACGACAACAAGCAGTGGTCACACGCGCATCCATACATGACCGCGGACAATCAGTGGGTGGTTTTCAACTCCACTCGCGGTGGGCACGCTCAGGTCTATGGTGCCAGACTGAAGCCAGGCTGGCTCGACAGTTTGTGAGAAGGAAACGCACTGCCAACCAACATCTGGTGCCTTATGTAATTGAAGACGAGTATATATTCCATGTCGCCTTGATCAAAAGTATTTCGTGAGTCACAATAGCGATTAAGCCGATGTCTTCCGGGGTAACTGCGTCGCATCGGGGTCGGCGTCGCATCGGGGTCGCGTATTGAAATATAACAAATCCATTATAATCACCCATCCACCTCTCCCAGTAACTCAAGAACTTTGTTATAATTTTTCTTCAAGTCTTTATCCTCTTCAAGTCTTCGTTTCACGCGCAGGGTTCCTTGACAAACAGCCTGGCTTTGCATCCCGGTGTAGCCGCCAAGTTCTTGCAATGTCAGACCGCAGCGCAGACGTCCGACATATAACGCCATGTCCCGGCTCCAATCGCCATGCCGGTTCATAAAATCACTCCAAGGCTCACCTTTAACACTCTCAACCGCTTTAATTACATCTTCGAAAGGCAACAACCTGCGCCACTCCCTCTCATTTGAATTCGTCACCTTTTTTTTAAGCACCGTATTACGAATTTTAGCGACAAATTCCGTACTTCCGATTGCAAGGGCTTTGGAGAACCGGGTGAAAACCTTCTCTTCAGCACCCTGCTTTATGTAATCCTCCAACCAATCCCTATAAGCTTTTTGGGGATCAATGCGCCTCTCATTTCCACGCCACCAAATCTCGTCACAGTGGAGCCAGGCTGGTTTTTCAACATACCCGGCATATGCCGGATATGAACTCCAGCGGTAAGTTCGCAACACCTCAAGGCGTTTCAACAGCAACTCTGGCTCGGGTTCTTTCGGAAGCATCCCCTTTTTCTCAAGAGCCCTCTCCTCTTTACCAAGCCCAAGCCCCTTGATCCTGACGGGATTCAAATGAACATACATGGCACATTGAAATGCCCATGAGCCCTCATTATCAACGGGAATACTTTTAAACCTGTACTGAAACAGCGCTCCGACCCGGTCATGCTTTATGTTAAACCAGACACTGTAACTCGTGTTAAGCCACTGCATTGCCTGGCTAACATTTCCTTCCGGTGATTCCATTAGAATATGGTAATGATTAACGAGCAAGACATACGCATGCACAATAATACTGTAACGCTCAACCATCCCGGAGAGCAGCTCCAGAAAATGCCCGTGGTCGCGGTCCGTCTCAAATATCCTCCGTCTGCCCAATCCACGGGTTGTTATATGATACCAACCGCCAGGTACATGATGTCTTAACTGCCTTGCCATAGAGAATACTTTAGCATAGCCATATCCAAGAGATCAACTTTATTTGTTATATTTCAATACACGACCCCAATGCCGCCTCTATTTGACCACCCATTACGCCACAAAAGAGACCCTTTATCTTGTAGTTTTTTTCCGATTTTGTCAAAAAAGGGAAGCCTCCGGCAGGATGGGGTAAGCTGTTGAGGCAAAGCCTCTTAAGTAATACTCTCTTCTGCAAGCCGCTTTTGTTTTGTCATTACAATACGGCAGAGAGTAGCCGCGTTTTTCTTACCCTCCGTTTGACTCAAAACTGCTTGCTGATCAATGCAGATTAGCTAAAATCAGTGTCAGGCATTAAGCCATGCAGGTCAAATATTACAGCAGCTGCATCTTTTTTATGGCAGCAATTCGGTCGTCTAAATTAATAAAAGCGTTGACTGCGGATTCATTTGGCAGGTGAAGTTGGTGAGCCCTTCCTTTCAGATCCAACTCCTGTGTTTTTTCGCACAAACGCTCGATCAGACCCTCATGACTTAAACTGGGTGCATTAAGGCGATGGCGCACTACATCCAGATCATAATGGGTGCCACCGTTGATGTACATGTCCAGATCATAAAGGTCGCGCAGCTGATTGCGAAGTAGTACTGCAACTGCCTTGCGTGCCATATGGGTGGCATCGTGCAGGACGAGTATGCGAAGCGTGCTGTCAGCAATGGTAGTGGATACCTGTACACGCTCACCCGGTAGTAAAGCATCAATATCAATGTTAAAGTTTATATCTCCAGGTTGGTCAGCAAAGAGTCTGGGGAACAAATCCTTTAAGCGATTGGCTTTAAAGCAAAGTTTAACACCTGTTTCGCCACGGTACCATCGTTCGCGGAATCGATCAAGTGTTATTCCTACGTTATCCAGTTCACGTAGTACGGGGTCGATAGCGCGGTGTACGATTGCCTCCCGTTCTTCTCTTGAACACTCATGTATGTTGCTCAATGAAAAATCCATATCCATTGAGTAGCGGGGAGAACCATCAATATAACGAGTTTTGCAGCCTCCGTGTAAGATGAGAGCACTTGGGTTTTGAGCACTAAGAATTCGCAAAACCTCATGATGCAGGAACTCACGAACTGAATCCGCTGACTCGGCTCTGCCTGTTCTGCGGATAAACTCCTTATACCGTATTTGCACAGCGCTCTTACCCATCACAATACTCCCTTAATGACTTGCAGAAACACTCTACTTTAGGGGATTGGACGGCCAGTTGTGCAAATCGTTCTGTGTTCACAGCACCAGGTTGCAATCCCATATCTTCAAAATAGGCATAATTGGGATTAGCGGTGCGGTCGAGATATATGCGGTCGAACAAGGCCTTCTCCGGGGTTGCAATCCGGATGGGACCATGGATCGATTCCTTAATTTCCCATCCCCAATATAGGCGTGGAGGAATCTTGGCCACTCTTATTTCTATACCGCGAATACAAAAACTGCTGACGCGCCGGACAGATACTAAGTCAAGGCGGTAGACTCTGTCCAACAGCATGCCGTGATAAGACATCGCGTATTCAAGAGAGATGTAGCCGTCCGGCACCAGTGCGCAGGCGGCAACGGGAGCGTTAACTTCTACATCACGCACCAGGTATGCACCACGTGTTACCCGTTCAAGTAAACCCTGCTTATGCCATCGACTGATATTTACCAGCACAGATGACCATAATAGCCCGTGGCTGATGGCATACGACTTAATATCGCAGGACCGAATCAAACCTCCATGATGAATTTTGTATAGGTCAGTTATGTTCATGCATTCAACTATACATTATTGTATATTTCATTGCAAATACATTTTAGTCGCTTTTCAGGGGCGGCTTCCTGTGCGCTGATTGCAATCCCAAATCTTCAAAACAGGCATAAAGTGAGTTACCACAAGCGATTATTAGCGAAAGCTCTTCCAGAACCTGATTTCAGGTATGCTTCGAAGTTGGCGGCCTGTTTGCGGTTGGAGAATGGGACGCTACTGAATTCAAGCTTCACCTCCATGTTTGAGAGTTTCGCGCTTCTCCAGATAGCCCTGCTCCCACTCCAGACAGAGCTCCCGTGAGGGGTGTGGCTGAACAGCTTATTCTCAAGCGTGTCAGTGACCACCCAGTGCCGATTAGCGTTGTCGTAGATGATGTGGGTTGCCCGCCGGACATGGATGCGCCCGATGGCAGTCAGGTCGATCTGCTCGGTGCAGGCTTTACGCAGAGCACCGATGTCCCGTATCCGAGTTTCCTCGGTTGTGAAATGTGACATTTTATTTTCTCGTTTGTTAATGGTTTATGAAAGGATGTGATTTTACTTCGTTGCATCACACCTAGGATTCAGAATACAGGAGTCAAAATTCAGAGTAGTCTGCGGATAGTCCTTGATTTATTGGGGGGGGTGATTAAGTTGTTTAAGTTTCATCAGTTGAAACCCCAAAGGGGTAATTTCACCATAGCCCGGGGCAAGCGAAGCGTAGCCCCGGGATGCAGAGGAATTAGATTAGTGGCCTGAAGGGTCACCTCAAGCTCTCTGTGTGTCATGGAGTCACAGAATTTTTACACCCACGAATCTCCGCGAATATTGCTCTTTAAATTTTTCTCCACGTTTCCGGCTTCAAGCTTCACTTTTACGCCGTGACGAACGGTGAAGTCGTTAATCACTAAAAACTTAAGGCGCAGAGTCCCATGTTAAAACTACAAGTCATGTTTTTAAAAGTGATCTTATGATAAGGGTATTTCAAGCGATTAGCGACCCCACGAAGTGGGGATGAAATACCCTTATCCTTTCGTGGAGATTCGCGGGCAAAAGAATTTGTCGCGGCGAATGTTGCCAGTGCACCCTTAGGCACCAGCCGTTTGTGGCCGAGTGAGATCAGCCGGTCTGTGACTTCATCCGGGTCAAGCCCGAGATCCTGGGGTTGCAGCTTCTTGGCCGCCCGCCAGTAACTGACGTTGACGCTGATCAGTACTCCTTCGCGTGTGAGTACGTCCAGTAGGTTCTGGTTTGTTTGCATTGTGTGGTTCCTTTCTGTTGGTGATTGTTGGTGTGGGTTGATAATTAGATTATTATTATTGATTAATTTTCAAACTGTTATGTATAATTAGGTCTCCCTCCAAAACGCCCTCGTAACCCCTTGACTTTCAACAATTAAAAAGGCATACTGTCTCAAGTGACCAAATAGCCGAAAGGCGATTATGACGTCAAGCAACAGGCACATTGCACCGTTGCGAACATCAGTCTCAAGTGACCAAATAGCCGAAAGGCGATTATGACTTATGTAGCGACACGGCAACCGAGCAAACGATGAATAATATACGGAACATTGTTCACTTATTGGCAGGTTGAGCGAAAACCATCACTGCAGATTGAAAATTGGTTTATTAATCATCCACCGCGTAACAGTATGTCCGCCGGTACCCGGTGGACGAAGCTAATGTTCCGCTAGTGCCGCGCATCCACCGCGTAGCGGAGGATATACTTTTGCTGCGCATGCCCACTGACGGTATGCCCGCCGGTACCCGGTGGACGCATAATACTTTCCGACCCGACCCGTCTTCGTCTGCTTCGCAGGCTACGCCGTGGCGTGAAGGCGGTTATGGCATGTTCCTGCGGGGGGACTATCCTGCACATTTAGGACAGTGTCCCTCCCAGAACACTGGCTGCCTTGCGTATTCCAAACACGCCTCACCGCCTCCAACTACTCCCCCACAGCCCTAAAAAGTATCGCGTATCCGCCGTGAATATCCTTTAGCTGATATCCCATACCAATAGTTATTCCACGAAAGCCGCTGTAATTAAGGTGATGGATTCGGCGGGCTCAAGAGGTGTAAACAGAGGGTTTCTGGAGCGCCCCCAGAGCCCCTTGAAGAGATAACGGAAAAGCTTGAATTACTTTAAGAGGAAAACTAAAATGCATTTAATTACTAATCCAAGTGCTGATACCCCAAAGCAGGCGCGGGATGTTGATAGAAAGGTGAAGCGGAATTAATTCTGTAAGCGTATTGTTAACGGATACGAATTCCGTTCTTCTGCCGGTAGATTTTCATCCAGCTTTAATTTCATGCGTGAACCATTAATAAGCGTTCATGGGATAGTTCCGCTGCATAGGCGATGGCTGCCCGAATTGATGCAAGCGTAAGTGTCGGGTATGAACCCAGAATCTCTTCAGCTGTGAGGCCAGCCGCCAGGTTGTCCAAAACAACAGAAACCATTATACGTGTTCCTTTGATACAAGCAGCCCCATGGCATATTGTCGGATCAGATGTTATATATTTCTTCCAGTTCATATTACCTCCAATCATTAATTTATAATTGTCGTTGTTCTTACTTACAACTTCCATCAATACGTTCACATTTTATCATATTGCTACTCTCTGCGCAAATGTTGCTGCTGCTTGACTTAAGATTTAATTCTGATTATCATGAATGCATTAAATGAGATGATGTTGATTTGTGCCCATAATGGAGAAATTATGATTTTGACTGAAAAAAATATGAACGCAGTCCGAGGATTGACAACAGAGGATAAGATATCACTGGTTGAAAGAATCTGTGATGAAATCTCTTCCGACAGTGGTTCTGTTCCGTTGTCGGAGGGGCAGAAAAGGGAGCTTGATAAGCGTTATAATGAGTTTATTTCAGGAAATGTTACTCTACATGATTGGAGTGCAGTTCATGAAGATATCAGGAATAGATATAAATGAATCTTCATTATACGAATCGGTCACGAGAAGAAATAAGAATAGTCAAAATCCTGAAAGACGTCCTTAACCTCTTACACGCAGCTTTACCTGTTCGTTAAAAGCGCGCCTTAGGGTTTTATGATCTTTGTTTGGTTCATCCGTCTTCAGGCTTCGCAAGAGCTACGCCCGGACAAGTCGTCCCGCTAAAAAATACTCAAATCTGATGGCAAGGCTTTAAAAGCAACCCAATGTATGAGCTAAGCTGCTGCATATTGACCAGTCATAGGCTACTCCCTCCACTCTTCTGCAGTTAAAGGCAATTCGTTAAGTTCCGCTCGGGCTTCCCGCCATGCCGAAAAGTGCCCAGTAAGCAATGCGACAAAGCGGTCGCTATGTGTTGGCTCTACCAGGTGGAGCATCTCATGGACAACGACGTACTCGATTAAATCTCTGGGTTTTTTCACGAGCTCGGTGTTTAACCTGATGTGTCCTGCCTTGTGATTGCAGCTCCCCCATTTAGTCTTCATCCGCTGTAGGAAATAGGCCGTTACCCGCACACCGAGCTTCGGTTGCCACTTGCTGATCAGGGCAGGAACAAATTCATGCAAGAGAGACTTGTGCCATTCGTGGATAATCGCCGCTCGTTTAGCATGGTCACTGCCCGGGCGCACACGAAGCGTGATCCGTTTGTGGTCGACTGTTACGGCGGGTTTGGCGTTGCGCTCGATCACGGTCAGCAGATGCCGGCGGCCCCAGAGATAATGGCTTTCGCGTTCAATAAATTCACGTGGCGTCTCGCGGGCCTGACAACGCAGTTTTTCCTGTTGCTCACGTATCCAACTGAGCTTTATAATGGCGTAGGCCCGGGCCACCTCAAGACGCGTCTCTGTAGGGGCGGATAGCGTAACACGGCCATCCGGCGGATGAACAGAGAGGTGGACGTTTTTAATGTTCTTCCGCATCACCGCAATTGAAATATCACCTATGTGAATAAACTCAGTCATGTTTAGCCCGGTTGGTTCTTGATGATTTCAAAGACCGCCTGGGTTGCCTCACGATCCCGTCCTAAAAGCGGAAATAGCGCATTGAGGACTTGTTTCTCTCGTGTATCGTCGCCCTTCCAACCTGCTGGAGCTTTCTCACGCATGGCCCGCTCGATATCCAATGCCAAACTTGCTCTCGCACTTGTGTCTTTCGGACATTGGAACGTCTCGAACGGAATGAAAGGCAGGTTGTTGAACATCCGTATCGCAATAGGATGTCCGCTCAAAACAGGCGGATAGGAACCGGATGAGTCTTTTTCACCCATGTGCTTTACCAACTCTTCGGCTTTCCTGAGAAATTCCGCATAGGATTCCGTATCATCCCGCTTCTGCTTGATGAGATCATCCAGCAGCTTCGACATCTCCGCATAAAACCGCGGATCAGTCAACTGGTCGCGAATGATGGTCTTGCGGACGTTGTTGATGATGCCCTCCGCAACCGCGTTTTTTGAGAGTTGCCCTTTTTCATTGAGCTTGCGGGCAATGGCATCGTGAATGCCGGTCTCGATGATCAGCTCGACCAACGAATACTTGTCGATCTCTCCGAGCGGATCAGCCGGGTCAGCCTGGATATAGGTGTTCATGAGATGGCGCATGTCCGCCTCATAGGGTTTGATATCCAGCTCTTCGCCGGAGTGCTTCTTAATAGCCGAGCGGATATCGCTGAAAAACTCTACCTCCTTATTCAGCCCTTTGATTTCGGTATCAGTATAGCCTGCCTCCGAAAGATCCTGCGATATGGCCGCGAATGCCCGCACAAAAGTCGCTACTGCCTTGTACAACGAGATGCGCAAGACCTCGGTGTCATTCAAGTCGTTGGGTTTGCTGGCATCGCCGCAAAAATAGTGGAGATATTGCTCCACTTCGCGCGGCTGAGAGACCGGATCGCACAGATATTTCAAAGCCTCACGGGCAGCATCGAGATTTTTCCGCCCCTCTTCGAGCCAGTCTTTCAACGTAACATTACCGGTCTCGCCGTCGTCACCCAGATCGAGTTCGTCGGAACTGTAAACCGCAATGGCTTCCTGAACATCGCCGAACAGCTCTTTGAAGTCAGCGATATAACCGTAATCCTTGTCTTCACCGTCCAGCCGGTTGGTGCGGCAAATGGCCTGGAACAGATTGTGGTCACGCATCTCGTTGTCAAGATAGATGTAGGAGCATGAAGGCGCATCAAAGCCTGTAAGCAGCTTGCTCACCACGATCAGCAGCTTGCAGTTCGCCGGTTCCTCGATAAACCGACGTTTCATTTCGTCTTCATACTGTTTGGTGGTCTGACGGGCCTTCAGCACATACTGGGTATAGGTATCAAACTTGTAACGCTCGTCGCTGTCTGCTGGCTCTCGCGAAATCGCGTTGTGGTTCGGTTCGTAAGAGGTGATGATGCCACAGTAAGCGCCGAAGTTCGTATTCTGCAGCAACCTGAAGTAATGACACGCATCATAGATGGAGGCCGCGACCAGAATGGCCGTGCCCCGATCATTGTTCAGGCGCGGCTTGAGGCTGAAGTCGGCAATGATGTCGGCGATAATACGCTGCTTACGTTCGCCGGCACTCATCAGAGATTCAAGGTTCGCCCACCTCTTGCGGATGATCGCTTTCTGAAAATTGTTCAGGTTCTTGGTTGCGCTAGCAAACCATGCGTCAACTTTTTCGGGCGAGGTCAGTTGCTGGGGTACATTGCGGGCTTCGTATTTGAGGTCCAGAATCACGCCATCTGCAACGCCTTGATGAAACTTGTAGGTGTGGATATAGGTGCCGAACACCTGGCGGGTGGTTTTTCTGTCCCTCTTCAGCAACGGCGTACCCGTAAAGCCGATAAAGATCGCATCCTGCATCCAGCGCTTCATCTGCGTGTTCATGTCGCCACCCTGGGTGCGATGGCACTCATCCACGAACACATAGAACCGCCCTCTGACCGGGGGTGGATCGCCCCGCAGGTCGGCGGTATCAAATTTATGAAGCAACGCACAGAGCAGGCGTGGCGTGGTTGCGCCGATTTTTTCGATGAACTGACTGCGCGACGTGATGCGCGGGGACGGAGCGTCCTCACCGATCACCCCCGCATTGCGCATAACGCCCTCGATCTGCTTGTCCAGCTCGTCGCGGTCGGTAATGATCAGCACACGGGCATCGGGATCATGCTCCATCAGCCACTTGGCAATCAACACCATCAGAATGCTCTTGCCGCTGCCCTGCGTATGCCAGATCACGCCACCCTCACGCCGGCGGATGCGCTCCTGTGCGGCTTTGATGCCGAAATACTGATGCGGACGCGGCACCTTCTTTTGGCCCGCATCGTAAATGATGCAGTTACGGATCAAATCGAGCAGACGATCCTTGCCGCACATCTGTGAGAGTTGAGAGTTCAGAATGAAAAATGGAGAATTGTTTTCCGCCTTTAATTCTCCATTCTCAACTCTCCATTTTACATTGTTTTCATCTTTCCATTGGACAAAAAACTGCTCCGGGGTGCCGGTTGTCCCGTAGCGCAAACCCTGCGAATCGCTACCGGCAAAGACAAACTGCACTGTACCAAAGAACCCCTTGTTAAAGATCTCCTCCTGATTGGTGATGAGCTGGCGAACGCCGTCAGCCACCTCCACCGAGCTGCGCTTGAGTTCGATCACGCCCACGGCAATGCCGTTGATGTAAAGCACCAGATCCGGTCTGCGCTCATAACCGCCTTTCAACGTCACCTCTTCGGCCAGTGCAAAGTCGTTATCATCTGGGTGCTCCCAGTCGATCAACCATACATCGTCGTGGGGGCGCCCGGCTTCCACCTGTACCTTGACCGGATAGCGCAACAGCTGATAGGTGCGCATGTTGGCCTGATAGAGCGTGACACCAGTCGTATCGGCAGCAGTTTCCAGCTTCTGAATCGCAGCTGAAATGTGCGCATCCGAATAGCCGCGCCGCTTTAGATTTACCCGCAACAGCTCCACCTCAACAGGACGGTTGTTGGGCCGCTTACTCCAGTCGCCCAGATAGCGATAGCCCAGATAGCCCGGATTGTCTTTGTCGGTAAACAGGGAGACCACGCGGCTCTGGGTCGCCCGTTCCGGGCGGCTTAATGGAGAATGGAGAGTGGAGAGTGGAGAATTATTATCCATGGTTTACGCCTTTTGAGGTCTTGACGATAGAGACCAACAGCTTGATCAGTTCCTGAATATCGGGATGGATGGAGTCATAGCTATCGTGGTTGAGATAGTCAGACTGATGGAGTAGATCGAGCCAATAATCGGTTTCGTTGGCTTCTTTCAGGGCAATGCTCATCTTGCTGACAAAATCCGCTTTGCTTTGAGCATGCTCCGCTTCCCGGACCAGCGCGCCAATCGCCGTTCCGCTGCGCAAAACCTGTTTCGATAAAACAAATTCTTTTTTATCACCATGAAGAAACTTCGCCAGCTTCACGATCCTGAGCGCGAAAGCAAACGACTTCACTTTGACCGGATTGTGTTTTATTACCTGCTCATTCTCCATTTTCAATTCTCCATTCTCAATTTTCAATTCTCAATTTACTAACCGAACTCGTCCGGTTAGTAACTCCTGCATCATTCCCTGTTTTAAATTGCGGGTTTTGGTGCGCCGCTGTTCCAGTGCTTCGATCTCCGCATCCATGTCCGAGAGGACGGCAGCGATGGCGGTTTGCTCTTCTAAAGCTGGAATTAACAACTCGAGGCTTTGGTACTCAGATATATAATACCGTTTGTGCTCGCCAAGCGGAAACCTTACAAGCTTCATTATTCCGAAAGCAAATCTTAAATTCACTTCAGAGCTTTTGGGCTTCAATATCTTAATTGCCGAAGATTTAACTTTAAATGGAAAATCTACGAACTTAGAGTCCGTGGTAAAGTCATCAAAAATAACAACCGGCAAATTCTGATAAACTCCAAAATTTTCAGTAGTAAACCCTAAGACAAAAGATTTGTTTGCTGTCAGAACAGGGATTCTGCCCTTTTCTGTATAGTCGGAATTTTTTACAATAAATTTATCGGGACGCTCATAGTCTAAAAGATCCGAAACCCGCTTAACCTCCCACTCCCCCCCAAATCCAGGAAGGCGGATATTTAATGGAGAATTGAGAGTGGAGAATTGAGAATTGTTGGAGCTTCCCTCACTCTCCATTTTCAACTCTCCATTATCCATTGCTGAAGTCGCCGGAGGCGACAACA
>JBAYXX010000109.1:0-12235 GCA_041673345.1 Kiritimatiellia bacterium
GACCCTGCTTATCTATGTAATAGCCAGTGAAAGCATTCCAATGCTCAGCAAATATCCTTTGCCAAACATTAAGCTCTGCAAATGAACGTTCAGTAACCATGAAAAACTATGAAATACTCGATTTTTTTTAGTGAAAATGGCGAATAGGTTCCAAGCATGTAAAAAATATGCACCAAAACGCAACTATCTTACATAAAAACTTGGAAAGAGAAAACAAATAAACAAAATTAAAGCTTGACTCAGTATTTTAGTAAGTGCGTTACAGGTTCTCTTACATTCTTACATTAATAGAAAAAAATTAATAATCCGCACCCTGCGCAGGCCCAACCACTTTGGCTGTCTCCATCCTATAAAAATCAATGATTTGGCGCAGATTCACCATTGTGTAGGGCTCATCACAGGCAGGGCTCTTTTTCCCAGCGTCAGCAACCCACATATCCAATGTCTCCGGCAGAAAAATCGCGTTGTGCAGATTTGATCGCATGGCAACCGGACGCTTAATGATCTCAATCATGGTCTGCACGTCAATCTTGCCCAACGCCGCATGCAGCCTCCGGGAGAGCTCCTTTGCCCGGCTGCCACCTGAGAACATCACTGTGTCGGCTGGCACCGGCGGCAGCAGCTCATGCTGTTCACCGGGTTGCAGAACCATGAGATCCTCGACCCGCGCGCGGATTCCCACCATGTTTTTAGCGGCATCGCTGACCACATAAAAATACTCGCAGGTCCGCGGCACACGCTTCATCAAAGCCACCGCCTCATCCACACTCCTGGTGCGCTCCGCGATCTCCCGCATCAAAAATGTCATTGGCATTCCATTCCAAGACTCATCACTCGCGCCGCCCATCTCCCCGATCGCCAGCCCATGCTCGTTCATAGCGGTCACAGTGCCCACCAAGCCGGCGTAGCCAAGTGAGATCCAGGCATAGCCATCCTTGGGAATGAAAACCTGCACCAGCGCATAACGCTGCAAATTGATATCGCGCATGTAATCAAGCACACGCGCATGCACAACCCGCCCTCCTGCTGTGGCGGTATTGCGTACCGCAACACCGCTGCAATGAAAGAGTTCAGGAAAAAAATTACCGCAAATGACATCACGCCGAGTAATACCAGCGGCATCGGCCATGGCATTGCACTCATCGATGAAGCGCACCGGTGTATGCGGTGAGGCCAAGCCGTAGATCTCGTCTATTTTATCGTGAAACCAGATCCCCTTCTTAATGGTGTACGCCGCGCCTACCAAGGACATGGTCTGCGGCATCACTCGGGGTATCGTTGCTGCCATCAAGCGGCCATGCGCGGCACCCATCTGCTCCGGAGTACCCTCAACCACCAATACGCGTTTTTTCCCAGCTGTGCAGAGCAGCCCATGGCCGCCGCTGTCACGCGCGGTAACTTTAATCTCCGGCATCCCCCCGAATAGCAGACCACAGGCCAAGTGCAACACAAACATCAACCATAAAATTCTCATTTAAAGTGCTCCACTAAAAATTGAAAAATCGAGGCAAACATCTGCAAAACATCCCCCTGCTCAACCGCCTGTTGTTCTAGTTCAGCGGCTGGTTCGAAAATGGAGTTGTCGGCAGCGGCATTCATCTGCCAGGCAGTGAAGCGGATGCTGCCGCTGCCCCCCTTGGTCCTCCACTCCGCGTTTAAAGGACACTGGCCCGCACTGTCGAAGGTCAGCCGCAACTCCCCTTCAATCTTCTTCTTTAACTCTTTCACCGCGAGAATCCGTCGTCCCTGCTCCCCTTTTTCCTCTGAGAGCACCGCGTAATTATGGATTAAATCCGGCGCAAGGGAGGAGCCTGTCACCAAGCCCAGAGCCATGCGGTAGTAGAGCAGTGTCTGTGGATCAACTAAGTTGGTCAGTGTGCGCTGAGGCTCGAATGAGCGAGTGCCGCAAAAAACGCGGCTCTGCCCGCCGATGATCCATGGAGATTCACCGCGGCCAAAGCCTGCGTGACCCACCTCGGGAAAAGTGCCAGCCAGCTTAAACCGCCCTTCAGCGCCAAGCGCGAGTTCAAAGTTCACCTTAAAAGGCTTGCCATTCACCGTAAACTCGCTCTGTAGTGCAATCATATGCGCGCAGCCCTGCTTAGGACTGACGGCGAGCAGCACTGCGAGATCCTTGAGCAGACTGCCGACCAGCTCAACCGGAGCTGAGCTCTGCGTGTTCTCCGGCGGGCACCAGGATGCAGGAACATCCTCAGCAAAAAACGCGGTCAGACCATCCATGATGCCAGCCAAGCCAGCCATGGCGGAGTAGTGCCCCATGCCCTCCAGGCAAATTTCACTCTGCGGCGAACTCACGGCGTTGAAGAGTTTGAGGCTGCACGCTGGTGGCATAATCTCATCTTTCTCAGCCCGCACCATGCGCAGACGATTCTGCCCTGCCATGCGCTTCAACTGTGGCACCGCATTCAGCGGATCCTGACGCATAACGCACTCCCAGATCCGTTTCTGGTCCTCAACACTCTGTTGCCCGATAAACCCGCGCAGATCACGGGTCTCGCGAGCAGAGAGGATCACTTGCTTCAAATCTCCGGCAACCAACGCGAGATAGGCCCGCTGGATGCGCGGCTCAAAGGCACAGAGTGCGCCAGCGCGAATGGCGCCCAGACTGATACCAGCCACCCCGGCCTTGCTTGGGTCAACTCCTGGCACACTTTGGATGACATCCAAGCACCGACGCGCATCGGACGTACTCTGATCAAAACCAGTGATCAGTGTGTCAACGCTCTTTAGTAGAGCCCGGCGGCCCTCGCTGCCGCCGCGCGCCCCATAATATGGCTGTTTAAAAAAGATGGCGGCCACGCCAGCTTCGGAGAGCCGCGAGCAGATCATACGGCAGAGCGCGAAATCGCCATTCAAAATGTGCATGCAGACAACTGCGGGCATGGCACTCTGCGCGGTTACCCCAACCGGCAGATAAAGCTCAGCTGGAACCACATTGTTCTGTGTACTCTCTGAGACAATTGCCGAGGGATAGGTGATATCATAGATCAGATGATTGCGCACCTGCTCCCTGAAAGCCCGCTTGTAGGTGAACGGCTCAGTGGTGTAGCTCCCAGCAGCCGGAACTACGATAAGCTCCTCAACCTGACTTTTGCCCTGCCCATAAGCAGAGGGAAGCAGCATGACCCCTGAAAACATAAAAAACCGCAGCCACAAAAGGCAGACGGCTTTATTATTATTTTTACTCTGTTCCATAGTTAATACCAAAGTAGTCAGAAGACAGAATTCAGAATGGTCTGCGACAAAGTTTGCGACGAAGTTTGCCTATCACTCGGGGTCAGGGTCGGGGTCGGTATCGAAAGGCATACGGAAATGATCTCCGACCTCCGGCTTATCTCTTGCAAGCTGCTCCGCAGTCTAAGCTACAAGTTATTTTTTGACCTAGTGACTTGGTGACCAGGTGACTCGGTGGCGTTGCTTACTGACCCGGACTCCGATGCAGCTGACCGTCGAGTTACCCTACCGTTTTTCGCTACGCAGCAGGCGCTATGAGCCTGCTAAATCCCGACTCCTGAATTTTGTATCCTGACTCCTGAATCCTGAATCCCAACTACACCCCAGCTTTGACAATCGCGGCGAATGAATCGGCCTGCAGCGCAGCACCGCCAATCAGCCCGCCGTCAATATCCGGCTGACTCAGAAGCTCAACCGCATTATCCGGTTTCATGCTCCCGCCGTATTGAATGCGCACGGTGTTGGCCATATCACCTGAGGAAATCTCAGCCAGAGTGCGGCGAATCAAAGCGTGCGCCTCCTGCGCCTGCGCTGGTGTCGCCGTGCGTCCGGTTCCAATCGCCCAGACTGGCTCATAGGCAACAACAATCTTGGTAAAATCATCTCCAAGGTCTGCTAGACCCTCTCTGATTTGATTGGTAACCACCGACTCCATCTGTCCGCTGTCGCGCTCTTCAAGAGTTTCGCCAACGCAGACCAATGGTGTCAGACCTGCAGCCAAAGCCGCCTTGGTGCGCTTGTGCACTGTTTCGTTTGTCTCGCCAAAATACTGACGGCGCTCGCTATGGCCAATGATCACGTATTTGACACCCAGATCTTTAAGCATCGCGGCCGAGATCTCACCTGTGAAAGCTCCACTCTCCTCCCAGTGAACGTTCTGGGCACCCAGACCTACCGCTGAGCCTTCAACAGCAGCGGCGGCATCCTTCAAAGCAACGGCTGGCGGACACACAACCACCTCAACACCTATAACTCCTTCCAGCTCAGCTTTAATCTCCTCGATCAACGCCGCAGCTTCGGAAGCTGTCTTATTCATCTTCCAGTTACCTGCAATAATCTTTGTGCGCATATCTCTCATCTCTCCTTATTTCAAAACTCAACCGTCTATTATGCCTTTTCTGCCTCAGCTATGCAAGCCCGCTAATCATCAAATTTACGACAAACAACACCTGCTTCGGACAGCAGTGCCGCTGTTTGCGCGTTGAACGCATAGTCGCCGCCATAGACAACCTCCCGGATACCGGCATTGATAATCAACTTGGCGCAGGTCAGACAGGGACTGATTGTGACATAAATCGTAGCACCCTCTAATCGTATACCGTAGTAGGCCGCCTGACAGATGGCATTTTGCTCGGCATGGACGCAGATGCACTCCTCCAGGCTTGAGCCAGATGGCGCGCTCCCCGCGCAACGGGCGCAACCGCCTGCGAAACAGTTAGTCACACCACGTGGAGTGCCGTTGTAGCCGGTTGAGATCACCCGGTTCTCAGCGACCACCACGGCCGCGACCTTACGGCGCGAGCAGTTGGCGCGGCTGGCCACCACCGTGGCAATATTCATAAAATAGGTGTCCCAGTTAGGGCGCGGATCAGCAACAGCGGTATTGGTAGACATCATTAAAGAACTTTCATTTTGTCCAATGGTATCCGTTTTGATTCACTCTTTCTAAACCTCACCTCTCAACGCCCGATCGAAAAGCTCGATCCCCGCATGACTGTTTTCATACCCTTGTTCGTCTTTAATGTACGACCAGGATGCCATCATGAATCCTTTGAGGTGCGCCGGCGAGACATTATCCCGGCAGAACTTCACTAGAGGCACTATGCTGTCGTTCACAGGACGTTGCTCTCGTTTGTGAGCACCAGAAAGCCAGTTGGACCCGCACGGGATCTGGTCGAATCCGGCCTTGTCAAGGTCAAGGTAAAGCTGCAAAATATTCGCGTAACGGTTCTTCTCCTTGTCGAGTGACATGCCGCCCAAGGCTTCGTCATAGTACCAATTACTCTGCATCACGCTTTTCGGACAGCGTGTCAGATAGTCCGTATGATGCCAGCCGTAGTCGCTCCAAACCCAAGGGCGGGACCCCGCGTCCTCTGTGCACTTCACGGTGTAAAGGAAATCGTGCCACCAAAGGTCTCCCTTGCGTACGACCACATAATCTTGTCGGCCCTGGTGCTGCGGAGTTTCCTCATCCCAGCCCAAATGGAAGAGGCGTGGAGAAGAAAATATCTCGGCAGTGTCGCGAATGACGTCTTTCACCACTTCATAGTACTTCTTGGTGGAAACCATCCGCTGGTAGACACCAAGCCACGCATCATGCGTCGCGGAGAAATTGAGTTTCGGGACAACCTCGATGCCAAGTCCGCTCACGCGGGTAACAAACGCGTGCAGCTTCTGGGGTGTCCAGGATCCTTTCACCGCCAGCTCGGGATGGCTCGGAAAAACGAGCCCCTCGCCAACATCCACGACCAGCATATTCATCTTCTTTTCAGCCATGAAATCGATCGTCTTGTCCCAGAGCGCCTCGTTCAAGTTGAGCTCCGTCTGGGGATTGTGCCACATGTTGTAGCCGAGATGAAGGAGAACCGCACGGATATCTCCGTCTTTGGCACGGAAGCCAGCGGCCGCTTTTGCATTGTGCACGCAGCCGGTCCCGATCGCCGTGCCTGCGAGTAATGTATTTTGAATGAAACATCTGCGTCTTACGTTCATACTGAATTCCTTATAGTGTCACTTCGTAGCCGATGCGGGTTGATTATCATAATTAGTTATAATAGAGGGTAGCCGCAAGCCGGTCAACCGCGGCGAGGCCGTCATCGTCATCATCTTTATTTATGAATTGTAACCATTCATGAAACATGAATAACTTCAATTAGCATAAACCATACATTATCGCCGTGCTGAAAGCAAGGGCGGAAAACCAAATTTTTTAGCACACAACGGCGCATTCTCCCGCACCCTCCACATTCGCTAAACGCCAATTTTAGCTGTTAATGATGCAGTACCGCACACTCTACCTTAAACTTTCTCCAGCTCACAGAGCTCAGTAATGCTACGGTTCGGCGATGACCGGCGCACTGCGCAGGTCAAGCCGGATCACAGAGGCAATTGAATCGGGAGCCTTCGCAGGCAGGCTAATTTTTGTCTGCGAGCCTGCAACCTCGGCTTTGAGAGCCTGACCGGGAGCCGCCAGCAGGACTGCCCGCGCAACATCCGCCTGCATGGGCACAACCAGCTGGCCATCTGCCGGCCACTCAAAAACATGCAGATACAAAGTGTTGCCCTTGGAGGTGGCGCGTCCCCAGGCAAGCTGGGCAAAGGGCGAGGCTGTGGTGGCATAAATCGCCTCATGGTTGACCTTCATCCAGGCTCCGATGGCTTTCAGGGCCTCGACACTCTGGATCGGGATGGCGCCGTCGGCTTTAGGGCCGATGTTGAGCAAATAGTTGCCGCCCTTACTGGCAATATCGATCAGGTTGCGGATCAGAAGCTCAGGCGACTTCCACGCATGATCATGCTCGCTGTAGCCCCAGCTGGTGTTTAAAGTCATGCAGGTTTCCCAATCAATACCGGGCATGCCGGTAGGTGGTATATGCTGTTCCGGGGTGATGAAGTCGCCGTACTTGGGGTCAAGTGCAGCTGCGAAGCCATCTGTACCCATACTTTTCCAGCCAGCTTCAGGTGAACGGAAAAGACGGTTGTTCATGATAATTGCCGGTTGCCTGGCGCGTACCTTAGACATCATATCCATGGCACGCCAGGCTGTATCACCTTGAAAGTCCTGCGAGCTGTAATCCCACCACAGTATATCTATGGTTCCATAATTAGAGGTCAGTTCATTGACCTGCGCATGCAGAAAATCCAAATATTTATTATGGTCGCGGGTGCCATTGGGGTAGGGTTTACCTTTGAGCGGGTGCGGCAGTTGTTTAGAAAGTTCATAACCGTACTGGTCATGATGCCAGTCGATCACAGAGTGGTAGAAGCCGACCTTTAGCCCTTCCGCTCGGGCAGCCTCCACGATCTCTTTGACTAGGTCGCGGTGCAGAACCGACCCGGCATCATAGTCGCTGACCTTGGAGTCGTGCAGCGCAAAGCCGTCATGATGTTTAGAGGTGAAAACAATATAACGGCAGCCAGCCTCTTTGGCCAAGGCGGCCCATGCTTTGGCAAACCCGGGAACCGGCTTAAAAAGAGGGATGGCGCGTGCAGCGTAGGTGTCGGTGTCGGCCTTGACTATCTGCTGAATCCACTCCATGCCGCCTCTGGTGCCAGCGGGCTTGCCATCCCAGGTTCCTGCAAGGCCAGAGTAGAGACCCCAGTGTACAAACATGCCGAAGCGCGCTTCACGCCACCATTGCATCCGCGCATCCCTTTTTTGCGAACTTTCGCTTGAGTCAGCGGGTGCCGCAGTGGCACTCACTCCGAACAGTGCCAGCATCGAAGCCGCGGCAACAGCTGAGATCACTAATTTTAATTTCATTTTTTGTGAGTTCATAATCAATAAACCTCCATTTCGGGATTATGATAGCCTAAAATAGCTTTGCAGTGCAATCAAATTGAGGACACCAAATTGAGGTCTACCAATCCATTTCATAATATGCTATAGTATTTACTCTGAGCTTAACCATCAAGACCCAAGGAGAAAATTATGGATATTTATGAAGTTTTCAGAAAACGATACAGTTATCGGGCATATACGGATCGACCGATTCCAGCGGATGCTCTCAAAAGGATGGGCGAGGCTGTCAGCCTTGCCCCCACAGCGTGCAACCTGCAACCATTTGAGATTCAGGTAGTTTTGAACGATACATTGCGGACAAAAATCGCATCGGTTTATTCACGTGGCTGGCTGCAGTCGGCACCCGCAATAGCTGTTGCAATCGGAGACCGCGGAGTTGCCTGGAAGCGGGCTGAGGGAGATTCCATTATTGATGTCGATATCGGAATTGTTATGCAACATTTTGTTTTGGCAGCTCAGGCCGAAGGACTTGGCACCTGCTGGATATGTGCCTTTGAGCGCGCGGCCATGGATGCTGTTATGGGACTTGCCGGTACTGAAAGATCAGTGGTGGCAATTACCCCGGTCGGATATCCAACAGAGGAAATGAGAGCTGATAAACGCCCGGAACGCAAACCGCTGGAAGATATCTATCGCATTCTAGATTAATTAGCCTCTAAAGCAGCTAGTCGCCGCAACCAAAAGAGTTTGTGTGATGTGTGGAAGATTTTCACCCTTACAAAAAGTTTGTGATTAAGAGCCCGCTGCTTTAGTAACAAACGCTTTGCGTTTGGGGAAACAAAGATAACTTCTCAATAATCGGTCAGAAAAGCAAAGAACACGCTGAAGCGTGAACAACAAACGGCTGCTGCGTAAGGTTTGTTGTCCAGACTTTAGGCTGCTCTAAAGCGGGTTTTTGTAACATTACGGTAAAAATGATAATGGAGTAGTGCAAGTATCTTGCTTGCAGAAAACATTTTCACTCAAGTTGGAAGCTTGAAATGAAAATTCATCCATACGGGAGTGAATAAATTGCAAAAGCATACACTTTGACTCCAAAAAGTTGTTTATCGGGCGGCATGGAAGCCTAAAAGCTGGTAGCTGGTAGAACATCGGCTGTAGAGCGGCTGGTTTAAGGCAAGAAAATTGGAGGTAAGAAGATGAGGCTGACAACCTTATTGGTACAGGTCTCCGAGGAGGTGGCTATCAATATGAGTGGAAAGGCATCTCTCGTATGTGGCGCTGCCCCATTGAAACAATGAAGCAATATGAGAGAAAAAATCTTATTTATTATACACGTAACGGTGTTGCCCGCATTAAACGCTTTGCCGTCGATCTTTCAGGAGTTGCACCTTCAGACGTATGGACTGATGTGTTTCCTGTAAATTCTCAAGCAGCGGAACGAGTTGACTATCCTACACAGAAGCCCGAATCACTTCTTTACAGACTTATAGCAACATCATCTAATCCTGGCGACATCGTTCTTGACGCATTCGCTGGCTCAGGCACAACTTGCGCCGTTGCGGAGAAACTTGGTCGCCGTTGGATTGGTATTGATTGCGGCAAACTGGCTGTCTATACAATCCAAAAACGAATGCTGAACCTTCGCAAGGATATCGGCAACAAGGGCGCAAAGCTAACACCCAAGGCATTCACGCTCTTCAATGCCGGGCTCTATTACTTTTCTCAGCTTCGGAAACTTCAGTGGTAAGATTGGCGTTTCTTTGCACTGCAATTGTTCCAGTGTCGTGACGAACCGCACAAGGTGGGTGGTATTGCGTTTGATGGGTTTAGAAAAGGCGCGGATGTGATGGTGTTCAACCATTTTGCACACAAGGATGCCGCCATCAGCGAGGAGACCATTCAGGAGATCCACGAGGCCGTCGGTTCCCGCGTCGGCAGCAGGGTGTTCATCATTGCACCCGCATTGACATTCGATTTTCAGCAGGACTATATCACCCACAACGACATTCGTTACTATGCGCTGCGAATTCCGTATTCCATCATCCACGAGCTGCACCGCCGCGAGTTTACAGCACTGAAGCAGCCTGCGGATGAGATGGCAGTCAATGACACAGTTGAGGCGTTTGGCTTTGATTTTATCCGCACACCGGAACTGGAATACAAACTCGGGCGAGCAAAGCCGGAGGGAGAGCTGTTTGAGCAGGCCTTCATTCAAATCAAGACCTTCCGTAGCGATGTTATTGTGCGCGAGCCTTTCCAGAAGAAGGGCAATCGTGAAACGCTTTCCATGGTAATGCTGGACTTTGATTATGACGAAAAAACTCAGGTCTTTGATCTGGACGAGGTCCAATACGCCGCCGCGATCGAAGAGGCTGGCTGGAAAGTGGCTTTCCGATTGGATCAATTGGGCAAGAAAATCATGGCAGTATTGAACGAGGATCTTTACGAACCTTTCATTGATGAGCTTTGCGGTACCCGCGAATACCAGAAAGATGCTATCCGTACGGTTATGCGGTTCATGGCAGGAAAAAAGTATTCAAACCTGCGTGCGTTGGCGGAAGATAATTTTAAATCAAATGACGAAATGGAGCGGCGATATGGCTCGTGGAAGGGTATGGAGTCGCATCTCCAACTGCCAGATCAGCTTGCATGTTCCCTTGATATGGCAACCGGAACCGGTAAGAGCTATGTCCTATATGGGGTTGCGGCCGTTATGCTTGCCGCCGGGCTGGTTGACCGGCAAAGGCGACCGTGTAGCCGTACTGAATGATGAAGCCCACCATGTTGCGAAAGAACCATCGCTGATGAACAGGTAGAGTTCTTCCGTGAAGTTGTGGATAAAGATGGCGAATTCATCAGAGGATGCGTCACGGTGGCGAATACGCACGATTTCAAGACACCCTGTAATTTTGCGATTGCGAATGCTAGCAATGAGCGTAAATTCATTAGGGAGTTGTGCAAAAGAGAGAACGCAAGTGCTTTGGATGCATGGTTGAAGAGTGTCCCTCAGCGTTACTATGCAATCGAATTCGCATGGAAGAAAGGGGAGCATCCAAAACGTGGTGAGTTCAGCCCTGATTTTTTTATCAAGAAGGGCGACGTCATTTATGTTGTTGAAATCAAAGATGATGCGGAGGTCACTGACCCGTCGCCGGATAATCTAAAGAAGTTTGACTATGCGCAAGCACATTTCGACCGTCTCAACCAATGGTTAAACAAGGCGAAGATTCCAACGCGTTACCAACATAACTGGTTATCGCCAAGGTCTTACAATCCGTTTTTTCAGCTACTTCGCGAAGATAAGGCGCAGGGGTTCCGTTCTGAGCTGGATGTGGTGCTCCGGGCAGTCTTAATGGTAGCGAGCGGGAATGGCAAAGGCAAGAAATGAGCATGACGACACTCGTTGCAGAATTGCGCATCCTTCAGGATGAGGGCGAACCACATGAGTTTGATTGATTTTTGAGGAATCGGGAGAGTGTATAATGACAAAAACTGAACTGCTGGAGTTGATCCGCAATGGCGAGAGTTCTTTCGTGGAACTGAAGCGTGATGATATTGACAATAGAGCTTTGGCCAAGGAACTCGTGGCTTTTAGTAATTTCGAAGGTGGCCGCGTCCTGCTGGGTGTCGAAGATGACCACTCCATATCGGGCATTATCAGGGCAAATCTGGAAGAATGGGTAATGACAGCCTGCCGAGACAAGATCCGTCCACCGATTATCCCCACGTATGAAGTTATACGTGATGTTGAGACGGGGAAAGATGTGGTGGTCGTATCTGTGCAACCAGAATGGATCGTTCACCATGTGTGGCACAACAACCACGCCTACTACTACATCCGCGTCGGCACACTCAGCCGCGAAGTGGATACAGCAGAGCTTCAAAGGCTGTTCCAGCGCCGTGGTTCCGTGAGATTTGAGACGCAGCCAGTTACCGGCTCGACAATCGCGGAGCTGAGTCGGCCTAGGTTGACTGAGTATTTTGCAACCATTCGCGGCCAAGTTTTGCCGGAAACCAATGATGTGGATGGATGGGAAAGACTTCTTCTCAACACCGAAATCCTTGCCGAAAGTGGGACGGATGGAGTTCATGCTTGCTCTGTGGCAGGATTACTTCTTTTTGGCGCTTCGCACAAACGGTTCCTGCCTCATGCGACGATAGACATTGCAGTCTTCCCCGGCACGGAAAAAGAATACAATGCGAATTTTCGTGATACAGCCAATTCTCCTCTTGTCCGTCTCTGCAATGAGCAGGGAGACATTGTTTCACCCGAAATGGTGGACCAAGCACTCAGTATGCTCCAACCCCACTTGAGTACTGAGGTATTGGAGGGGGCGGCACGAACACGTAAATGGGACTATCCTAAAGCCGCGCTCCGCGCGGCATTGGTCAACGCTGTACTACTATCATTCATATTCTTGTTTTTTTTGTACGTTTATTATCTCTCACAGAGGCACAGAGAACACAGAGAGTAGCTGAACTTTTCGCAGCACTGAGAGAATATTTTAAGGTGAA
>JBAYXX010000110.1:0-12103 GCA_041673345.1 Kiritimatiellia bacterium
CCGTATTGCCACAGCGCAAAACTGCGGTAAGTAACAAAGAAATTCGGCTTGTTAAACTCGCCGAACTGGATGCTGAAAGCGTCGTTCTCGATCAGAAACGGATAGCCGCTACCGGTGCCATGCGAAGCCAGCAGGAAACTCTCCGAACCCAGTTCGATCGCTTTCGGTCGGCGAATTTTGGCAAGGCGCAGCGACTCTTTCTCAACAGCCAGACGAGTGAAATCGAGCGAACACCCCGACAGTGCCGCGAGGTAGTACGCGCACTCGATGGTGTCGTGGCCGAAGAGGAGGAAACACGGCTGCATGGCTATTTCTTAAATTGGTCTTCTGTAACCACCATGTCGCCATACAGTTTGCCGGGAGTGTCGTTTCCAAGCTCCTCTTCCATCTCTCGGTAGTATCGGTTAGCCAGATTTCTAAAATTTCCGCGCACACCTCCCAAGGAATAGAGGATATCCCCGACCTCAAGTCCAAGCTCTTCTGCGAGGAGGGCATCAACTTGGTTTTCCCTCTCTCCCAAGCCCTCAGGAAGATTTTCCTCCAAATCATCGAGTGCGGCGGTAAGCAAATCCGCCACGATCTGCGTGCGGTTTTTCTGCGGGTAGAGTTCGCACAGTGCAGCCAATTTGGCCGCGATATGGACCGGCAAACGGAAAGAGAACTGCTGCTTGGTCAGCCGCGTGTTATCCGGGCCGCCCCAGATGTCGTGAAGATGTGAAGTTTTCATGAAATTCGAACAGCGGTTGTTTGAATGTCGTTCAATTTACGCGTTACCACAGCACGTTGTCAACTACCAAATTGCATGTCACCAGATGGATAGGCCGTACGACCGTACGCACCGCGCGTGCGTACGGCCTATCCATCTGGAAGCACATCACCTTGAGTTGTTAATGCGAATGACGTAGCCTCATGTCCTATCTGAATTTCCCCATGTATCCATAGCCCCCCGTGTTACTTGGACGGGGGGATTAACTCCTACCGCCATGTCTCAGTCATCTCATCACGATTTACTATCCTCGCCGAACGTCCAAGACTTATTGGAAGTATGGAATGCCAGATCAAAGCCGATCATAATTTGGGCAGGTTCAGGATTAAGTGCCCCTGCAAAATTACCTACGTGGGAAGGACTTAGGAAAACTCTTACGGATGAGGCAAGCAATAATGCAGCCATTCTCAGCGAGCCAGACAAAACTAGCCACCTTCAAAAAATAGCTGCAATCAAGGCAGTGCAGTCACATTGGAAAGCTTTTGAAATGTTAGAGGAGCTTGCTGCCACTACGTTTCAAGCAACCATCAGGCGTGCACTAGTCAATACCATCCGCTGCGAAATCCCAAGCGCCTACACCATGCTATGGGATCTAAATATTCAGGGTATGCTCACACTAAATATTGACGGTTTTGCATCCCGAGCATTTTCGGCTAGTAGAATTAAGTCGCCCCGTCTTTTCGAACGTAATGGATTTAATATTCGTACCTTGGTAGGAACTCTTACCAACATAGATGCTCGTCTGATTGCTAATTTGCATGGATCAGCTGATGATCCTGATAGCTGGGTGTTTACCGAAAAAAAACTTAACAGACTTTTGTCTGATCAAAAGTATGAGGAATTTGTTGGTGACTGCATTAAATACAGCACCATTGTCCTTTTAGGAGTATCAGCACAGGATAAAGCAGTCGTTAGCCACTTCCAAAGAATAACCCGAGACTACAAAAATAGCGGCCCCCATTTCTGGATTACCGATGCCAGCAATTATAATGCCGTTTCGTCGGTAGAGGCAGCGGGCATCAGAACTATTCTTTACCAAAATGAAGATGAAACGCACAGCTTTATTCCAGAACTCTTGGAAGCTGTTCGGAAATACAAGCCAAAAGCAGACGAAGCCCCACCTATCCATCAACTCGCTAATGAGACTGCACTTAACCATATTCCTCCTGCCAAAGATTTAATTAGTAAAACTCCTAACGAAATCCGTGTAATGCTTAATAATGAAGCAGCACGTATCCTCGAGCCAGAGACAGAAGAGGCATATCAAAAATTCGAAACCTTCTGTAAGGAATACTCACGCCCGATCCATTCTGCTTCTTTTGTTAGCGATGATCCGACAGAAGAAGCAAACGCAATCGGTGAATATCGCGCAAGCTACTACGTAAAAGAAGGTGGGTTTGCGAAGGTATGGAACGGGCTTTCAACCAACGGGGATCCGGTGGCCATCAAAGTTTTTCGGCATGAAATCCGCGAGCAACCCGAGCTTCTGAAGGCCTTTAGGCGAGGAGTACGCTCCATGCGTTACCTGAGGGATAGCGGCGTTCCTGGTGTCGTTGAGTTCCTTGATGCGTCAGAAGTTCCACCCGTTGTCATTATGGAATGGATAGATGGAATAACACTTTGGGAGGCGGTAAAGCAAGGTGCAACCAAAAGTTGGTGGCAAAGAATACGTATTGCTTATGAGTTGAGCAAAATTATTTTCGCAGTTCACAATACCCCGCAGCGAATCGTTCATCGCGACCTTCGCCCTCACAATGTAATGTTAAGGGACTATTATGCTGAAACCGATCATGCAGAGGTTGTAGTTTTGGATTTTGATCTTTCATGGCATCTCAACGCTCTTGAGAAATCCGTATACGTATCCGGAGGTACTGCTTACTTGGCCCCCGAACAACTGCAAGAAATTCAGGGGGTATCAACGCGTAGTGCAGTAGTCGACTCATTTGGTTTTGGGATGATGCTCTATTACATGATTTCAGGAACGGATCCTGCATTTTTTTCCCATAATAGCCCGACATGGCCACAGAAAGTTTTCACATCCTGCATCGGAACTAGGTGCAAAGAATGGATATCTTTACCGAAGCGTGTAGCTCGCTTAATTTTGGCAGCTACACAACACGACCAAAATCAACGTCTAACTTTTGGTCAAATAATGTCAGAGACCACTAAGCTTTGGGAAACAATCCAGGACTCAAAAAATCTGAACGATATGTCCATGATTACGGAAGAATGTTTCGCAAGAGTTGAATTATTTTCTAATTACGAACAAACCCCAAAAGGTAGCTTTTGCTACCAAAGCCCATCCGGGGTGAAATTTGAGATCGAACCACATCCTAGTGGAGGTATTTATTTGAGCTTCTCATTCCTTCAGGCAGGACATGAGCAATACCAAGTTCTCTCAAAAATAGGAGAAGCTTTTACTCAAATTCCCCAGAAGTTCTCTCGTCACTTTGAGACATACCCGGGGCCAAACAATCTGGCGCATGGCCAATGTAATACAAGCCTAACAATTGTCCCTAGAGAGTACACGAATGACATGATAAGTAAAATCAGTTTTACACTTCAGGAGGTGGCAACAGGACTAATTAATATTGCTAGCTACTGAGCTCCCCAAAGCGGAGCCTTTACTACCAAGTCACCAAGGAAATCGCGTTCTTCGAGCCACTCAAGGTATGAGCAAGACCGCTACCCAGTGCCCGGAATCGTCGCTCCGGGCGCGCCCTACAGGATGAAAAGCTCTATCTTCCAGTTCTCAGAATTGTCTGAATCGGGGAGCCAAATAAACACAAGCACTTAGCCCGCATTTTTGCGGGCTTTTTGCTTTTCTAGTCCGTCGTCCGGTAGATCCCCAGTCCGTCGGTTGCCTGCCGCCCCCCACGTCGTAGCCTACTCCAACTTTTGCCACGGGAGAAACGGGGGATTCGGGCATCACCCGTTTCTCCCGAATCCCCCGCTTTGTTTTTTGGGCGGCGTCGCGGCCCCACACTCGCCTTCCGCGCGGCACTGCACGGCTATGGTTTCACGTTGTCTGTATTGATCACACTATGCACCGGCCTGATCCTGCTGCCCCGTCAACTCAACCGCCTGGAGTACGAGACCTTCATGCTGCAGTGAACGGCAACGGAAAAGCCCACGTAACCGTGAGATTACGCGCATTGCAAGTAGCCGGATTCCTCCTTCGTGGTGCAATAAAATTGTGCCACCACCAGTGATTGTGCGTATTTTTTCCGCCTGAGGCAGTTTATGCTGCATACCAGTGCGTGTTTGGCTGCGGCGTAGTGATCAAACTCGACGATCAGCCCCCTGGGTCAGCATAGTTTTGGCAGCACACCAGAATTCCGCGCGAAGACTCCAAAAACATGCAAAGCTCTGCAACGGCAAGAAACGATCTTCCTGGAAATCCGAACATAAAAATGAAAAAACTCCATCTGACAGATGAACAGAGTTATATATTTGACGTCAACGACAGGTCAAAAGGAACGCCTTACAACATTTCATTCGAAATAAGGTTTTCCAGACACTTCCCAGTAGAACAGCTACGCCACGCAGTAAAAAAATGTCTTCTGCCTGCAGACATCTCCGGTGCAAAATGCTTCACTGATGGCAATGAAAAGCACATGGAATTTTCAGCGCCCACAATACCGGAGATAAAAACATACAACTTCCTATCGACTGAACAGTATCAAAGATACTGCGACAGCATCCCAGAAAAAGAAATCAACAACAGAGACAAGCTGTTTCACGCATTCATCTACTCAATCAACAACTCTTTCAATAATCTGCACTTCTGCTTCAACCATCTTGTTTTCGACGGAATTTCCGGAATCATTCTTTACGAAGCCATCCAGAAAGTTTTGCTTGACGAGCATACGGAAATACACTGGCATCCATTCGCATCGCATCTAGAAAAGGTTCGTCTCAACAGCACCAGAATTAGTCACATTGATGATGAAAAATTCTGGGAAACAAAATTTCATGAACTATCAAGATGCGAGCCCATTTTTAAAGACGCCGTCGGGATCGAAGAATCAGATGCCACCAGCTTGAATTTTCAGCTAGACAAGGAATCAAAAAGCGCACTACTCGGCTATTGCGAGCAGAAAAAAATATCACCTTACCTCGTGATTTCCTCAGCCCTTGCTGAATTGCTAGCGAAAAAAAACGGATGCCAACGGATCAGCATTGAAATACCGATTGGAAACCGTGTCGGAAAAGAAGAAAAAAACAGCATTGGCGCTTACGAAATCGCAGCACCATTCACCTTCGATTTCAGCAACTCAAATAAATTGAATGACGCCATTGAATCAGCCAAAATTCAATCCAGAGAATTTTATCGCCACAAAGATTTCCCTTGGAGCAATGGAATAATCTCTCCATCGAATATGGAAAAAAATGGCCCATATACACCCCAGGTCGAAGTATCATATTTTTGCTTCAACAAAAACCACTCTCTGGGTTTTGCAAGCTTGCATCATCATAACTCAAAAAGCTCCAACCTTCCTTTTAGCTTATACATCTCAGACTACCTTGATTACGAAGAAATGAGTTTTTACTATATCTTCTGGGGGCAGTACATCTCGTGCGCAACAATTATCGAAATTCAAAATGAGCTTGAGTGCAGCCTGATGGAATTAGTAAGAATTGGCCGCGTGCAATAATTTTTCAGCAGCAAAAAACACCCAAACAATCAAAAAATGAGTACAACCCGTTCATCGCAAGCAGCCAAAACAAATGCACAAGAGCAGGCTGCACGTCAGGCGCGCGCACTGTGGATCAGCGTGGTGATTTATCTCGTGACGTTCATACCCTACGCACTAATCGCCATTCTTTCCGGGTCCATGTTGTTGCTCTCGGACGTTGCGGATTACATCAAGAGTTTCGCTTCCTACGCGGTGTCTCTGCGTATTCTCAGAAATATTCGCGAAGGCCAGCTGCATGATTTTGATTACGGCGCCGGAAAGCTTGAACGAGTTGGCAGTTTGTTCGGAGCCTTGTGCTATATCGGGACATTGGTCGCACTTGCCATCTATTCATTCATGCGCCTGCTGCAACCGGAACCGCTCGACGCTGACTTTACCTTTGTCGGCATTGTCGTTCAGGTCCTGGTTTTTGTTGTGAATGGTGGCCTGTGGATTTACTACAAACGGCTTGCCACCACTTCGCCCTCCCCCTTGATTGACATGGAGTGGCGTCACAAACGTAACGATGCCCTGGGGGCCGTGGCCATCCTGATCGCCCTTGGGCTTGCCCTGGTATTCCAGGATCAGCCGTGGGCTATCTACCTCGACCCGGCATGCGCTCTGGCTTATTCCATCTTTGCCATCGGGTTATACGTTCCTGTCCTGCTGGAAACGCTCCATGACCTGCTCGACCGCACACTCGCCGAAGACGTGCAAATCGTCATCATGCGGCACCTGGCCAAGCATTTTGATGGCTACGAAGCGTTTCACGGCGTACGCTCACGACGAGCCGGCAACCGGCTGTTCATCGAGATAGCTCTGGGCTTTGATCCCACCAAGACGATAGGCGAGGCAGAGATCACTATCGAGTCCTTGCGAATGGGCGTTGAAACAGACATTCCCAATGCGGAAGTCAGCGTTGTCATCAAGCCGCTACAGCAAGGGGGAAATGCTGAGGATCTGACAAATCCTGGCAGCAACGACGCCCAGCCACCACTGATCGAAGCCCATATCTAGTCCCCAATGGAGAAAATCGCTCCGCTTCAGCACGACCCCACAAAAGCAAAAAAGCCAACCCCGAAAGATTGGCCTAAGTGCTTGAATATATTGGTGCCGTTGAAGTGAATCGAACACTCGACCTACTGATTACGAATCAGTTGCTCTACCAACTGAGCTACAACGGCACGTTTCCAGCTTCTTGTCGCAGCCACAGGCTGGCTAGCTGGGCAACAAGCGTAGAATTATAGACTTTGTGCACGCCTTCAAGCAAGCAGCGCACCGGATTTTCAGCCCAGTCGATCGACATGAACCTATTACGTGTCCTCGCCACAGTCAGTGGCATGACCTTACTCTCCCGCATTCTCGGGTTTGTCCGCGATTTCGTGATTGCCAGAACCTTTGGTGCAGGCTTGGCAACGGACGCTTTTTTTGTTGCCTTCAAGCTTCCCAACCTGCTGCGCCGGATGTTTGCCGAAGGCGCTTTTTCGCAGGCATTCGTACCCATTCTGGGGGAATACAAGAACCAGCGCAGCATCGAGGATACGCGTACCCTGATCGATCATGTCACCAGCCTGCTATCGCTGGTGCTGTTTGCAATCACCGCTCTGGGCATCATCGGCGCGCCCTTGCTGGTCTGGATTTCTGCGCCCGGATTCGAGGCCGAGGCCAGCAAGTTTGAGCTTACCGTCACCCTCACCCGCATCACCTTCCCCTACATCCTGTTCATGTCGCTGGTGGCGCTGGCCGGCGGCGTGCTCAACACCTGGAGCCGCTTTGCCCTGCCTGCGTTCACGCCGGTGCTGCTCAACCTGTCTTTCATCGCCATGGCGCTGCTGGCCGCTCCCTATTTCGATCCTCCAGTGCTGGCTTTGGCCTGGGCAGTGTTCATTGGCGGGGTGCTGCAACTCCTGATTCAACTTCCGGCACTGAAACGCCTGACCTTGCTGCCACGCCCCTCGCTGAATGTACGGGCAGCCTGGGCCAATCCTGGCGTGCGGCGAGTTGCCACGCTGATGCTACCCGCCTTGCTGGGGGTTTCGGTGTCGCAGATCAGCCTGCTGATCAACACGGTTTTTGCCTCTTTTCTGCAAAGTGGCAGTGTGTCCTGGCTGTATTACGCCGATCGCCTGATGGAATTCCCGTCCGGCATGCTGGGCGCTGCCCTGGGTACGATCCTGCTGCCTTCCCTGTCCCGAGCTTTCGCCCGGGAAGATCAGGCTGATTATTCCCGCCTGCTCGACTGGGGCTTGCGCCTGTGTTTCCTGCTGGCGGCCCCGGCAGCACTGGCACTGGCACTGCTTTCGGTTCCATTGATCAGCACGCTGTTCTTCCACGGCGCATTTACCGCCACCGACGTCAGCCAGACCCGCCTGGCGCTCATGGCTTACGCCGTCGGCCTGACCGGACTGATTCTGGTCAAGGTACTGGCCCCTGGCTTTTACGCCCGTCAGAACATCCGCACCCCGGTAAAGATTGCCTTGATTTCGCTGGCAGCCACCCAGCTCATGAATCTCGCCTTCATCGGCTGGATCGCACACGCAGGCCTGGCCTTGTCGATTGGTCTGGCGGCCTGCCTCAACGCTGGACTGCTCTATCGTGGCCTGCGCCGCAGTGGTATTTACCAACCGCAGGCCGGCTGGCTGGGCTTTTATCTCCGCCTGGGCATCGCCCTTGCCGCCATGGGCGCTGCACTGTGGTTTGCCAGCGGTCCGGATGCGCACTGGCTGACCGCTGGCCTGGGGCAACGCATTTTGCATCTTTCCGCACTGGTGGGCCTTGGCGGGGCGGTGTATTTCGCTACACTATGGCTGTGCGGCTTCCGCCTGCGCGACTTCCGGCGGCAAGCCGCCACCTGAGAGGAGACAACAACAATGCAACTGAGCTGCCCACGCTTTAACGACGGCCAGACCATTCCCGCCGATTTCGCTTTTTGCCTGCCCGATCCGACCCGCCATGTCTGCCTGGGGCGCAACCTCAATCCCGAACTGCGCTGGCAGGATGCTCCTGCCGGCACCCGCTCCTTCGTGCTCATTTGCCACGACCGGGACGTTCCCAGCCAGGGCGACGATGTCAACCAGCCCGACCGCGTCGTGCCAGCCTCTCTGCCACGGGTCGATTTCTACCATTGGGTGCTGATCGATCTGCCCGCCAGCATGACTGCCATCGCCGAAGGCGAATTCAGCCGCGAAGTCACCCCGCGCGGCAAGAATGGGCCGCAAGCACCGCACGGCGCCCGCCAGGGCGTCAACAATTACACCGACTGGTTCGCCGGTGACCATGACATGAAGGGCGATTATTACGGTTACGACGGCCCCTGCCCGCCCTGGAACGATGAAATCGTGCACCACTATGTATTCACCCTCTACGCCCTGGATATCGAACGTCTGCCGCTCGAAGGCCGTTTCGGCGGACCGGAAGTGCTGGCCGCGCTCTCCGGACACATCCTCGCCCAGGCCAGCCTGACTGGCACATACACCCTCAACCCGGCTCTGGCTGGATAAGCCCCGGCAATGACCCCCCGGTTGGTTCTTGCGGCTTGTGCGCTGCTCTTCTGGCTGGGGCAAAACCTCGCACTAGGTCTGGATTTCCAGCGTCTGCAGCAGGAGTTGCAGGCGCGCTTCAACGGGGCGGGCGAAGCCATTTTCAACGACTGGCAGCTGCTGCTGGGGCGCATCCAGGGCGCCCCGGAAAGTGAACGTATCCGCCGGGTCAATGATTTCTTCAATCAGCGCCTGGCCTTCGATGACGATTTCTCGGTCTGGGGGCAAAGCGATTACTGGGCCACACCACTCGAAAGCATGGCGCAAGGACGCGGTGATTGCGAAGATTTCACTATTGCCAAGTACTTTTCCCTGCTGACCCTCGGCGTTCCGGTAAACAAGCTGCGCCTGGTGTACGTCCGCGCCAAGCTACGCGGCGTGGACGGCACCCTGCAACAACAAGCGCATATGGTCCTGGCGTATTACCCTCAACCCAATGCCGAACCACTGGTCCTGGACAACTTGAACAAACAGATCCTGCCCGCCTCGCGGCGCAGCGACCTTTCCCCCGTATTCAGCTTCAACAGCGCAGGGCTGTGGCGTGGCACCGGCAATCAGAGCAGCCAGAGCAACCTGTCCCGTTGGCAAGACTTACTTATCCGCGCCCGTAGCGAAGGTTTCCAGTGAGGTAACACGCATGTCCCTGTTTCGACAACTCTGGCTCGCCGTCATCGTCAGCACCCTGATCGCCTTTGTCGGCAGTTTTGCCGTCAGCATGATGACCGCCCGTCAGTATCTGGAAGAACAACTGGCGATCAAGAACAACGACAACGCTGCCTCACTGGCGCTCTCCATGTCGCAGATGGACAAAGATCCGGTGACCCTCGAACTGCAAGTGGCCGCGTTGTTCGACAGCGGCCAGTACGCACGTATCCAGGTCCGCGATCCGGAAGGTCTGACCCTGATTGAGAAAACATCTCCCGCCGTCAGCGACGACGTGCCAGCCTGGTTTGCCCGCCTGTTCCCGATTGACTCGCGCCCCGGGAGCGCCCAGATCTCCACCGGCTGGACCCAGTTCGGCACGGTCGAACTGGTCAGTCACAACCGTTTTGCCTATCGCGAGTTATGGCAGGGCGGCTGGCGACTGCTCATGTGGTTCAGCCTGGGGGGCGTGCTGGCAGGTTTCCTCGGCATGCAGATCCTGCGCCGCATCAAACGCCCGCTTGACGCGGTGGTCGGGCAGGCCAGGGCCATCAGTGATCGACGCTTCATCCGTATCGAGGAACCCGCGACACCCGAGTTGAAAAGCCTCGCCCGTGCGATGAACGTGATGGTCGGGCGGGTCAAGGCCATGTTTGAGGAAGAAGCCAGCCGCCTCGAGCAGGTACGCCGCGAAGCTACGCTCGACCCCTTGACCGGCCTGGCCAATCGCGCCTATTTCATGAACCGTCTCGCCATTGCCTTGAATGACGAAGATGCGCCCACCCGCGGCAGTCTGATCATGTTGCGTCTGGCTGACCTCGCCGGCATCAACCGCTGTGCCGGGCGGGAAACGGCCGATGAAGTCTTGCGCCGCACCGGTGTGGCGTTGCGCGAACTGGCTGAAAAAAACCCCGGCGCCGAGGCAGCACGCCTCAACGGCGCGGATTTCAGTCTGCTGCTGCCCGGCCAGAACGATCCCCAGCCCGCCTGCCAGCAACTGCTGGCGGCACTGCAGAGCCTGGTTGCAGCCCATCTGCTACCCGAGAACGCCATCGGCCACCTGGGCAGCAGCGTCTATCAGCACAACGAACCCGTGCCGCAACTGCTGGCGCGTGTCGACGCAGCCCTGGCTGCCGCCGAATTGCAGGGTCCGCTGGCGGCACAGCACGTTGCCGAGCAAAGCAACTGTAGCGCCAGCACACAAGCTGACTGGCGCAGCATCCTGACTGACGCCCTCAAGGATCAGCGCCTGCGCCTGATCGAATTTCCCGTCGCTGACAGCAACGGCCTCCTGCTCCACCTCGAATGCCCACTTCGCCTGCAGGCAGAAGAAAGCGGCGACTGGATCAATGCTGGCAGCTTCATGCCGGTCGCCTCGCGCCTGTCCATGACCAGCGAACTGGACCTCGCCGCCGTCAAGCTGGCGCTCGATCGTCTCGCCGCCGGCCTGCCGGCAGTGGCAGTCAACCTGGCCGGCGCCTCCCTGATCGTGCCGGACTTCACGCCCCGCCTGCTCGGCCTCCTGCAACAGCGGCGCGAACTGGCGGGCAAACTCTGGCTGGAAGTCGCAGAAAGCGGCGCCTTCCAGTATTTTGACGCTTTCCTGGCCTTCTCCCAGGCGTTACGCCCTCTCCGTTGCCGCCTGGGCATCGAGCACTTCGGCCGGCAATTCAGCCAGATCGGCCGTCTGCACGATATCGGCCTCGATTACCTCAAGGTGGACGGCAGCTTCATCCGCAACATTCACTGCGACAACGGCAACCAGGCCTTCCTCAAAGGCCTGTGCAACATCGCGCATGGCATCGGCCTGACCGTCATTGCCGAAGGCGTAAACAATGCCGAAGAGCTCGCCACCCTGCCCGCACTGGGCTTCGACGGTGCCACCGGCCCTGCCGTGTCACGCAACTGACCCTTATTTTCGCCGCCATGTCCCAGGAAATCGAACTCAAGCTGCGCTTCGCCCGCCGTGATCTGCCGCAGCTGTACGCCCATCCACGCCTGCCACGTAGCGCAGCACGCACCCAGCTGCTGCGCAACACGTACTACGACAACACCGAACTTGCCCTGCATCAGCGGCGCATCGCCGTGCGCCTGCGGCAGAAAAACGGCAGCACCCTGCTCACCGTCAAATCTTCCGCCCCCGCCAGCGGCGGACTCTCCATCCGCCAGGAATGGGAAGAAGCCACGACGCCCGGGGTCTTTGATTTTTCCCTGGTAAGCGATCCGCAATTGCGCCAGTTTCTCGACCAGATACGGCCGACGCTGCGCCCGATATTCAGCACCGATTTCGAACGGCATACCTGGATCGTGAACGAAGGCGATGCACGCATCGAGGTCGCCATCGACCTGGGGCACATTCGCACCGGCACCCCTGGTGCTAAGCACGGGGCAGAAAACGAAGAAAAAATATGCGAAATTGAACTCGAATTGCTCTCCGGCAGCATGGAGCACCTATTCACCCTCTGCCATACCCTGCA
>JBAYXX010000111.1:0-12062 GCA_041673345.1 Kiritimatiellia bacterium
GGCAGCAGATACGGCCCAATGGTATGGATCACCCCCAGACGCAGGGCCCCCTCCAATTGATCGCGTCCGCGCAGGGCAATCTGGCGGATTCTTTCGACTTCATCCAGCGCCGTTTGCGCCTGCGCCACAACCTGACTCCCCACCAGACTGGGGCTGACAAAGCCCTTGCCACGCTCGAACAACTGCACGCCCAATTCATCCTCCAGGCGGGCAATGGCCACGCTCAGGGTAGGCTGACTGACCGAGCAACGCTCGGCAGCCCGGCTGAAATTGTTTTCCTGGGCAAGCGCCACAATGTATCGAAGCTCCGTCAAGGTCATGCATTTCCCTCCTGGCATCCGGGTTATAGGGTGAGACTATGGGTGCTATAGCCTGAACCCATAGAAAACATTGACTTAAATCAACTGTAGCATGAGGCATGTCGAGACAATGCTCAGACGAATCTTATCCACAACCATCCTGAGAGGGAGAAAACAATGCAACGGACCATTCTATCGTCTGCAATCGCACTAATCTCCGGCCTGGCCGTATTCACCGCCGTGCATGCCGCGAACGATGAACCGATCAGCCCGATCAAGCCGCCTGCCAACATCAACCTGGGCCAGGCTGAACTGGGTAAGAAGCTTTACTTCGATCCCCGCCTGTCGAAATCGGGCTTCATCTCCTGTAACTCCTGCCACAATCTGTCCATGGGCGGCACCGACAACATCCCGACCTCCATCGGTGACAAATGGCAGCAAGGTCCGATCAACTCGCCGACCGTGCTCAACTCCAGCCTCAATCTGGCCCAGTTCTGGGACGGCCGCGCTGCCGACCTGAAGGAACAAGCGGGCGGCCCGATCGCCAACCCGGGCGAAATGGCCTTCACCCACACCCTGGCCATCGACGTTCTGCAGTCGATTCCGGGCTATGTTCGCGAATTCAAGCAAGTTTTCGGCAAGGACAAGCTCGACATCGATCAAGTCACGACGGCCATCGCCGAATTTGAAAAGACCCTGGTCACGCCCAACTCCCGTTTTGACCAGTGGCTACTGGGCAAGAAGGACGCCCTGACCAAGACCGAACTCGAAGGCTACAAACTGTTCAAGGACAGCGGCTGCGTCGCCTGCCACAACGGCGAAGCCGTCGGCGGCAACTCCTTCCAGAAAATGGGCCTGGTCGAACCGTACAAGGGCAACATGCCTGACGGCCGCGCTGCCGTGACCGGCAACGATGCCGACCGCTTCAACTTCAAGGTGCCGACGCTGCGCAACGTGGAAATGACCTATCCCTACTTCCACGATGGGGCCGCCAACACCCTGACCGAAGCCGTCGACGTCATGGGCCGCCTGCAACTGGGCAAGAAGTTCACCAAGGATGAAAACGCCAAGATCGTCGCCTTCCTCAAGACGCTGACCGGCGACCAACCGAGCTTCCAGCTGCCGATCCTGCCGCCGTCTTCCGACACCACGCCGCGTCCGCAGCCATTTGGCAAATAAGCTGACCGAACTGGAAAACCAGTACTGAAACAAACAAGGGGGCTACGGCCCCCTTGCTTATTTGTTCATCTGCTTGCGCTTCCGCTCGACTGAATTTCAAGCATTACGACGCTTCTCCAGCCAGGGCTCAATTACGTTTAGCGAGAGTAAATAAGGCGCAAACCCGCCCAGGATAAGAAGCGTGACGTAAACCCCTGGACCGCGAGCGACTACGGCAACCCAAAGCGCTGAAGACCAAATGGCCCAGCAAAGGCAAATGCAGAGGCTTCGAACAAATGATGTTTTGGGCATGGCAGGCTAACGCTGTAGGTAAGGGACGGCCCGCTTACGGGACGTCCAGCGAAGGCTGCAGACCGTAACGGCCTTGACCGGGATGTTAGCCCTAGGCTCTATCGACATGGTATAGGCGTTTCTTCAATATACGCACGATGGCGTCCAACTGGCGACGATGGATCATCGTGTGCAGGGCTGCCGTTCAAGGTAAACGGCCTGCGCGGATTTTCGCGTAGGTCCGGTTGACCGCAGGGTTAGCCCTCACGAGCCAACAGTTTAGATAGAAGAGCGTAGCACCATGCAGCGCGCCGAGAATGCTGCCGATGCAGAGCACAGGCACAAGCGTGACAGCAACGGCAAACCAAAACTCTGATTGAAGCGGAGACAGGTCATCCAACACCCCACCCGCAGCAAACGCTGAACTGGCGTTGCCCCAAAGCCAAACGACGAATACAAAGGCAGCGCCCCAAGAGAAACCTTCAATCACCGCGCGCCGAAGCGAAGCGGTACCCACCAGGATGAGCCGAGCAGAAACGGCACCGCGCCAGCCAACGAGAGCAGACGCGGGAACGAGCAGGAAAACAATGGCAGGAAGCGAGCCCCACGGATGAGTGGCTGACAGAAGCCCAACGCATGACCAGATGGCGAAGAAGAGCACCGCGTCAATGCGACCAACCTTTCGAGCGAGAGAGTCGGCATGCTCGATCATGATGGTCTAACGTTTGAGTTCAGGGGCCGCCGGAGCCCGAAGGGCGGAGGGAACCGGCAAGCGCAGCTTGCCGGTTCCCTGGAACGATGGGTTGGGCCTCGCGGTCACTGTTCGTCCTCCGGTCGAAGCGGAGAATAATGCCACGAGAATGACGACAGGAGAGCCTTGGCGTCTTCATCAAACTCTTTGCGATAGTGGTGCATGTGCGGGCCGGGAATGACAGGCCGGCCTTCGGAGAACCCGATAGAGCCAAGGGCACGGCTGAAGCACTCGATTGGGCCGTAGCCATAGATGAGGTTGTGACGGTCCCAGACGATCGTTCCTTTGGCGCTCGGCGAATGAACCCAGAGATCAAAGCGCGCGTCGCCAGCGAAGAACAAAGCGAAGCGGGAGACGAACGATTGAAGAGCGCCAAGCTCAAGCTCAGGGCTTTGATAACGGCCGGGATCACCTTCACCTCGCGGCGTGTGCAAGACGTAGAGAACGAAGAATGGTGGCGCGAGGCACTCGACGAGCTTGAGCAAAACAGAAGAGTCACCGCCAGGGGCACAAGCAACGAGCGGTGAGGTTTCAGCCGACGTGGCTTCAGTCGTGAACAGTGGCGCATACGAATGCGGTACCCATTCCTCCGCAGGCTGCCAATCGAGCTTATGCATGAGAGGCCCAACGTAGAGCTAACCGGCGCTGCGCGGCCTTATCGCGCAGCGTCCAGAGAGCGAAGCGAACGGGGTTGAGCGCCGGGTTAGGTATCACGGTTTTGAACTGAATTCCGAGAGTGGAACTGTCTCTACTTTCGCTAAATCTCGGCAGTAGTAAACCCAACCACTCTTTCTATCCTTTCCTGACCACATGAGCATTATTCCTCCTGCTATGACGTAGAGGTTTCGAGTGCCATTTCTCGGTAACACGACGGTATTAGCGCCAGGCAAGTTGATTTTCGAAAAGTCTTCGAAAACGCGTCCTGCGCCGATTTTCACATCGGCACCCGGAGCTTCCCGAAACCTCCATCGATACGAAGCCTCCTCAAGTGAAAGCGTAGTCAACTGCACCGCAGCAGCAGCTCCGTTCGGCAGCGTGACAACAAGTACCTCGTTTTTTTCAAGAGAAACCGCTTCAGCGGTTGATCTAGAACCCAAGCATGCTGATACGTTTGTTTCGGCTGCAAAGGCTATCGAAGAAATGCAGGTAAAGACGGCAAGTAGCGTTCGCAAGTGCGCCATGAATGATGCCTAACGTGGAGATGACCGGCGCTGCGCGGCTTCATCAAGCAGCGTCCAGCGACCGAAGGGAGCGAGGTCGATCGCAGAGTTAGACCCGCTTCTGCATTGAGAAAGAAGCCTCATATCAGTGTGAACCTGTACTTGCCAGTTTCCAACCGTTTCCACTCAGCATGACTGCAGTGGTTGACGTAAATGCAATAGAGTTCAACCAGCTTGGAATTTAAGAACGCAAGCGGTACTACGCGAAGCATGTCGAAAATGAACACAATGGCCTGTTGGGTGACGCCGGGGCGGGGACACGAGCGGTCGTTCAATTTCCGATCTTCGTTGAGAAGTGCCATTAGCGCGTGTGCGCGAAACCACCCTAAGTCGACCAAGAGTAACCCCTGTTGCTTCAGCAAGAGCTTTGTCTTGTCGAGGTCAATCTCGGAATATCCAATCGGTTGAAAGTCGCCGTTCATGGGCTTAAGGGTCTAACGTGTAGCTAAGGGGCGCGCCGAAGGCGCGTCCCAGCGACCAAAGGGAGCGAACTTGAGCGTAGGGTTAGAGCTTTGCATACTCAATTTGCTGGCCTGGTTGGATATAGCCATACACACGAAACCCATCTGAGATTTCTTCTGTTGGTACATGGACTCTGTCGAGCACAGAGAGCACGCTATGCCTTTGTTCATTTGATTCGGTACGAATTTCAACCCATTCGGTAAGTTCGTACCCTCCTTCTCGAAAGTGGTAGTACCACTCACGATCCCACGGGGTGACGAATCCGTTTTCCCAGCACTTTGTGCGCCACGCGGGTGCTGGTTCAAGTTCATACATAGCCAAGCGCAATTCATCCCACTTCGTGTTGTTCATCACAGGAATAAGGTGGGGCGGAGTTTTCATGATTGGCTCTAACGTTGGAGGGAAGGGGCGGCCCGCTTGCGGGACGTCCGAGCGGCCGTAGGCCGCGCCTTGACCACAGTGTTAGGTATTTGAGCGCTTACCAAAGAAAATTTCATACAGGTAATTGATGACAAAAACGTATAGATAGCCGAAGAGTAGAGCATAAACGGAGAAAATGACGATAAACAGAAAAATTTCTCGCAACGCGATGCCAAATGGGATGGCAGCGAGACTAAGTGCGGCGGTGGCGAGCACGAATAGAAGCGGGGAAAAATAAGACAGACGGCGAATAGCGCGAACAGATTTGTTGCGGGACCAGAATAAGATGGCTGTAACGAAAAGTAGATAAGGGAGACCGCCGAACGCTAATGAGAGAAGGAAAATCGCAGCGAAGACATCAACTACTTCACTCGAAGTCAATCGCGCCATCAATCCTATGGCTAGTGGTACAGCAAGTGGCAAAACAAGGCTTAACTGAAGGAAGCGACGTTCTGTCAGCACGGTGATACCTAACGTTAAGGTGAGGGGCGCCGCGCTTTTGCGGCGTCCCTCTCGACCGTGAGGTTAGGCTGTTTGAACTTGCTTTTTACACGCTTGATTAGCCAATAAATGCCAATTGCAAATGCGATGCAAAAGGCCGGAAGTACAGCCGCTGGAATAAAGAAAGATGGCTTTCCGGAAAATGAGTGCGAGACGCCAAACCCGCCATCACCCTCTAGCGTTGCGATAAGGGCAACGGCGAAATAGCACAAAAAAATAAAGCCAAGGAGTCCCCAGCCGATTTTTACAATTGTCTTGTTACTCCGCTCGGTCATGGTTTTGCCTAACGTTTGAGTTGAGGGGCAGCCGCGCGCCGTAGCTTCTCGGCTGTCCCCTCGAACGAAAGGTTAGAGGTCATTCGGCCTCGCTCTCCCCCAAAATGATGTCCGCACCCTGCGTCCGAGAGACCTCGCTTATCCCAACGGCAAAAGTTGGAATGGAAGGCGCACTGGGCTCAAAAAGAACAGAAACTTCTTCCGACTCGCTACCAATTACTAATGGGCCAAGGAATCTCCATTCCCCCGGAGGAAGACGGTACGCATACCGACCAGCAGAGTCTGTGAGGATGCGATCGGAGCGGTGGTTATCCTGAAACAAGAATACGAACGCAGCGTTTGCTTGAGGCTTACCGTCTTTGCGTACAGTGCCCGTCAGAATGAGGTCGCCTCCTTGGGACGGAAGAATTTGCGCGGTTGGGGCCGGATGATGCTGGGACGTAGTAAACAGAGTTAGTTGCTCGCCCGGTTGCAATCGTTGCAATTTATACGAAAGTACAAACATCGTCCCAAGGACCGCCACGACGATGACAAACAGCCCGAGAAGCACTCTCATTACAACCTTTGGCGACGAGACATCTGCTCGATCTTTTCGAACTAGTAGCCGCAGAATGAAACCACCTAGGACGACATACATAAAGTTACTTGCGACATGAGCCCAAGAGACGGATGCGCCCTGCGCATTTCGCAGGATGACCAGACCAGACTCTAGTGTGGCAACGGTAATTATGGCGCTCCAAGTGAGAATCGCTGCAATCCGGGCGAGACGGTGCCCACGGAAGAGCAACGCACCTGTCGTAACCAAAGACGCAGCAATAAGCACGTTCAATAGCGACGCCCAGTGGAGTAGTGGCTTACCAAAAAACCAGACTAGAACACACTCACTCGACAAGGAGATCACGCCAAGGATTCCCATTGCTGTACCGAGGAGAGGGGCGCGTGACATGGCCTAACGTTGTAGGTAAGGGGCGCTGCGCGGCGCTTTATCGCGCAGCGTCCAGCGACCGAAGGGAGCGGCCTTGACCGATATGTTAGGAGTGCAGATAGTCACTAGCCGCCCCTCGCGTAAATCTTGAAGGTTGCCGACCTATCAGCTACTGGCCTAGGGAGCCCATGACAGCCAATGAGAAAATTTTGTTTTTCACCACTTTTAAGCGGTTCGTGAATCTGGGTTGAGCATTGGTAAATGAACACGCCGTCTTTATCGAAGAGATCGGCATAGATGTTCAAGTAACGATCACTGTCTGGGCCTTTGTTCTCTACCGTACCAGTAAACTGTTTTTCGTAAATCATACGAAAGTTGCCACATTCTGAGCTTGTAGATGTGCCCGATGTGTCGGCAACTTCTTTAGCATTAGTTATCACCAGCTGATCGCTGGTCGGGCGCTCCTGTTTGACTATGTGGCTATCGCTTACATCAACGGAGCGACCGGGAAAAGTAAATGAGCCAAAGCTCATTAGCACTGCCATAACGAGCAGCAAAAAACCAAGGCCAAATGCAGCGCCGTGAAGGACAGCGAAGCAGAGCTTTTTAAAGGCTGACATTACATCTCCCAATGAAGGCTCCTAACGTTTAAGCTCAGACGCGCCGCTTTTTGGCGTCGCCTGGAACGCCTTGTTGGGCCCCAATCTTTTTTCAGCTATGTCTCGAACAATTAAGGCTGAATCGTAGCGCAACTTTGCGACCACCTCCTCAGGTGTTTGCGGATTCTGAACGACTTGCGCCCTCACCGCCGGATGCTCGTGCTTCGCCAGCTCGACTAGGATGTCGGGTGGCACGTTTCGGTTCTGGGCAAGAAAGAGTGGCACACCAAATGAATCGGCTTTACCGTTACGCGAGTCCTCAAATAGTCGATGTAGTGTGTCTGGATTCGAAGCCCGCTCTGCCACTGCGAGATCGTTACTTCCCACAGATGTCTTGAGCAGACCGAACAACAGCACTACCAACATGACTACTGGGATCAGCAGGGCGTTCCGAGCTGTAAGGGATATTGTTTCTGGTGTTGGCGGTTTCCTGAGTAAAGCCGCACTAATGCCGTAAAAGATACCTTGAGCAGCCGCAGCGTAGATTGGAGCAAAGACGAATATCAATCCCGCTGTCGAAGAGCTCGATAGGTCATTGCCGAAAAGAGAACCCCAGAGCAAGAGCAGAACGACTACGCCCGCTGCAATGCTTCCGGCAAGGTTACGAAGATAGGCGGGCCTCGCACCTGCCCGCAGATGGTGAGCGGCAGCGAGCGTTCCAAACGCCAAAGGCATTGCTGAAATTGAACTCAGCAGGAATGCCGGAAGTGCGATCAGAAAAGCATCCATTACCTTGGGGCCCAACGTGCTAGCTCAGCCGACGGCAAAAAGCGCAGCTTTTTGACGGTCGGCTGGAGCGGGATGTTAGGGGTGGTGAGGTGATTTTTTGGTGTCGGTTTCATTTGGAGCCTCTATGAAAAAGCCAATGAGCCAGTAAGACAAAGCCGTCAAGATTGTTGCGCCGACTGTGGCAATGAGTAGGCCGATAAAAGGCCCTGCAAAAATGAATGCGCCTCCAATTAGCGACGTAGGAAAGGCAAGCCAATTCAGCCAACTTGGCAAATGGGTACCAATGAATTCTGTTGCAATCAGGTATCCAAAGGTCGCCGCTATTGCGATATTGAGCCGATTCTTTTTAGTCATCGGGAAAAGCGCCCCTAACGTCAAAGTTAAGCGCCGCCCATGGGGTGCCAGCCAGGCGGCAGGCGTTAACGGCGGGGCTTCAACGCGGCGGAGGTTGGGCGCATGGGGTACTGCGACACAGGGCAGAAGCCGGCCCAGGCGGCTGCCTGGGGCGCAGGGGCCCATGCGCTGGGGGTTCCGAGTGATGTGTGCTCCGTCAAGGGTGGCCGGCGAGCCGGACAGCGCAGCTTCCCTTGATCGGCGGAAAGACAAAACACCCTGACCGATGAGGCGCAGGGGGGCTTTTCTCCCCGGCGGCTCATGGAAACCGGGGGTGGGTTTTTCGCAGCCAATCGGGCTGATCGGGGGGCGCGCAGCGCCCCCCTTTAGATTTATAACTAGGACACTTTGCAAACGAGACAATGAAATCTTCATTTCAAAGGGGGGTGCAAGAGCGCCGGAATCCGATGCGCCCAACGTAGAGCTAACCGGCGCTGCGCGGCCTTATCGCGCAGCGTCCAGCGACCGAAGGGAGCGAGGTTGAGCGCCATGTTAGAACGCCCTACCCACGATCTGAATAGAGATCAATACCGCACCAAGGGCAATAATCAATTTTTATATAGGACTCACCACCGTCTCTGACTGGGATGCCAAATAAACCATCCATGCATACCAGCGTGGTGTCCGGGCATTCCCAAGCAGACTCATGCTTGGTGCAGGTTTTGGCAGAGTGATATGCAATATGGACGCACGGGAAGTCGTCAATATTTATGCCTTTATCCTCAAGCTGTCGCTGCAAGTACCAATCAGAGCAAGTCTGACATGAATTCATGTGCGCAACCCAACGGTCGTAATTCTTGCCTGCGGAGTGCCAGCCTTTACCGAGAATTAGCTCTGCGTAGGATGCTTTAAATTCTGTGCACTTCAATTTCGGAAGCCTTCTAACGTGCAAAGTAAATGGCGTGCCGCTTGCGGCACGTCCAAGCGCCTGGAAGGCGCGGTTTGACTGGGATGTTATGCAGCATTTGATAGCACCTTGGAAAGCATTCGAATACGGGCGGTATCTTTGCGCACCCCATAGCGCGGCAAGAGTTCAAGAATTTCTTTCCAGCGGCAAACCCCTTGTAGATTTGCCATGGCTGCGCGCTTATCTCGAACCCACACCGCCAAGAAGGCCAAGGATTCAGCGGACAATTGGTTTCTCACCTTGAAGCAGTCAGAGCACAGCACGTGTTCTTCCCATGTGTAGGCCTTTTTCTCTTCGTAGGTGTATTTTTGCTGCTCCGCAGTGAATACACTACTGGCACCACAAGCCCTGCACTGAAATGGTTTGTCTTCATAGAATTCCTCGGCAAAGACATAGTCCAGCCCCGTGCGGCTCTTCTCCGACCAGAGTTCCTTGTTAATTGGAATGCGCTTACGCTCAGCGGTGTTCATGCTGCATAACGTCTGAATTCACCGGCCTGGCGCGGCTTGCCGCGACAGGTCCGGTGGAATGATGGGTTGGGCGTCGCACAGCGCGTATATGCGCCGCACTTGTTCGTTGAAGTCGCCATAGATGTCGACCGGTGCGTCGAAGTAGGACTGATTGTTGGCCACGAACGTTAGCGCTTCATCGAGCGAGTGAATGATGTTTCGAACGCTGCCGGGATCGCGCTTTTCGCGTTCTTCGATTAGCGAGAGAAACGGGCTCGCGGAGTCTGAATCGCCAGCGGCAGCCGGTGAAAGGACGAAGCGCGCGAAGGCGCGAACGTAGTACTGAAAGATTGGGCGCGGAGAGAAGAGCAGTTCTCCCATCCGCTCGATTGAGCGGCCCTCACCGAAATGGTTTTGAACTTCCTCAATGGACTTTCCATAGAAGAGGCCATGCAAGTAGTTTACGTCTAGGTCGCTCTCATACCCGTGCCAGGCCGACTCATCTGGAATTTGCAGTGCGTGCGTAACCAGCGCCTCGTTGGCATAGCGGTCGCCCTGACGTTGCTTACGGTTGCTCATTGAGACGCCCAACGTTTGAGCTCAGGCCGCGGCCCATCAGGGCCGTCGCGCCTGCAGCGAATGGTTAGAGCCCGTTGCTCAATGTGTTTCAAACGTATTCCATTGAGCGGTATCGAGCTCCATTGCGCAATAGGCCTCAAATAGGTACAGCTCAAGGGGATTGATGATCTCTATGAACGCAACACCAAGGCCTGCGATATATGCCCTCGCATTAGAAAAGTGGGTCTGGAACGCGGTGGCTTGCATTGCCGCATCCCTAGTTTGATTGTGCGGGGCGGTAGCGGCGGCGATTCTGTAGGCAAAGCTTGCGTCGAAGTGAGTCTTACCAGTTACGTGTTGCCTAAGCCGCCCAAACACTCCACGGGAAATTCCCACATAGACGGGATTCCCGTTGTCGAGAAGAACATAGCACCCTGAAAAGTCAGCGGGCTTTGCAAAGCGCTTGAGCAGAGTCTTAACGCCGACGCCACGCGTTGAGAACAGCACCATAGCTGATGCACGAGTCATTTCGTGCCTCATTTGCGCCATGTAGTTTGGCAGAACTACACGCGACAGATGATTGAAGCTATGGGGGCACTGGTCGATCGGCATCCCTTCCTCCTCAGGGCTCTAACGTAAAGCTCAGGGGCGCTGCGCGGCTTTATTGCGCAGCGCCCCTTGGAGCGCAGTGTTAGGCAATGGCTCGTAAACAGAACCGCCGTCCCACCAGCGCCGATTTTTCACGATTTAAGCGGTGCCGCTTACACTGGGCTTCCATATTGGTTTGCTTGGTCGTCGCCCTTGCTCGCAAGCCAAATAATGAGTGGGATAAGGCCAATTACCGTAAATGCGATCAACATCCACCACCCGCTGCGATTGGTGTCGTGCAGCCTCCTTGCTGCGACAGCAAGAGAGGGTAGCAACAACGCAAGATTAACTATGCCTGAAACGATTCCGGTGTTATCGACAATCAGTGATCCCCAACTGAGAAGCACGGTAAAAAGATAGAACCACCAATATTCGGGCCGCGATGCTCTGCCTTTGAAATCAACATATTTCCCCATGCAAGTAGAAATGGACTTGCCAAATGTCATTTGCTCGCCTGTTGCGCCAAATGAGATGGCTGCGGGGTTCATTGCTGCGATACCAGCGCCACAGCTACCGCAAAATTTCACATCATCAGAGCTTTCCTTACCGCACTTTGAACAAAACATATTCTTCTCCCACCCCGGGAAAGTGGAATCAGACAACATTGGGGCGCATGTTGCCTAACGTAGAGCTAACCGGCGCTGCGCGGCTTTATCGCGCAGCGTCCAGCGGAACGAAGTGGAGCGAGGTTGAGCGCCGGGTTGGGCGTCAGTAGTGGATGACATCTTTGTCCCTAAGCTTTGACCACCACTCAGCCGCGAGTTCTTGGCTCTTTGGAAAGCCATAGGTCCCTTGCGCGTATGCGTGAGAGACAAATTCAATGGCACCTTCAAATTTTTCTTCGGCGGCTTGACGAATCAGGGCGATGCCTCGCGATTCATCCTTTTCAGTGCCGCGCCCCGAGAGTAGGTTGAGGCCGTAACACCATTTTGAGTACGTGTGGCCCAAGGCAGCAGCCTGCTCAAAGTAGCACGACGATTCCTTCAATGTCGGTTCAGAGTCGAGCTCGCAGCCAAGAAAATGCATCGCCGACGTGCTCCCGCATCGCGCTGCTTCTTCAGCATGCTGGCGGTGCTGGCGCTCGAACTCTTCGTAGGGAATACCCTTGCTCTTCGGGTCTGGAATCGACAACAGCATCCACATTGCGGGACCAACGTTTTGCTCTGCCAATGGCGTAAGAATCTTCCTTGCCCATTCGAGGAGTTTGTTGAATCTACGGCGATCAGCCGTGTGCCATGCAGCCTGCAACAAGGCCCGCGCCTCTTCAATTTGACTGTCGATATCTCGGATCATGCGGATTCTGACGCCCAACGTTGGAGGTAACCGGACTTGCGCGGCTTTATGCGCAAAGTCCGGTTGACCGAAGTGTTAGATGTCGCTCTACGCAGCTGCACGTTGAGCACCACGTATTGTTTCG
>JBAYXX010000112.1:0-11861 GCA_041673345.1 Kiritimatiellia bacterium
TTGTGGGCCCCACAGCCAAAACTGTGGAAGAGCTCAAGAAACTGAATCTGCCGGCTGGCGTGGACATCACAATTAGAATTTAAGGACGGTGAACACGATGGAAGGTTTGATTGGAAAAAAAATTGGAATGACTCAGGTCTTTGATGATCAGGGTCGGAGAGTCCCCGTGACTGTAATCGAGGTTGGTCCATGCCCTGTTGTCCAGGTCAAGACTACCGCGACGGACGGCTACAACGCTGTTCAGCTCGGGTTTGAGGAGCAGAAGCCGCATCGCATGACAAAACCGATGCTGAAGCACTTTGAAAAAGCTTCTGTTAAACCGTGTCGAATCACACGAGAGTTTCCTTTGGCCGAAGGCGAAGAGGCGAAGCTCGGTGAGGATGTGACGGTTGGTATTTTTGAGGATGTCAAGTACGTCGATGTTTCCGGCATAAGCAAGGGACGGGGTTTCTCGGGGCCATTCCGCCGCTGGGGTTTTTCGGGCGGACATCAGACACATGGCGGCCACTCCAAGCGCCGCGTGGGTTCAATCGGTGCCTGTACGCAGCCGGGCGAGGTGCAGAAAGGCAAGAAGATGCCTGGCCACATGGGAGCGGTCAATCGCAAAGCGCGCAACCTGACGGTAGTGGAGGTTCGTGGCAAGGACAATCTGCTGCTGGTTCGCGGAAGCATTCCGGGACCGATGGGTGGCGTAGTCATTATTAAAAAAGCCCTGAAGAAATAGGCGGGGTGGAGAAAAGATGAGTACGATTAAATTATTTGATTCGGCTGGTAGCGCTGCCTCCGAGATCACTTTCGCGGACGAGCGGCTGGTGCTGGATAAAGGCTCCCAGGCGGTTAAGGACACGGTTGTGGCTTGGCAGAATGCGCTACGCGCTGGAACGGCTTGCACCAAGAGCAAGGGTGAAGTGGCCGGTAGCAATAAACGGCCGTGGCGGCAGAAGGGAACTGGACGGGCTCGTGCGGGCTACCGTCAGAGCCCGGTCTGGCGTGGCGGTGGTGTTGCGTTTGGCCCCAAACCCCGTGATTTTTCGCAGAAAATCAACAAAAAGGTTGGCAAGCTGGCGTTTTCACGGGCACTGAGCGAAAAGATCAATAGCGGTCAGGTGGCTGTGATTGAGCGTTTCGATTTGGCGGAGGCGAAGACTAAAGCACTGAAAGCCATGCTGACCAAGATGGGTTTTGAGCGTTCAGTTCTGATTGTGGTCCATGAGTATGACGAAAAGCTGATGCTGGCTGCGCGCAATCTGCCGAAGGTGGAGGTTGTCACCGCCGAGGAAGTTGGTGTTTACGCATTACTTCTGTACCGTAACATTATTGCGACCAAGGCTGGCTTTGAGGCCATTACTGAGCGCATGGTCAGCATGGAGGTTTCGGTATGAAGCATGCGAATATCATTCACAGGGTTCAGATAACAGAGAAGGGTACGCAGCTTGCGTACGATGACAAGTACATTCTCGAGGTTGCTCCCAAGGCAAACAAGATTGAGATCAAGCAGGCTGTTGAGAAGCAGTTTGGTGTGCATGTTCTTTCCGTTAACACCCAGAATTACAAGGGCGAGATGCGCACACTGCGTAACCGTCGCGTGGTGCGTGCCAAGAATTGGAAACGCGCGATCGTGACAGTTAAAAGCGGCGAACGCATTGAGACTGTATAACGTCGCCGGAGGAGAGAACCATGGGTCTTAAGACATTTAAACCAAGAAGCGCGGGGCTACGTCACAGAGTGGCGCAGACCTTTGAAGAGGTGACAGAGAAAAAACCTCTGCGCAGTTTAACGGTGGCGATGAAAAGCAGCGCCGGCCGTAACAATCAGGGACGCATTACCACGCGTCATCGCGGAGGTGGAGTCAAGCGCCGCTATCGGATTGTGGATTTTCGCCGTGACAAGATCGGTATTCCCGCTCGTGTCGAGGCGATCGCCTATGATCCCAACCGCACTGCCAATCTGGCACTGCTGAAGTATGTTGACGGTGAGAAGCGTTACATTCTGGCTCCGACTGGGTTAAAGGTGGACGATGCGGTAATGTCCGGGCCTGAGGCTGAGCCTTCGGTCGGCAACGCGCTGGCACTGGGCTCAATCCCGTTGGGCACGGCAGTGCATAACGTGGAGCTGGTTCCAGGACAGGGTGGCAAGATGGCGCGTTCGGCTGGCAACAGTTGTCAATTGATGTCGCGTGATGGCAATTACGCCACTCTGCGTCTGCCTTCGGGCGAGATGCGGCTGGTGAACATCAAGTGTATGGCCACGATTGGCGCAATCAGCAATGCCGACTGGAACAAGGTACAGTTTGGCAAAGCCGGGCGTAAGCGCTGGCTGGGTATTCGTCCGACTGTTCGCGGTGTTGCGATGAACCCGATTGACCACCCGATGGGTGGCGGTGAGGGACGCACCTCTGGCGGCGGGCATCCTGTTTCACCCTGGGGCAAACTGTCCAAGGGCGGCAAGACGCGCAACCGCAAGAAGACCAGTGGTAAATTTATTCTGAAGGGGAGAAAATAACGCATGTCAAGATCGATCAAAAAAGGCCCTTACGTTGAGAAGTGCCTGCTCGATAAAGTCGAGAAGATGAATGCGACTGGCAAAAGACAGCCGATCAAAACCTGGTCGCGCCGGTCGATGATATTGCCGGATTTTGTTGGACACACATTTGCCATTCACAATGGTAAACAACATGTGCCGATTTTTATAACTGAGAATATGGTTGGGCACCGTCTGGGCGAATTTTCGCCGACACGTCTCTTCCGTGCTCACGGCGGCGCTGGTAAGTAAGGGAGTTTGAACAATGGAAGTGACTGCCACTACCCGTAATTGTAGAATGTCAGCGCAGAAAGGCCGCCCTCTGGCTCGTGAGGTTCAGGGGCTGCCTGTAGCTGACGCTCTCAAGATAATAGAGTTTAGTCCGCGTAAAGCGGCGACGTTTTTGAGCAAGACAATCAAATCCGCCGTGGCCAACGCGAAAAACAACGATAACCTCGATGTTGACACCCTCAAGATTAAAATGAGTGTGTTTGATGAAGGCGCGACCATGCGTCGTTTTTGGCCACGGGCCCGCGGAAGCGCGAGTCCGATTGCGAAACGCACCTGTCATTGCAAGGTGGTCCTGACCGACGGTCAGTAAAAAGGCCGGCGGCTTTTCAAGAATTAAGGAGCAAACAGTTGGGACAGAAAGTAAATCCGATAGGTTTTCGAGTTGCAGTGAACAAACAGTGGCGCAGCCGCTGGTTCGCCAATAAGAAACAGTTTGGCGAGCTACTCGCCGAAGACTCGATGATTCGTGATGCGGTTAAAAAGCGTCTTGAGAGTGCAGCGATCACTAAGATCCTGATCGAAAGATATGCGAATCGTGTGCGAGTAAATCTCTTCACAGCCCGCCCGGGTGTGGTTATTGGCCGCAAAGGGCAGGATGTCGAAAAGATCCGCCAGGAACTGGCGCTCAAAACAGGCAAGGAGATTTATCTCGAGATTCACGAGGTGCGTGATCCGGATGCGGACGCTCAGCTGGTGGCCGAGAGTATCGCCCAGCAGGTCGAACGCCGTGTTGCAATTAAACGCGCCATAAAGCGGGCTGAGAAGGTCGCGATGGACATGGGCGTGGATGGAATCAAGATTCGTTGTGCCGGACGTATTAACAATGCGGAGATTGCCCGTGTGGAGTGGAGCAAAAAGGGCAAGGTCCCGCTGCATACTCTACGCGCTAATATCGATTATGGTTTTGCCGAGGCAATGACCACTGCGGGGTTGATCGGCATTAAGGTCTGGATCTGTAAGAAAGACGATTTCCAGCCGGTGAGAACCGGCGGACAGAGGAGGAGAAGAGATGCCTCTAATGCCTAAACGGGTTAAATTCCGCAAACAAAACAAGGGTAACCGCGCCGGTTTCGCCACGTCAGGCGCAAACCTCGCTTATGGCGAGTATGGCCTGAAAGCCATGGGTCGCGGCTACCTTTCAAACACGCAGATTGAAGCCTGTCGTGTGGTGATCAACCGCCATATGAAACGTAAAGGCAAGCTGTGGATTCGGGTCTTCCCTGACAAGCCGATCACCCGCAAGCCGATCGAGGTTCGCATGGGCGGTGGTAAAGGTAATCCGGAACTGTGGGTTGCCGTGATTCTGCCGGGTAAGATCTTGTTCGAGGTCGACGGTGTTTCCGATACCATCGCACGCGAGTGCCTGAGATTGGCCGACACCAAACTGGGAATCCGCACAGTGCTGGTGACACGTCATGGTAAAGGAGCCTGAGCCCTATGAAAGCAAGAGATCTTAAAGAAATGGGAGTTGTCGAACTGGAGCAGAGAATCCGGGAGACAGCTCAGGAACTGACCGATCTGCGCATCCGAAATAAATCCGGCGCAGGTGTTGAAAAGCCAGTTCGCATCCGTGTGATGCGCCGGGAAATTGCGCGCATGAAAACAGTAAAAGCTCAGCAGGAGGCTAAATAACATGGCCGAAACAAGTCAGAGCCGCGGCGACCGTAAAATACGTAAAGGAACGGTTGTGAGTAAGAGTGGCGAAAAATCTGTTGTGGTGAGGAGTGAGCGGCGCGAGCGCCATCCCCTCTATGGCAAGGTGATTAAAAAAATCAAGAAGTATCATGCGCATGATGAGGCTAACACCGCGGTTGTCGGCGATCAAGTGACGATCGTCGAGACACGTCCGCTGAGTGCCACCAAGTGCTGGCGCATCGTGAAGTCGGAGGAGAAGTAACATGATTCAGGAACAGACAGAGCTGGTGGTGGCAGATAACACCGGCGCCAAATTGGCAATGTGCTTCCGTATCATCGGGCAGCGCAAGAAGTTTGCTTATGTGGGTGATAAAATCCGCATTGCAATCAAAGAGGCGGCTCCCACTGGCGTGGTCAAGAAAGGCACGGTGCAAACAGCCATTATTGTGCGCACCGCTCACCCTCTGCGCCGTGCTGATGGTTCCTTTGTGCGCTTTGATCAGAACGCCTGCGTGATCGTGGATGCCAAGATGAATCCGGTTGGTTCACGTATTTTCGGGCCAGTTGCCCGTGAGCTGCGTGACAAGAATTTCATGAAAATTGTTTCACTGGCGCCCGAAGTGGTTTGAGCCGTGAACGACCGTGACGCTGATGATCCGCAGGGCGAGGCAGCTCAACTTGCGAGTCAAAACGGTTACGAGTTTAGGAATAACATGAGTATTGCGAGAATAAAAAAAGGAGACACGGTTTACTGCACCACAGGTGAGTCAGCCGGGTTGAAAGGCAAGGTCCTCAAGATCAACACCGAAAAAGGCGTGGCGGTTGTTGAGGGCCTTAACATGATGAAGAAGGCGATGCGTCCCTCCGAGGCCTACCCTCAGGGTGGTTTTCTGGAACGCGAAGCGCCCATCCATCTGTCGAATCTGATGCCGTATGACGCGGACGTGAAAAAAGGTGTTCGCATCCGGCGCGTACGTGAAGGCGATAAATGTGTGCGTAAATCACAAGCAACAGGCAAGTCGTTAGACTGATAGGGGAGCGAAATGGCCAGACTTAAAGATAAGTATCAAAAGGAATGGGCTCCCGCTCTGCAGAAGAAGCTTGAGCTTTCCAATAAGATGCTGACACCCAGGCTCGACAAGATTGTTGTCAATATGGGTTTTGGGATTGTTGAAAAAGATGTGCAGAAAAAGATTGTGGAGAACCTTGGATTGCTGACTGGTCAGCGCCCGGTGCTCTGCAAAGCTCGTAAGAGCATCTCGAATTTCAAATTACGTGACGGAATGATTATTGGTGCCAAGGTGACCTTGCGCGGCGACCGCATGTATGAGTTTGCAGATCGTCTGATCAACAGCGCGTTGCCGCGTATTCGCGACTTTCGCGGTGTGCCCAACAAGCGCGGATTTGACAAATTCGGCAACTACACAATGGGTTTGAAAGAGCATTCGATCTTCCCTGAGATCGTTGACACGGGTAATCACGCGGTGGATGTGGGTATGGATATCACATTTGTGACAACAGCGGCGAATAACACGCACGCTCGTGAACTGCTTGAAATTATGGGTATGCCTTTTGCAGGCAGATAAAGGAGAATTTCCAAGATGGCTAAAAGTTGTTTGATTGCAAAGGCCAAACGCGCGCCGAAGTTTTCTTCGCGCAAGTACTATCGGTGTTCACGCTGCGGACGTCCGCATGCGTATATTCGTAAATTTCAGCTTTGTCGTATCTGTTTTCGTGAGCAGGCATTGTCTGGAATGATCCCTGGTGTGACCAAAGCGAGCTGGTAAGGAGGATACTAAAAATGATGTCTGATCCTATAGCTGACATGTTGTTGCGTATTCGTAATGCGCTGAATGCTGGTCATCCCAGTGTTGAAATGCCGGGTTCCCGCCTCAAAGGTGAGATTGCGCGTGTTTTGAAGGAGGAGGGTTACATCCTGAGTTTCAGCATGGAGAACGCTCTGCCACGCACATTGACCGTTGAACTGAAGTATAACGATGATGCTGAGCCTGCAATTCGCGGGGTGCGTCGGGAGAGTCGTCCAGGACTGCGTAAATTCTGCAATGTCCAGGAGATACCGTTTGTGTTGGGCGGCCTTGGAGTTGCGGTTTTAAGCACTTCACGCGGCGTGCTGAGCGGCAAGGATGCCCGCAAACGTAAGCTGGGCGGAGAGTTGATTTGCACAATCTGGTAAGAGGGCTTCAATAATGTCAAGAATTGGTAAAAATCCGATCATCATTCCCGCAGGTGTTACAGTTACTGTTGACGGCCAGACCGTCACAGTTAAAGGTAAACTCGGTGAATTGAGTCGCGATCTTGTTCAGGGAATCAGTGTGAAGGTCGAGGATAACACCGTTACGGTTGGCCGCACTGACGATTCCCGCACACAGAAAAGCTGCCACGGGCTGAGCCGCACATTGATCTTTAATATGATTGAGGGTGTGACGCAGGGCTTCAAAAAACAGCTTACAATTGAAGGCACAGGCTTTAAAGCTGTGGATAACGGTAAAATACTGAGCCTCTTTCTCGGGTTCGCCTCTGCCAAAGATTACGCTATTCCCGAAGGAATCAAGATTACCGTGGAAGGTAATGGCGTGAAGCTGGCGGTGGAAGGGATAAGCAAAGAGTTGGTTGGCCAGGCTGCCGCGAGAATCCGCAGCTACTATCCAGCCGAGCCTTATAAGGGCAAGGGTGTTAAATATGTCGGCGAGGTGATTCGTCGCAAGCAGGGCAAAACAGTTGCATAATGCCTGAACGGAGCTGATAAAAATGAGTTTTAATCGCAAAGAACAACGCACACGCCGCCACCTGCGCATCAGACAGCGCATCAAGGGCACGGCCGAGCGTCCACGCATGGCAATCTGCGTCTCCAACAAGCACATGTATGTGCAGTTTATTGATGATATCGCCATGCACACACTGGCATCCTCCTCTACTTTAAAAGAGGGCCAGCGCTGCAATATGGAGAGTGCCAAGGTGATCGGCGTCAATGCCGCCGAGGCAGCCAAAGCCAGCGGCATCTCCGTCGTGGTTGTTGACCGCGGTGGTTTCGCCTTCCATGGTCGCGTGAAACAGATCGTTGACGCGGCGGTCGAAGCCGGCTTGAAGGTGACCGTGAAAGATAAAAAAGATAATGCCAAGGAGGCTAAATGAGCGCTGATCCAAGATTTTCGAGGGATGCGGGAGCGAGTGAGTTTGACGAGCGTGTAGTGTTCGTGAACCGTTGCGCGAAGGTTGTGAAGGGCGGACGCCGTTTCAGCTTCAGCGCTGTGGTGGTGGTCGGTGACCGCGAAGGGCGTGTTGGCTATGGTTTCGGCAAAGCCAATGAGGTCAGCGATGCCATCCGTAAGGGCGGCGAGGCTGCTAAGAAGGATATGGTCACAATCAAACTGGAGGGCAAGTCTATACCGCACGAGGTGACTGGCATCTGTGATGGTGGCCATATTCTGCTCAAGCCGGCGCCTGATGGAACCGGTCTGATTGTCGGCGGCGGTATGCGCCCCGTACTGGAGGCGGCTGGTGTGCGTGACGCGGTTGGCAAATCGCTGGGCAGCAAGAATCGTCTGAATGTGGTTAAAGCCACCATGGCGGCACTGTTGCAGTTGCGCTCAGCGAATGAGATCGCCGCGACGCGGGCGTAACTCTGCGGCTGCATAATTTTTTGCGACCACTAAGTGGTCGCAAACATGAGAGTAAAAACATATCACATTTTATCCACTTATTCGCGATCACCCTGTGGCCGCAAAATGAGTGAAAATGGAGTTCATAATGGATTTATCATCACTTAAAAATACGCCGGGGGCGCGCAAGCCCCGCAAACGTCTGGGCCGCGGTATGGCATCCGGACACGGCAAGACCTCGGGCCATGGTCATAAAGGTCAGTATGCCCGTAAGGGACATAAACACAAGCTGGGCTTTGAAGGCGGTCAGATGCCGCTGATTCGCCGTATTCCAAAACGCGGTTTCACCAACTTTACACGCATCGTGTATTGCCCGGTGAACGTCAGCTCACTTGAACGTTTTGAAGATGGCACCGAGGTGACTGTTGAGCTTTTGAAGCAGAGTGGCCTGTTCTCGAACAAGTTTGACGGGGTTAAGATTCTCGGTTGCGGCGATCTCACCAAAAAACTGGTGATCAAGGTCAATGGTGTCAGTGCCGCCGCGAAAATAAAAATTGAAGCTGCCGGTGGTAGTGTCGAAATTGTGTAAGGGATCTTACCATGGCCATGCTTGCTACCTTTGCTAATACATTTAAGATTCCTGATCTCAGGAAACGCATTTTGTTCACTCTCGGCTTGGTCTTTGTCTGCCGTTTAATCTCTAGTGTGCCCACGCCAGGGGTTGACTGGCAGACCTTGCAGGCAGAGCTGGCCCGTATCCGTGAAACCGCTGGCGTTGGCGGTGGTCTTATGGATTGGCTGAATGTGTTCAGTGGTGGCGCTCTCAATCAGTGCGCCGTGGGTTTTCTCAGCATCTGGCCCTATATCAGCGCCTCAATTATTGTCCAATTGCTGACCGCTGTGATTCCACAGCTTGAGCGGCTCTCACGTGAGGGGGAGACAGGACGAATGCAGATCAATCAGTATACCCGTTATCTGACAATCGGTATCTGTATGTTTCAAGCGTTCGCCCTTGCAACAGCGCTGCAGAATCCTGCAGCCATGGGGTTGGGTAATGTGCAGATCGTCACCCGTCCAGGGCTGGCATTTAATATCACAACTGCCATTTGTATGACCTCCGCAACCCTGTTGGTGATGTGGCTGGCAGATCAGATCACGCAGCGAGGGATTGGCAACGGGACATCGCTGATCATTATGATCAACATCACCTCACGTCTGCCCTCCGCGATTATGGAGGCTTGGGCACGCTACTTCGGGCTCTCCGGTCTGGAGGCAACCAATAGCCCGGTGGAGCTGGTGCTCTTGCTGCTCTTCGGTTTCATGGTGATTATGGGAACTGTGATGCTCACGCAGGGCGTGCGCAAGGTGCCGATTCACTCCACCCGCAAGGCGACCGGTGGGTCAGGTGCCTATGGACGGATGCAGCAGACTTATATGCCGCTGCGTGTGAACTATACCGGTGTTATGCCGATCATCTTTGCCGGACCGTTGATTCAGTTCCCGGCAGCACTGATGTCCCGCATTCCAGTGGAGATCACATGGCTGGGTTGGCTGCGCTGGTTTGGAACTAAACTCAGCGATATGACCAGCCCGATCCATCTGGCGGTCTATGCGCTGCTGATCATGTTCTTCGCCTTCTTCTGGGTTGCGACTCAGTTTAATGCCATGCGCATCTCCGATAGCCTCAAAAAAGAGGGTTCCTATGTTCCAGGCATTCGCCCGGGCATGGCAACTGCCGAGTACCTGGATGCCTTGATGACCCGTGTGACATTGATTGGCGGCACTGGTCTGCTGATTGTGGCGCTGCTGCCGCAGCTCCTGCGTGGTATGATGCAGCTCCCCTGGGAGATGGCCTCGTTCTTCGGCGGCACCTCGCTGCTGATCATCGTGGGTGTCGCCCTCGATACCCTGCGCCAAATGGAGTCGTTCCTGCTGATGCGTAACTATGATGGCTTCCTGAAACATGGCAGCCTGCGCGGCAGACGCTAATAACCTTCGCATATCAAACTAAAAAAAGCATCTTGGCAGCCGCCAAGGTGCTTTTTTGTGATCCAATTACTCAGCTTTGCTTTGTTTTTGCTCAATCAGGTTTGCCCTGTATAGTGATTTTTGCTATCATGACAACGTAAAGGAGGTTGACATGCGTGAGATTGATTTGACTGGAGGAAATTATCAGAAAATTTTGTTTTGTACTGATTTCTCGGAAAATGCCCGTGTCGCCTTTCAACAGGCGGTTAAGGCAACTTCGCAGCGGGGTTCGGAGATCTGCCTGCTGCATGTTATCCCTGAGCCGGATGCTCAGTTTTGGAAGGGCTATATCAATGAGGTGGGTGATATGGATTCTAAGGCGCATAACGACATTGACAGGGCGATCAATGAGCAGTATCGCCCTCATATCCCCGAGGGGGTAGGTTTCCGGGTGGAGGTCAGAATCGGTGAAGTTGTGCGTTCGATCCTCGACTGCATTGTTGAGTATGGCGCTGATCTTTTGGTGATCGGTCGTCAGGGGCGCGGTGCTATTACTAATTGGCTGCTTGGCAATGTGACAGAGAAGGTGGTGCGCAAAGCCGAATGCCCTGTGCTGATAGTGCCAATGAAAATTGGTAAAAAAAGTGAATAATGGGGCTACTCAAGTCCCCGTATTTTTGATAAGATTTCAACTATGAAAATAAAGAAGTCATCGGTCGAGCAAGTGAATGAAGAGTACCAGGAGGGAGCTTACATCTCCGAGCGTCTGCGCAACCCCGCAGACGCAACGGCTAGCCACTCAGGCGGCGGTAAGGACACGCTGTGCGGAATTTGCGCAATTTTAGCGACTGTCGCTATGATTATTGTCACGGTTACGCTGTACTTAAACTGGGATGCGTTTGAAAAAACCGGCCTGTTTGTTAAATAAGGGGCAGGTTTTGATTACGATGTTCCGCAGATGGTTTTGGCGTCTGCGCGGCTTGTTGCTGTTTTCATCCGCAACGATGAAAATTGTCGCGCTCTGCGTTTGTATTCATTTGATTTTGATTGCCGCGGGACGGGTTGCCATTGGGTATACCGGCATCTCTTACAAATCTGTTTTGCTGAACTGCTTTTCTTTGAACTGGCCGCTGTTGAGCAGAGGGTTTCTGTGGCAACTGGTCACCTATAATTTTTTGCATGGCTCCTTGATGCATCTGTTGCTGAATATGTGGGCCTGCGTGGTATTTGGCTCAGCATTGGAGCGGGGTTATGGGGCGCGTTTTTTTCTTAAGGTTTTTCTGACTGGTGGTGTGGCTGGCGGTCTTGGGTGGCTGGGTTACATTGTTCTACTCCCGCATCTCTCTTTTTTAGCACCGCTGACGGCATGGATACCAGAGGCCCTCGCTCACACCCTGCAGGCGGGAGAGGGGCTCAAAGGATCGCCTGCGGGCTCCATCTGTATCGGCGCTTCAGCCGGTGTGTTTGCCTTGCTAGGCTGTTTTTTCGCGCTTTATCCGCAACGTACAATTTATGTGTTATTGTTTTTTGTGCTGCCTCTTAAACTCAAATCCATCACGTTGCTCTGGCTGCTGCTGTTTCTTACCATAGCTGAGATGATCTTTATTCAATCCCCTATCGCCGGGTCGGCGCATCTGTGCGGCGGGGTCTTGGGATATGTGCTGGGTTGGCGCACCGCACGCTCCGGCTTGACTCTTGACTCCTTGCCTGTAACTTGATCACTTGGTCGTAGTTTCGTGCTTGTCACTCGGGGTCGGGGTCGGCATCGGAATCGGTATCGAAAAGCGTACGAGGGCGACCCCGATTCCGATGCCGACCCCGACTCCG
>JBAYXX010000113.1:0-11797 GCA_041673345.1 Kiritimatiellia bacterium
AAACGGCTTTTTAACATCATCAATGCTTAAAAAAGGGCATATCGGCCCGTTTGGACGCCTCGTTATCATAAAACCACAATCGTACACAGAAATCTAACTCACGGGTAGGGTTGCTTACGACGACTTGCCATCAGATTTGAGCATCTTTTAGTATCTCAGCGGCTTTGCCGCTGTAATTAGCAGGCTGCCGGACTTTTAAGTCCGACAGCCTGCTAGGCACCCGGGCAGGTCTGCTGCTTGGGCGTATAATGGGTGTGTAGCAGATGGTGGGATTTATCACCCAGCGGCACACCGAGAAACTCCTCATACAGCTTTTGGATGTCAGGATTTTCGTGCGACTTGCGCAGCGGCTTGCTCTCGTCCTCAGCATAGATTCCGGCAATGCGTTTCAGACGCACACTGTCATCGGTGTAGCGCGGCTGACCACCACCGCCGATACACCCACCCGGACAAGCCATGACCTCAATAAAATGGTAGGGCGAGCCATGTGCCTTGATGTGCTCCAACAACCGCCTGGTGTTACCCAAGCCATGTGAGACCGCCACCTTGAGCTCAACCCCCTCCAAAAACCTCCAATCAAAAACCGTGTCACTAATTTTCACCGAGGCCTCTTTGATGCCCTCCAGCCCGGTGATGGCAGCCACATGCAGGTTCTCTGCTGGTAACTCGCGCCCTGTTACAATCTCGTAGGCTGTGCGCAGTGCCGCCTCCATCACACCGCCGGTGTTGGCAAAGATGTCCGCCGCGCCGGAGGAGAGCCCAAGCGGCGCGTCCATGACCTCATCCGGCAGCGAGCGGAAATCCAACCCCGCCTCTTTGATCATGCGGGCCAGCTCACGCGTTGTCAGCACATAGTCAACATCCGCCACACCGTCGGCGTTCATCTCCGGGCGCTGAGCCTCGAATTTCTTCGCGGTGCAGGGCATGACCGAAACCACGACCATCTTTTTGGGATCCACCCCGATCTTGCGCGCGTAAAAGCTCTTGGCTATCGCACCAAACATCTGCTGCGGCGATTTGCAGGTCGAGATATTGGGCAGATACTGCGGAAAATAAAACTCCGCGAAGTTAATCCACCCTGGTGAGCAGCTGGTGAACATGGGCAGCGCTACCTCCTTTTTATCGACCAGCGCGCTCTTCAAACGTGTCAGCAGCTCGGTGCCCTCCTCCATGATCGTGAGATCAGCCGAGAAGTTGGTGTCAAATACGCTATTGAAACCAAGCCGACGCAGAGCAGCGACCATCTTACCTGTGACGCGTGTGCCCGGCTCGTAGCCGAACTCCTCGCCCAGTGCCGCACGAATCGCGGGGGCGGTCTGAACAACCACATGCAAATCTGGATTCTCGATCGCCGCCCAGATAGCGGGGATGCTGCTTTTCTCGATAATGGCACCCACCGGACAGACAGCGGCGCACTGGCCGCACTGCACACAGGCAACCTCGCTGAGATCACGTGTAAAGGCGGGTCCAATCTCGGTGTCAAAGCCGCGGCCCTGCGGATGTAAGGCTCCCACGCCCTGAATCTCGTTGCAGATGGTGACACAGCGCCGGCACTTGATGCACTTAGCGCTGTCTCGTATCAATGCGGGTGTGGAGTCATCAATATGCGCCTTCAACTTGGAGCCCTCATAGGGTAGAGTTTTAATGCCCATCTCTTCGGCCAGCGCGCGCAGCTCGCAGTCAGTGCCACGGTCACAGGTCTGGCAGTTGCCTTCATGCTCAGAGAGCAGCAGTTCAACCACAAGGCGGCGTGCCATGCGCGCCTTCTTACTGTTGGTATGCACCACCATGCCTTCACTCACCGGGGTGGAGCAGGAGGCAGCTAAGGTTTTGGCCCCCACCACCTCTACCAGACACACCCGGCACGCGCCAATTGGCTCGCGGTGCTCCATATGGCAGAGCGTCGGAATCTGCACATTAATCTTACGTGCGGCATCAAGGATGGTTGTCCCTTGCGGCACATGTACTTGTTGCGAATTGACTGTTAAGTTAATCATATTAGGCGTTCCATTGTTTATAGGCGTTTAGTGTAGTAGTCGCTCTATGAGCGACACATGCCGCTCGTAGAGCGATTTCGGTTAACGATAATGTGCGACGATGGCAGATTACGATTAAACATTCCGCCCTTGGAAATCATCGACCAGCATCGTCGCACAGCATCGTCAACCAAAGTTGAAGCCGACCTCAGTCGATCCGGTTTCCAACCGGAGATGTCCGATTGGAAATCGGACCTACGTTTTTGCGTAACCTGATCATTCGCGTACCACCGCAGTCGCCCGCATAGCGGACACCTGCCTTGTCTCGAACCTTGTCAAGTCAGACTAAATTCGAGACAAAGTTCGAGACAAATAAGTCACCACTCCCCACTCTGCGTCCAGCGCGGACTTAGCCGCTTAGGCGACTAGAAAAAACAATTAATTGTTTTTTCCAAAAAACTGTTTGTCGATGAATTGCTTCATCCTCCTTCGCCAAGGCTGCGGTGGATACGGTAAAAGCAACTCTACACCCTAGGGTGCGCTTTTCACGTGCTTGTCACATGCTTGCCGCAAAACATCGCTAATAAAGCGGCGTCGGTTGACGATGCTATGCGACGATGTTGGTGGACGATTGGGAGCATACGGGGGCTCGTCAACCAACATCGTCGCCGCTATCGTAAACCAGAGGCGACATTTAAAACAACTCAAACGTCACTGAAAACTTCATCTGCAAGCAGGATGCTTGCACTACTTCAACCGCTTTACTGGCTGGGTTGCTTTCCATAATCACAGCGCAGACAGCGTTTGGCCTGCCTTAAAGCAACAGCCTCGCTCCAGGGCTGTTCCACCTCGTTGAAATTGTGCTTGCGTTTGTTCACCGGGATCGTCGGCAGCTTTTCACGGGCATAATTCAACGGTTCGGCATCTGGATCAAAGATCGCCCCTTGATCGTGGTAACCCCTCCAGAAACCGTGCTGCTCGCCGCTGAGCTGCGCGTCCATCATCACCGCCGCCCGCTCGCCGGCGCCAATGGCCTCGGCCACTGATGAGGGGCCGGAGACCGCGTCGCCACCGGCAAAGAGCCAGGGAATTGAGGTTGCGCCACCGCGTGGGTCGGCCTTGACGTACCCATGGCTGTTGAACTCCAACTCCAGACCACCACAGACAACCTCCTTGTCGATGGCCTGCCCAACCGCCACAATCACCTGATCAGCAACGATCACCTCGGCCAGCACCTCTTCATCATCACGTGCCCGGCGACGCCCTGAGCGATCAAACTCGCCCAGTTTCATGGGGCGGCAGCTCACACCTGTGACAGCCCCATTCTCAACCACAAACTCCTCTGGGTTGAGCAGGGTGCGCAGTTGAACTCCCTCACTGAGCGCGTCCTCAATCTCCTCCGCGTACGCGGGCATCTGCTCGCGCGTGCGACGGTAGATTACGGTCACCTCCTCAGAGCCCAGGCGCAGGGCGGTGCGAGCGGCATCAATCGCGGCGTTGCCGCCGCCGATCACAGCCACGCGTTTGCCAACCGGCACCGAGCCGCGGATGTTGTATTGACGCAGGAAGCTCATCGCCTCGGTCACGCCCTTGGCATCCTTGCCAGGCACATCCAGCTCAACGCCCAGCGGCGCGCCAATCGCCAGATAGACCAGCTCGTAACCCTCCTCTTTGAGTGAGCTCAGGGTAAAGTCGCGACCAAGCATCTTCTCGGTCTCGATCGTCACGCCGATCTGCTCAATCATACGGATCTCGCGCGCCAGCTCCTCACGCGGCAGGCGGTAGGCGGGAATCGCCTGCACCAGCATGCCGCCCGGACGCGGCTCAGCCTCCAGAACCACGGGTTTGTAACCGAGTCGGGCAAGGAAGTACGCGCACGAGAGCCCAGCCGGACCAGCGCCTACAATCGCAATCTTGCGCGCGGCGTTACGCGCGTCTTCCAGCACCTCCGGCACCTGAATCGTCACCTCCTGATCCACCATAAAGCGTTTGATCGAACGTATGGAAACCGGCGCATCAAGCTGTGCGCGACGGCACTTGTCCTCACAGGTATGGAAACAAACCCGCGCGCAGACCGAAGCAAAGGGGTTGCGCTCACGATGCAGCTTGAGAGCCTCCGCGTAGCGCTTGTCGCCCACCATGCTGACAAACCCAGGCACATCCACACCGCAGGGGCAGGCGGTCAGACAAGGCGCGCGCACCAAATCTGCGCAAACCCCTGCCTCACAATGCTTGTCAATAATGTGCTGCTCATACTCCTTTCTAAAATGCCGGATCGTCGACAGCACCGGATTAGGCGCAGTCTGTCCCAGACCGCAGAGCGAGGCGGTCTTGATAAACTCGCCGAGTTGCTCCAAGCGGTCGATATCCTCCAGCTCACCTTGCCCGGTGCAGATGCGCTGCAGAATTTCAAGCATCCGGCGTGTTCCCGTGCGACATGGCACACACTTGCCACAGGACTCCTCTTGGATAAACTCAATGAAGAAGCGGGCCACATCCACCATACAAGTGTCTTCATCCATGACAATCAAACCGCCAGAGCCCATAATCGCACCCAACTCGGCTAGCGATTCATAGTCCAGCGGCACGTTCAGGTTTTGACAGGGTATACACCCGCCAGAGGGGCCGCCAATCTGCGCGGCCTTGAACCGTTTGTTATTGGGGACTCCGCCGCCAATATCATAGACCAGCTCACCGAGCGAGGTCCCTATCGGAACCTCAACCAAACCGGTATTGCACACAGCACCAGCTAAGGCAAAGACCTTCGTGCCATTGCTCTTCGCGGTACCCATCGACGCATACCACTCGCCCCCATTCCGAATGATGGCGGGCACATTGGCGTAGGTTTCAACATTGTTCAAAACAGTTGGCATACCCCACAGCCCTTTGCTGGCTGGGAAGGGCGGGCGCGGACGCGGCTCGCCGCGTTTACCTTCGATCGAGGCAATCAGCGCCGTCTCCTCGCCGCAGACAAATGCGCCTGAGCCCATGCGGATCTCCAGATCAAAAGAAAAATCCGTCCCCATGATATTCTCACCCAGCAACCCACAGCTGCGCGCCTGCTCCAGCGCGATATTCAGCCGTTGCACTGCCAGCGGGTATTCGGCACGCACGTATACATAACCCTGCCTGGCCCCAACCGCAAAGGCAGCCAGCGCCATACCCTCAATAATTGCGTGCGGATCACCCTCCAGCACACTGCGGTCCATATAGGCACCGGGGTCGCCCTCATCGGCATTGCACAGCACATAACGCGTCTCAGCCGCCTCTGCCTTGGCGAAGTTCCACTTCAGCCAAGTTGGGAAGCCCGCGCCGCCGCGCCCGCGTAAACCGGAAATTTTCATCTGCTCCAGAACACCCTCTGGTCCCAGGGTGGTCAAAGCCTCCGCCAGCGCGGCATAACCGTGGCTGGCAATCGTGTCGGCGATCTGGGTTGGATCAATCCAGCCGCAGTTGCGCAGCACGATCTGGGTCTGACGTTTGAAAAACTCCATGTCCTGGCGGCAAGGTGCCGGCACCTTGCCATCCGCATCAGCGATCATCAAGCGCGCCACACGTTGACCCCCAACAATATGTGAGCTGACAATCTCAGCCGCATCCTCAGGTTTAAGGCTCTGGTAAAAAGTGCGGTCTTTTCCCACCAGTGCCACCGGTCCTGCCACACAGGGCCCCATGCAGCCTGTCTCAACCAACTGCACCTTGTCGGCGAGACCCGCCTCCTTCAGCTCCGCTCTCAAGGCATCGCGCACCGCTTTGGCGCCGGATGCCAGACAACTGCCGCCAAAGCAGACCAGGATCTGCTGCGTGTCACCATCAGCGGCTCTCTGACTCTCGGCCTGTAGTTTTTCACGCAGTGCGGTTAAATCCGCCGCTGAAGTAATTTTAGGAATTGCGCACAAACTCATTTGCTCTCTCCTTCCGCGACCGGAACTTCATCCGCAGTGAATTGCGCCAGCAGCTCTTGGATACGCGCTGGTTTGACGCGTTGATAGGTGTCATCATTGACCATCACGACCGGTGCCATGCCGCAGGCGCCAAAACAGCGTCCCACCTCCAGCGAGAACAGACGATCCGCAGTTGTCTCCCCCACGTCGATTTCCAGACGCTTTTTAATGGCCTCCAGCACCTCTTTGCCGCCACGCACATAGCAGGCGGTTCCAAGGCAGACTCGCACAAGATATTTCCCCCGCGGATGGCGGGTAAAGAATGAGTAGAACGAAACCACGCTGGCAACCTCGCTCACGGTTTTGTTAAACCCCTCGGCAATGCGGTTGATAACAGTATCCGGCAGATACCCGAAAATAGTCTGCGCCACTTGCAGGACAGGAATCAGACCTCCCTTTTTGGTGTGGTACTCATCAATCAGATCTTCCAGACGGGCCATCAACTCCGCCTCGGATGGTTGTTCCTCACATGCGCACGCACATGCGCAAGAAACACTAGCAGTAGATTCATGCGACATATAAAACTCCCAGATACGATTTAAAGCGAACCCTGAATATATTTTTCAAGATTTTCAATTAAGAAAGCCTTTTCAGACGCGACAAACTTGACCAGATCGCCACTCGAAATAACCCCCAGAATCTTCTCGTTAGAGTCAATAACTGGCAGATGACGGAAACGTTTCTCTGTCACCAAGGTCATGCACTCATCCACCGTAGTTTCAGGGGTGACATAAATCACCTTAGTTGTCATCACCTGCCCCACCTGCACGCTCTCTGGCTGGAGCCCAGCCAGCACCACCTTGCGCAGACAGTCCCGCTCTGTGAAAATACCGGCTAAGTGGCCCTGATCATCCAGTATCAGTAACGACCCCATCCGCTTTTCATCCATTGTCTTAACTGCGTCGTAAACCGTGACATCCTGCGCAATCGTTGAAATCTCACCACCTTTTTTCTTCAGCAATTGGCCAATCGGGGTATGCATTTTCATAGGTATTTCTCCTTTTTCAAGTTAGTAAGACAGCACATATCCAAGCGAAAAACTCTGCTTTGCTATCCTTTATTTCACCGTATATAGACTGCCAGTGTTAAAAACAGCTTAAAGACGCCTGCCATTTTAGTCAAGCAGATAAATATAAAATTTTTGCGACCACTCAGTGGTCGCAAAAATAGTCGTGAATTGCCCCTTCGCACCCAAAGGTCCAGGCAATCAAAGCGCACCTAATCCACATGCCATTGCGCATCTGCCGCCAGTACATGGCGCGCGGGTCATCGTCCACCACGGTCGAGATCTCATCGCGCCGTGGCAGCGGGTGCAGGATCACCGCCTCTGGCGGGAGCAGCTTAAATTCAGCCTCCTCAAACTTGAACGCACTGGTGTCAATCTTGGCGCTCTCGCCATCAATGTTGTCCCACTCATCCTGAATGCGGGTCATGTAAATCGCATCCGCCAGCGGGATCACTGATTTGAAATTTTCAGTTAGTTCAAAGGTAACATTACTCTGCGCCAGATGATCCACCACATCCTGCGCCACCTGCAGTTGCGCGGGTGCCACAAATATCTGCCGGATGTTGGTGTAGTTGGTCAGCAGATAGGAGAGCGACCGCACCGTGCGTCCGCGCAGTAGATCACCGCAAAAGACCACTGTGCGATTCTGCAGTCCACCTGAATTTTCAAAGCTGCGGATCAGCGTATAGATGTCGAGCAGCGCCTGGGTGGGATGCTGATCCTTACCGGAACCGGCGTTGATGATCGGGATCGGGCGCTCGGAGTTAGAGAGCACGCATGACATGTGCTCCGCCAATCCCCGCTCCGGCGAACGCATGATGATCATATCAAAATAAGAGCTGAAGGTGCGGATCGAATCCTCATGCGACTCCCCTTTAAACTCCGACGAAATTGAGGTGTCGCGCACCTCGCCAGTCTGGATGCCTAAGATCTGACAGGCTGAGAGAAACGAAAGAAAGGTGCGTGAGCTGGGCTGAGAGAAATAGAGCATCGCCCGCTTATCCGAGATTAGCGAGTGCAGGAACAGGCTGCCTTCGCGCGTTTTGGCGATCTTGCGGATCGCATTGGTAAGTGCTGTAAGACGCTCCACCTCAGCCCACCCGAACTGCTGCGCGAAGAGCGTATGAAAAGGCCCGCCGCCCTCCTGAATCAGATAGGGAATCTTCTCCTTAATGGAGAGCTTTTTGAAATCCACCCATGCAATATCATGCAATCTATTTGACATAACAACTCCTTTGTTTCTGACCTAGTGACTTTGTGACATGGTGACTCGGTGGCATTGCTTGCTGATCCGTACTCTAATTCAACGGGCCACTCGAGTTACCTCATCGTTTTTTCACAGTGCTCTACGCGGTCGGCTTGCCACTTGCCGCTCCTCTTTAGGGCGGCTGGCCATGACCGCGCCGCCCGAGGTCACGGCCCTCGGCTACAGTGCTTCCCAGGCCGCCATCACCTATCACCCATCACCTGGCCCCTACCTTTCGATACCGATACCGACTCCGACCCCGATTGGCTAAAGCGCGGCCCCATCGGCTAAGGCTGAGACATAGAGTGCTTTAATGGTGTGCATCCGGTTCTCAGCCTCATCAAAAACCTTGGAGAACGGTGCCTCAAAAACATCATCGGTCACTTCCAACGCGCCGGATTCAGCGGTCATGGTTGTCTCCTTGTCATGAAAAGCGGGCAGACAGTGCAGGAAGATGAACTGATCCTCCGGTGTCCCGGTGGCCTCGACCAGTGCTCTGTTCACCTGATAGGGGCGCAGCAGACGGATGCGATTCTCACGCTCGCTCTCCTCGCCCATGGAGACCCACACATCGGTGTAAATCACATTCGCGCCTTTGACTCCCTGCAGCGGATCAATGCAGACCTCGATTGCCGCGCCATTGCGCTCGCCCATGGCACGCGCCTCTTTAACCAGGTCTGCGTCTGGCAGCAGCGCAGCAGGTGTGCAGTTGGCAAAGCTGATGCCTGACTTCATGCAGCCAATCATCAGCGAGTTAGCCACATTGTTGCGCCCATCGCCCACATAGGCTACCTTCAACCCTTTAAGCCTGCCAAAATTCTCCTGGATGGTCATCAGGTCGGCCAGAATTTGAGTCGGATGAAAAGCGTCGGTCAGGCCATTCCAGACCGGCACACCCGCGTATTGCGCTAAATCCGCCACCCGCTGCTGGGAGAAGCCTCGAAAAAGAATGCCGTCAAAGGTACGGCCCAGAACCCGCGCGGTATCCTTGACTGACTCTTTGGCTCCCAGATGGATGTCGTTTTGAGAGAGATATTCGGCAGTTCCGCCCTCGTCGCGCACTGCAATTGAGGCAGCGGTGCGGGTGCGGGTTGAACCCTTCTCAAAGATCAGTGCGATATGCCGCCGCCGCAAGAGATCGCCGCGAATACCGGCGCGTCGGCGCGCTTTCAGTGCCACCGCCAAATCAACCAGCTCCAGCATCTCCGCATCCGTAAAATCCATCAGACACAGGAGTGAGCGTCCATAAAGTTCAGGGTTCCATTTAATCATCCTATCTCCAATTATTTTAATATCCACCCGCTTCGCTTGACCAGTGCAAAGCGTAGACTAATCTATGTTTGGAAGCAAGGCGGAAATTATGACATATCTGTTAGATATAAAAAATAATATTAAGTGGCATTCCTGTCAAGCTGTCAAGCTAAATTGTAATATGAAATGCGACATGCGACAACACATTGGACAAAAAAATGTCCCATGCGACAATAACCCTCAACAAAAATCCTTCAAAAAATTGGAAAAAGGAAAAGCCACATGAAATTGCTGAATGTTAGCACAAGCCAAAAAGTTGTTTCTCGAACGTTTATAGGCGTTTAGTGTAGTAGTCGCTCTATGAGCGACACATAGCTGAAGCCGAACGTCAGCGACAAAGCTGGCCTATTGCCCGGGGTCGGGGTCGCTATCGGAATCGGTATCGAAAAACGCATAAAAAACGACCCCGATGCCGATGCCGACACCGACTCCGAGTTGCATGGCACCACCTATCGACTGCGAAACCGACCTTCATCCAGCATGTGTCGCTCATAGAGCGACTACTACACTAAAGTTAGACGATTTCACAAATAAGCAACTTTTTGCAGAGAACAATTAATTATTCTTTGCGCTTCTTTGCGCTGAAAAAGCATCTCAGAAACGCCTTGCACAATTCCGCTGCTTTTGCTTATATATTGCATGGCTAGCGATAATTTTCAAAAATAAACAACCGTAGCAGTTAGTCGCGATAAGCGCAAAAACAAGGAGCTGAAAATGAATGAGGGTAATAAAAGATTGGCACGGTCAAACACGCGCCGCGGATTTTTGAAGGCAACTGCTGCCAGTGCGATCGGATTTCCAATGATCATACGTTCTCAGACGCTGGGCGCGAACGCCCCGTCAAAACGTATTACTATGGGTATCATCGGCTGCGGCAACCAGGCGGAGCAGGATCTTAAACAATGGCTGCCGATGGAGGATGTGCAAATTGTGGCGGTCTGCGATGTAAATAAAGCAAGCCATGGCTATGTGCGTGACACTCAGTTCCTCGGTCGCGAACCTGTGCGTGAAATGGTAGAGAAGGCATATGCAAAGCGTTCGCCTTCCGGATCATTTAAGGGGTGTGCCGCTTATGTTGACTTTCGTGAGCTGCTGGCCCGCAAGGATATTGACACAGTGGCGATTATAACACCGGATCACTGGCATGCGATTCAAACTATTCAGGCAGCGGCTGCCGGCAAGGATATCTATTGTCAGAAACCGTTAAGCCTTACAGTGCGTGACGGTCAAGAGATGATCAAGGCTGTGCGCAAGTATAACCGGGTCTTGCAGACCGGCAGTCAGTGGCGTTCCACAACCTTTCTCAACGATTTTTGCAAAGCCATACGCGAAGGAATTATCGGCAAGCCACGGCGTGTGGTGACGTATGTCGCTAAAAACAACTTTGCTGGTCCCGGACCTGGCTGGCAGCCTATGCCGATTCCAGAAGGTTTCGATTATGATATGTGGCTGGGGCCCGCACCTAAAGTTCCATACCACAAAGACCGCTGTTTATATCGCTTCCGCTTTGGCAGTGATTACTCCGGCGGTCAGACCACCAACTTCGGCCATCATGCGATCGGTGTGGCCATGTGGGCACTCGGTCTGGATAAAACCATGCCGGAAGAGTTGTGGAATATGGGCGCGGAGTTTCCCCTCAAGGGCGATCTTTACGACACCGCCACCAAAGTGCATTTCGGCTTCCGCTACGCTGACGGACTGGAAATGGAGTGCGTGACCTCACCAAAATCTTTCGGGGTGCGGATTGAAGGTGACAAAGGATGGATTGAGACCAATGGCCGCAAGATCACTGAGTCGTCTTCGCCGGAGATTGCCAAAGCGGTGCCTGGAACAGGCACCGCCGATCAGTTCACCGCTCATTATCGCAGATTCATCAATTGTGTTAAATCACGCAAAGATCCAAATGAGTCGGTTGAAATTGGAAGCCGCGTTTCAAATGTCTGCCATCTCGGTAATATTGCGATGCAATTGGATCGTAAAGTCCGCTGGGATGACAAAAATGAAACGATCATAGGCGATGACGAGGCCGCTAAAATGCTCGGCCGCCCTCATCGCGCACCATGGTCATATAAGGTGTGATCAATAGCGTAACATATAACGGAAGACCTCCTTGTCTCGCACCTTGTCAAGCCAGACTAAGTGCGAGACAAAGATAAAAAATACATGGAGAACAACTTAACCCATTGGAAGTTATAGGCAAGCCCGCCGCGCGGCGCGCCGCGAAAAAACGATGGGGTAACTCGACGGTCAAACGCATCGGAGTCGGGGTCGGGGTCGGTATCGGGGTCGACCTCGTACGCTTTTCGATACCGAT